>NZ_CP117466.1:1292500-1592500 GCF_028621715.1 Paracoccus marcusii | reverse complement strand
CGACTGGCAGTCGGTCTATCCCCTGCTGCAGGACGGCACCTTGGAGCCGGTCATGGACCGCAAGGCCCAGAAGGGCGACCAGACCGCCGAGCAATACACCGCCTATTACCGGACCGGCTATGCCACCGATACGGACCGCATCACCATCGAGGGTGACGTTGTGACGTTCTACAGCGACGGCACGCAGGTGTCGGGCACCTATGCTGATGACGGGCACGAGATCCTGACCTATGCCCGCGGCAACCGCGGCGTCCGTTTCATCTTTGCCAAGACTGCCGGCGACGCGGGCGCACCCGCCTTCATCCAGTTCAGCGACCATGGGATCGCCCCGGCCCGCGCCGACCACTTCCACCTGTATTGGGGCGACGACCGCGCCGCCCTTCTGGAGGAGGTGACGAACTGGCCCACCTACTATCCCGCCGACATGACCCCCGCCCAGATCGTGGACGAGATGTTGGCCCATTGACGACCTGCGCACGCCCGGTGCGCCGGGCGTGCGCACCGCTTTTCATCACGGCGCAACAGGGCTAGAGATGCGCGACCCCGAAAGGACGCATGCCATGGCCCGCCACCTGATCACCTCTGCCCTGCCCTACATCAACGGCATCAAGCATCTGGGGAACCTCGTCGGTTCACAGCTGCCCGCCGACCTCTATGCCCGCTATCTGCGGGCGCGGGGCCACGAGGTCATGTTCATCTGCGCCACGGACGAACACGGCACCCCCGCCGAGCTGGCCGCCGCCAAGACCGGAGAGGCCGTGGCCGACTATTGCGCCCGGATGCATGGCGTCCAGACCGCGCTGGCCGACGGGTTCGGGCTGTCCTTCGATCATTACGGCCGCTCCTCCAGCGACCGCAACCGCGCCCTGACCCAGCATTTCGCGGGACGCCTGGCCGACCAAGGCTATATCCGCGAGGTCGTCGAGAAGCAGGTCTTCTCCCATGCCGACAACCGCTTCCTGCCGGACCGCTACATCGAGGGCACCTGCCCCAACTGCGGCTATGACAAGGCGCGCGGCGATCAGTGCGAAAACTGCACCAAGCAGCTGGACCCGACAGACCTGATCAACCCGCGCAGCGCGATCTCGGGCAGCACCGACCTGGAGGTACGCGAGACCAAGCACCTGTACCTGCGCCAGTCCGCGCTGAAGGGCGACATCGCCGCCTGGATCGACGCCAAGACCGACTGGCCGATCCTGACGACCTCGATCGCGCGCAAATGGCTGAACGACGGCGACGGGCTGCAGGACCGCGGCATCACCCGCGACCTGGACTGGGGCGTGCCGGTGAAGCGGGGCGACCAGGACTGGCCGGGGATGGAGGGCAAGGTCTTCTATGTCTGGTTCGACGCGCCCATCGAATATATCGGCGCGACCGCCGAATGGGCCGATGCGGCGGGCGCCGACGATGCCGCATGGCGCCGCTGGTGGCGCCTGGACCAGGGCGCCGAGGACGTGACCTATACCCAGTTCATGGGCAAGGACAACGTGCCCTTCCATACCCTGTCCTTCCCCGCGACACTGATCGGTTCGGGCGAGCCGTGGAAGATGGTCGACTATATCAAGTCCTTCAATTACCTGACCTATCAGGGCGGACAGTTCAGCACCTCGCAGGGGCGCGGCGTCTTTATGGACCATGCGCTGGAAATCCTGCCAGCGGACTACTGGCGCTGGTGGCTGCTGTCCCACGCCCCCGAATCCGGCGACAGCGAGTTCACCTGGGAGAATTTCCAGCAATCCGTGAACAAGGACCTGGCCGACGTGCTGGGCAACTTCGTCAGCCGCATCACCAAGTTCTGCCGCGCCAAGTTCGGCGAGGCCGTTCCCGAAGGCCCGGCCTGGGGCCCTTCCGAACTGGCGCTGATCGACACGCTGACCGCCCGCGTCCGTGCCTATGAGGCGAATATGGAGGCGATGGAGGTCCGCAAGGCCGCCGCCGAGCTGCGCGCCATCTGGGTGTCGGGCAATGAATACCTGCAGTCGGCCGCGCCCTGGACGGTGTTCAAGACCGACCCCGACCAAGCGGCGATGCAGGTGCGCATGGGCCTGAACCTGATCCGCCTTTATGCGGTCCTGTCGCAGCCCTTCATCCCCTTTGCATCGGCCGCGATGCTGCAGGCGATGGACGCGCAGGATGCGGGCTGGCCCGACGACGTGGCGCAGGCCCTGCAGGCGCTGGCCCCCGGCCATGCCTTCACCGTCCCCGAGGTGATGTTCGCCAAGATCAGCGACGAGGACCGAGAGGCCTGGGCCGCCCGTTTCCAGGGCGTCCGCGCCTGACTGTCGCATTCGTGCCACAGGAGCGCAGGGGGCGGGCGCAGACCTTGTCCCCCGCGCCCACCCGCCGTAAAGGCGACTGAATTACCCAGGTAATCGGCTTTTCCCTCTGGCCACGACCCCAGGCAGCATGTCCCCTCCGACCCCGAGGCCCATGATGCCCAAGACCCCCTCCCTTCGCGCGACATTCCTGTCGCTGACCGCCCTGACCGCGCCGGCATTGGCCCAGGACACAGCCCCCATCCTGCTGGACGAGATCGTGATCACCGCGTCCGGGTTCGAACAGAACATCGCCGACGCCCCTGCCAGCATCTCGGTCATTTCCGGAGAGGAGCTGGCGCGGCGCAACATCACCAGCCTGTCGGACGCGCTGCGCGGGGTGCAGGGCGTGGCCACAACGGGCGTCGCCAACGAACAGGACATCACCATCCGCGGCCTGTCGGGCCAGTACACGCTGATCCTGGTCGACGGCAAACGTCAGGGCACGCGCGAATCGCGCACCAACGGCAGCGCCGGGATCGAGCAGAACTGGATTCCCCCCGTCGCCGCCATCGACCGGATCGAGATCGTTCGCGGCCCGATGTCGTCGCTGTACGGATCGGACGCGATGGGCGGCGTGGTCAACGTCATCACCAAGCCGGTCGCCGACCGCTGGACCGGGTCGGTCACGGCCGAGGCCACCCTGCCCCAGGACGGCGACGACGCGTCCTCGCGCCAGCTGTCCTTCTATGGCAGCGGGCCGATCGTTGCGGACCGGCTGGGCCTGCAGGTCTGGGGACGCCGCCTCGACCGGTCCGAGTCGCGGGTCGTCGACGGGCTGCGCGACCGCGAACTGACGGACCTGTCGGCGCGGCTCAGCTGGACGCCCGAACCCGATCACACCGTCCACCTGGAGGGCGGGCGCACCACAATCGAGGACCTGGGACGCGTCGGCCGCACCATCGCGCCCGTCGATTTCCGCGGCACGCCGCAGAACGACAGCCTTCAGGACAACACCCGCGACCGCGCCGCCCTGTCCTATGCCGGGCAGTGGGGCCATGTGGCGGCCGACCTGTCGGTCCTGCGCGAGGTGGGCCAGCGCAAGACGGCATCGGGCAATGGCGCGCTTGTCGCAGGCGACCGCGCGCCAGAGGTCACGAACACCGTCTATGACGCGAAATTCACCGCGCCGCTGGAATGGCAGGGCAGCCATACGCTGGTCTTTGGCGGGCAGGTGAATCGCACGGGGCTGCGCGACCAGAACCCCGGCCTGGGCGATGGGCGGACCTATTCCTTTGCGACCTCGCAGCGCGCGGTGTTCCTGGAGGACGAATGGCGCCTGCGCGACGATCTTGCCCTGACCCTTGGGGCGCGGCTGAACGATCATGCCGAATACGGCAGCAACCTGACCCCGCGCGCCTATGCGGTATGGAACGCGACGCAGGGCCTGACCCTCAAGGGGGGCGTGTCGACGGGGTTCCGCGCGCCGGATCTGCGCTCCGTCGTGCCGGGCTATTTCTACACCACCGAACGGGGCGCAGGCGCGATCGTCTCTAACCCCGGCCTGCAGCCAGAGGAAAGCACCAGCTATGAGCTGGCGGCACTTTACGATGCGCCGACGTGGCAGGTGGGTGCGACGCTGTTCCGCACCGATTTCGACGACAAGATAGAAAGCGCCCGCACCGACGACCAGGTCATGATCGGCGGAACCACCTTCAACAGATGGGAATGGTACAATGTCGGCCGCGCCCGCCTGCAGGGGGTCGAGTTGACCGCGGACTGGGACGCCACTCCCGACCTGACGCTGCGCGCAAGCTACAGCTTCACCGACAGCGAACAGCGGACCGGCAATTTCGCGGGCCTGCCGCTGGACCGTACGCCGCGCCATCAGGCCAGCGTGACCGCCGATTGGGTCACCCCCGTCGCGGGGCTGGGGGCCTGGGGGTCGGTGATCTATCACGGCCGGGAAACAGCCGCAAGTGCCCGCATCGGCACCAACGGCCGACCGGTGGCCTTCGACGCGGACGGGACAGCCATCGCCTATGAATACGGGTCCTACCTGACGGTGGACCTGGGGGCGGATTATCAACTGACCGACCGGGTCAGCCTGAACGGCGCGATCTACAACCTTCTGGACCGCGACGTCACCATGGCCGCCAACAACACCGAGGGCGAGGGCCGCCGCCTGTGGCTGGGCTTGACCTCGAACTTCTAGGGGGATGCGCCCGGCCGGTGGACTTTCCCCGGTCGGGCGTGTTCAAACGGGGCACCATCCAGCCGGAGAGCCCCATGACCCATTGCATCCTGATCGGAGCCCCCGTGGACGAGGGCCAGCGCCGCCCCGGCTGCCTGATGGGCCCCGCCGCCTATCGCACCGCGGGCCTGGCCGCGACCTTGTCGACCTTGGGCCACACGGTCGAGGATCGCGGCGATGTCACGCCGGACCCGTTGGGCGACCACCGCTGCGCCAACCCCGCCGTCCATCACCTGCCCGAAACAATCGCCTGGACCGGCGCCCTGCGCCAGGCCACCCAGGACGCCCTGCCGCATGGCATGCCGATCATCATGGGGGGCGATCATTCGCTGGCCTTGGGCACCGTCGCGGGGGTCGCTGCGCATGCCGCCGCGCAGGGCCGCGCGCAGTTCGTGATCTGGCTGGACGCGCACAGCGACTTTCACACTGTCGCCACTACCACGTCGGGGAACCTGCACGGCACGCCGATGGCCTATGCCAACGGGCTGGACGGTTTCGACCCCTTCCCGCCCTTCCCCGCCCCCATCCCGGGCGAAAACATCTGCATGTTCGGCATCCGCAGCGTGGACCCCGCCGAACTGGCCCTGATGCAGCCCACGGACATCACCGTGAACGACATGCGGGTGCTGGACGAACAGGGCATCGTGGCCCCGCTGCGGGCCTTTCTGGACCGCGTGCGCGCGGCCGACGGCCTGTTGCATGTCAGCTTGGACGTGGATTTCCTTGACCCCTCGATCGCGCCCGCGGTGGGAACCACGGTGCCCGGCGGCGCGACCTTCCGCGAGGCGCATCTGGTGATGGAGCTGCTGCACGAATCGGGGCTGGTCACATCGCTGGACTTGGTCGAGTTGAACCCGTTCCTGGACGAACGGGGCCGGACCGCAAAGCTGATGGTCGATCTCGTCGGCAGCCTGATGGGCCGCAAGGTCTTTGACCGCCCGACCCGCAGCTATGGGTAAGGGGCGGACCACCGGCCCGCACCCTTTCATTCCGATCCAAAACGGCTGAGGCCTACCAGACCTTGGCTTCGCGGTCATAGAACCGCTGCACCGCCGCCTCGACGAACGCCGCCGGGTCCAGCTTGGTCACGCCCTTGTCGGGCTGCACCCCGGCCGCCGCCAGCAGCTTGGCGCTGGCATCGTCGGCGCCGATCGCCTTCAGATGCGCAAAGGCATCCGACACGAAGTCGACCGCGGGCTTGAACTTGGCCAGCTTGGCCGCGTCATCGGCGCCGATGACCAGCGCCACCGCATCGAACAGGACCGACGGCGATCCCGCCAACTGCGCCTCGGCCTTGCCACGCTCCTTGGCGATCAGCATGACGGTGCCGCCCTGGGCCTCGACCGCGTCGCGCAGCGCATCGACCTTGGCTTGATCCCCGCCGTCGCCGATCAGGATGCCGACCTTGCGACCCTTCAGGCTGTGCTTGGCCTGCTTCATGATCGACAGCGCATCCGAAGGTGCCATGTCGATCGGCTCGCGCATGGGCGTCGCGGCGGCGGGCAGATCCTCGGCCAGACCTTCGGCCACGGTCTCGGCCAGATCCTCGTCGATGACCCGCAGGTGACCCAGAACGCGCTGGATCACGTGGCCAAGGCCGACCTTGGACAGTTCGAACGTGATCGCATCGGCGATGTGGGTCTGCTCGACCTCGGTCTGGCTGCGATAGAACAGCCGTGCCTGGCTGTAATGGTCGCCGAACAGGTCCGCCCGCACGCGCAGCTTCTCGTCCGGCTGGTTGCCCAGGTCGGTCATGTCCTTGTAGGTCGCAAAGCCCTGGTCGGTGGCGCGGGGTCCCGGCTCCTCTCCGGCCTGATCCAGGCTGTTCGGCTCATAGTTGGCGCGGCCTTTGGGCACCGCCATCTGCATCATGCCGTCGCGCTGAAAGTTGTGCATCGGGCATTTCGGCGCATTGACCGGGATCTGGTGGAAGTTCGTGGTGCCAAGCCGCGACTTCTGGGTGTCCATATAGCTGAACAGCCGTCCCTGCAGCAGCGGGTCGTCGGAAAAGTCGATGCCGGGCACGACGTTCGTCGGCAGGAAGGCCACCTGCTCTGTCTCGGCAAAGAAGTTGTCGGGGTTCCGGTCCAGCACCATGCGGCCCACGATGCGGACGGGAATGTCCTCCTCGGGGATCAGCTTGGTCGCGTCCAGGACGTCATAGGGCTGCTTGGCGGCCCATTCCGCGTCAAAGGTCTGGATGCCCAGTTCCCATTCCGGGAAGTCGCCCGAATCGATGGCCTCCCACAGGTCCTGGCGGTGATAGTCCTGGTTCGCGCCGGCAGTCTTGACGGCCTCGTTCCAGACCTGGCTCTGCAGGCCCAGATTGGGCTTCCAGTGGAACTTGACGAAGGTCGACTTGCCTTGGGCGTTGACCAGGCGGAACGTGTGAACGCCGAACCCCTCGATCATGCGCAGGCTGCGCGGGATCGCGCGGTCGGACATCGCCCACATGATCATGTGCATGGATTCCGGCATCAGCGACACGAAATCCCAGAAGGTGTCATGGGCGCTCGCGGCCTGCGGATAGCCCTTGTCGGCCTCCATCTTGACCGAATGGATCAGGTCGGGAAACTTGATCGCGTCCTGGATGAAGAACACCGGGATGTTGTTGCCGACCAGGTCCCAGTTGCCTTCCTGGGTATAGAACTTGACCGCAAAGCCCCGCACGTCGCGCGGCGTGTCGACACTGCCGGCGCCGCCGGCCACGGTCGAGAATCGCACGAAGACCGGCGTCTTGCCCGGATTGGCCAGAACGCCCGCGCGGGTCAGTTCCGGGATCGGATCGGTGCATTCGAAATAGCCGTGTGCACCCGAACCGCGGGCGTGGACGATCCGCTCCGGGATGCGTTCATGGTCGAAATGGAAGATCTTTTCGCGAAGGACGAAATCCTCCAGCAGGGTAGGACCGCGGGCCCCGGCCTTCAGGCTGTTCTGATTGTCGGAAATCGGGACCCCGTGATTGGTGGTCAGGGCCTCGCCGCCGGTCTGGTGGGTCTCTCCACCGTTGCCGCGTGTCTCGCTGATGCTGGACATGACGTCCTCCTGTGCTGGCGCGTTGTCTGTCCAACAAAGGTCGATGAAAACGGTTCCTGATTCGGGGGGCTATGTTTTGTTCACCCGCTTGCCCTGCGCCGCGCAGCCTGCGATACGCAGGAGTGATGATGATGCGGACGTGGCGAAATCGGTAGACGCAGCAGACTTTGACAATTGGAGTGCCCGGTCGGGAAACCGCCGGTGCAGAACCGCTCAAATTCGGGGAAAGCTGTGGGGCCCCGGCCCCGTGCCAATCCCGAGCCAAGCCCCGGAGACGGGGAAGGTGTAGAGACTAGACGGGCGGCGCCTAACGTCCTTGCGGACCATGGCGAAGGGATAGTCCAGACCACGAACGGGGCATCGCACCCCCGGCGGCGAAAGTCGAAGTGGTACGAAAATCTGTTTTCCGAACGGAAGTGCGGGTTCAAGTCCCGCCGTCCGCACCATCATCGCGTCATGCGGCACCGGCGCCGTCAGGCCCCGGTGCACGCGGGATCACGTCTCGACTTGGGCCGGCTCGCGCGGCGGGCGGCCGATGATGTCGCGCAGCGCGTCCAACTCGATGAAATTGTCGGCCTGGCGCCGCAGGTCGTCGGCGATCATCGGTGGCTGGCTGCGGATCGTGGACACGACCGACACCCGGACCCCCTGACGCTGAAGCGATTCGACCAGCGGCCGGAAATCGCCGTCGCCGGAGAACAGGACCGCGTGATCCATCCGCGGGGCCAGTTCCATCGCATCGACGGTCAGTTCGATGTCCATGTTGCCCTTGACCTTGCGGCGGCCCAGGGCGTCGGTGTATTCGCGCGCCGGCTTGGTCACGACGCAGAAACCGTTGTAATGCAGCCAATCCACCAGCGGACGGATCGGGGAATATTCCTCGCCCTCAATCAGGGCGGTATAGTAATAGGCACGCATCAGCTTGCCGCGGCGATCGAATTCCTGGCGCAGCAGCTTGTAGTCGATATCAAAGCCCAGTGCCTTCGCGGCAGCATAAAGATTGGCCCCGTCTATGAAGATTGCCAATCGGTCGTCTTTGTAAAACATGGATGTTGCCTTTGATGAACCCGGTCCTTCACGGCACAAGCGCGGGCCAGGGTGAGGGACCTGAGATGCGCGGGCCCATGCCATGGACCTGTAAGGAAAGAGGAAAGCGTGGTTAACCTGTCTTTTGGTATCGTTGCTTTTGGGGCCAACCTTCCCCTGTCGGATCAGGACCCCGTAACGACCCTGTGCACGACGATGGGCATTCTGCACAGCGCCCCGGGCATTTCAATCACCGCGATCAGTCGCATCTGGCGGACTCCCGCCATGCCTGCGGGATCGGGGCCCGATTTCGCCAATGCGGTGGCGCTGATCGCCACGTCCCTGGACGCGCCGCAGGTCCTGGCGACGCTGCACGCGATCGAGGCAGAGCATGGCCGCGACCGCAGCACCGGCCGGTGGTCGGCACGCGTCCTGGACCTGGACCTGATTGCGCTGGACGACCGGATCGAACCCGATGCGGGCCATCTGCGGGACTGGATGGACCTGTCCCCCGACCGCCAGGGGGTGCAGACGCCCGACCGGCTGATCCTGCCCCATCCGCGGATGCAGGACCGCGCGTTCGTCCTGGCCCCCCTGGCCGAGATCGCGCCGGACTGGCGTCATCCGCTGACCGGGCTCAGCGTCGCGGCGATGCTGGAGGCGCTTGGACCCCGCGCGCTGGACGGAATGACGCCGGTCGAATCCCCAGGTTTTCCTTGACAATCGGCGCTGTGGCGACCATCAGTCCGGTTCGCCCCGAATGTCCGATTCGCAACTGCACAGGTGATCCATGGCCCGCGTAACGGTCGAAGACTGCGTCGACAAGGTTCCCAACCGCTTTGATCTGGTGATGCTCGCCTCGCATCGCGCCCGAGAGATCGCGGCTGGCAGCGCCCCCACCGTCGATCGCGACAACGACAAGAACCCGGTGGTCGCCCTGCGCGAAATCGCCGAAGAGACCCAGCCCGTCGACGATCTGCGCGAGCGGATGATCGAATCGACCCAGACCCAGATCGAGGTCGACGAGCCCGAGGAGGACGCCATGGCCCTGCTGCTGGGCGCCGAGGTCGATCGCCCCAAGCCGTCCGACGAGGAATCCGAGGAACGGATGCTGCGCATGATGCTGGAAGCCAACCAGCGCGCCTGACACGGTCACACTGCAGAGGTCTTCGACACCATCATGATCGACGTCGAAGACCTGCTGGCCCTTGTCCGCAACTACAATCCGCGCAGCAACTGCACCCTGATCCGCGATGCCTATGAATACGGCATGCGCATGCACGAGGGCCAGTTCCGCCATTCCGGCGAGCCGTACTTCACCCATCCCATCGCCGTCGCCGCCATCCTGACCGAGATGCGGCTGGACGACGCGACCATCGTGACCGCGCTGCTGCACGACACGATCGAAGACACGCGATCGACCAAGGACGAGGTCGTCGGCATGTTCGGCGCCGAGATCGCCGAACTGGTCGACGGGGTCACCAAGCTGACCAACCTGGAACTGTCCAGCACCCAGTCCAAGCAGGCCGAGAACTTTCGCAAGCTGTTCATGGCCATGTCCCGCGACATGCGGGTGATCCTGGTCAAGCTGGCCGATCGGCTGCACAACATGCGCACCATCCGGTCCATGCGCCCCGACAAGCAGGTCAAGAAGGCGCGCGAGACGATGGACATCTATGCCCCCCTGGCGGGCCGGATGGGCATGCAGTGGATGCGCGAGGAGCTGGAGGACCTGGCCTTCAAGGTCATCAACCCCGAGGCGCGCAGTTCGATCATCCGCCGCTTTGTCAGCCTGCAGCGCGACAGCGGCGACATCATCGGCCAGATCACCGCCGACATCCGCACCGAGATGGAGAAGGAGGGCATCGAGGCCGACGTGTTCGGCCGCGCCAAGAAGCCCTTCAGCGTCTGGCGCAAGATGCAGGAAAAGCAGCTGGCCTTTTCGCGCCTGTCCGACATCTACGGCTTTCGGATCATCACGCGGACCGAGATGGACTGCTATCGCGCGCTTGGCGTGATTCACCATCGCTGGCGCGCGGTTCCGGGGCGGTTCAAGGATTACATCAGCCAGCCGAAATCGAACGGCTACCGCTCGATCCACACCACGGTATCGGGTCGCGACGGCAAGCGGGTCGAGGTGCAGATCCGCACCCGCCAGATGCACGAGGTCGCCGAGGCCGGCGTCGCGGCGCATTGGGCCTATCGCGACGGCGTGCGCACCCGGAACCCCTTTGCGGTCGATCCCGCCGAATGGATCGCCCAGCTGACCGACCGGTTCGACACCGAGGACCACAACGAGTTCCTGGAACACGTCAAGATGGAGATGTACCAGGACCAGGTGTTCTGCTTCACCCCCAAGGGCGACGTGATGCAGCTGCCGCGGGGCGCGACGCCGATCGATTTCGCCTATGCGATCCACACCCGGTTGGGCAATTCCTGCGTCGGCGCCAAGATCGACGGCATCCGCGTGCCCCTGTGGACGCGGCTGAAGAACGGGCAGTCGGTCGACATCATCTCTGCCTCGGGGCAGCGCCCGCAGGCGACTTGGCTTGACATCGTGGTCACGGGCCGCGCTAAGGCCGCGATCCGGCGCAGCTTGCGCGAGGAGGATCGCGACCGCTTCATGCGCCTGGGGCGCGAACTGGTCCGCGTCAGCTTCGAGCATGTGGGCCGCAAGGTCACCGACAAGGCGCTGCGCACCGCGGCCAAGCAGATGGGTCTGCCCTCGGCCGAGGATCTGCTGGCCCGCATCGGCAGCGCCGAGAACTCCGCCAAGGAGGTCCTGGGCGTCCTTTATCCGGAACTGGCCGACCACCAGGACGAGATCGACGGCAAGCGCCCCTTCGCGGGGCTGGAGGCCGACGCGAACTTCAAGCGCGCGCCCTGCTGCGCCCCCCTGCCCGGCGAGCGGATCGTGGGCATCACCTATCGCGGCGCAGGCGTGGTCATCCATGCCATCGACTGTCCCGTGCTGGCCGAGTTCGAGGACAGCCCCGACCGGTGGGTCGACCTGCAATGGCGCGAGGGGCGCCACCCCGCCGCCTATTCGACCGTGCTCAATTTGACGATCCGCCACGACGCAGGCGTGCTGGGACGCATCTGCACCTTGATCGGGGCGCAGGGGGCGAATATCTCGAACCTGGAGTTCATCGCCCGCAAGCCCGACTTCTACCGCATCGAGGTCGAGGTCGAACTGCGCGACCATGAACATCTGCACAACCTGCTGACCGCCCTCGAGGCGGAAAGCGATGTCGCGCAGGTCTCGCGCGTGCGGGACCCGGCGCTGAAACCCTGAGGCAGGCGCCCCCTGCCCGTCACGGATCGGGTTCGCCTTGTTCAAACGCCGCAAACCGCGCAGCTACGGCCAACTGGCCAGCCAGATGATCTATCCGCCGGGCGGCTGGCGGCGGGCCAGCGCCTATGTGGCTCACAGGCTGCGCCGCCTGCCCGACCAGCCGCATCGCATTGCGCGCGGGGTCGCGGCGGGGATCATGGTGAATTTCACGCCGCTGTTCGGGTTCCACTTCCTGTCGGCGGCGGCGGTGGCCTGGATCATCCGCGGCAACGTGCTGGCCGCGCTGTTGGCGACCTTCGTGGGCAATCCGGTAACCCTGCCCTTCATCGCGCTGATGTCGGTCAAGCTGGGCCGCGAGATCCTCGGCCAGGAGGGCGAGCTGACGCCCCAGTTCATCTTCCACGAATTCTCGAAGGCCACCGGAGAGCTGTGGCACAACCTCAGCGCCCTGTTCGGCCCGTCCGAGATGCACTGGTACAACCTCAGCGACTTTCTGGCGCAGGTATTCTGGCCCTACATGGTCGGCGGCGTCATCCTGGGGTCCATCGCGGGGGTCATCACGCATTACCTGACCGTGCCGATCTTCATCGCCTATCAGCGCCGCCGCGAGAAGAAGATGGCAGAGCGCATCGCCCGCGCCTCGGCACGCGCGGCACAGCTGAAGGCGGATCGGGCCAAGGGCGGTCCGGGTCAGTAACCGCGGTCGCGGTCCACCAGATGCAGCAGCGGCCGTCCCGCCATCGCGCGCCGCAGGTTTTGGGCGACGACGGGGGCGGCGGTCGCGGGGCGGGTCTCGGCGGCGATATGGGGCGTGACGGTGACCGCGGGATGGGCCCAGAACGGGTGATCCCCTGGCAGCGGTTCGGTGCGGAACACGTCCAGCACCGCGTGCCCCGGCCGCCCCCGGTCCAGCCCCCGCAACAGCGCCTCGTCATCGATCAGCGTGCCGCGTCCCGGATTGATCAGCCAGGCGCCGTCAGGCAGGCGCGACAGGCGGTCCGCATCCAGCAGCCCGCGGGTGGCGGGCGTGTCGGGCAGCAGGCAGACCAGGATCTGCGCGCGGGCCAGGGCCTGGTCCAGCTGCGCGATGGGCAGCACCGAAACCCCCGGCACCGCCCGCCCCGAGGCGCTGACGCCGGTGACCGGAAAGCCCAGGGCGGTCAGCATGGCTGCGGCGGCCTGTCCCAGTTCGCCCATGCCCAGGACGGTCACCGGGCGTTCCGCGGCCAGCGGCGGGATCTGCCCGTTGCGCCAGATGCCGTCCTGGGCATAGCGGTCCATGCCCAGATGGGCGCGCATGGCCCATCCGGCGCAATACTCCGCCATCCCCTGGCGCAATCCAGGATCGACCATCCGCGCCAAGGGCTGGGTCAGCGTGGCGTTGCCCACGATGCGTTCGACCCCGGCCCACAGGCTCTGCACCAGCCGGACATTGGCGTAGGGCGCGAAATCGGTGATGTCGCCGCCCGGGGCGTAGATGATCGCATCGAACGTGGCCGGATCGCCGTCGCGGTCCAGATGCATCTCGGGGCAGGCCGCGCGCAGGGCCGGGGCCCATTCGGACCACGCATCGTCGCGGGCAGAGAACCGGACCCTCATCGGGGCCTGTGGACATGGGCGGATTGCACCAGGCCAAATCCCAGCATCAGGATCATCAGCGACGTCCCCCCATAGCTGACCAGCGGCAGCGGCGACCCCTTGGCGGGCAGCAGCCCCATTACCGTCGCCATGTTGATCGAGAAGTACAGAAAGAACGTCGCGCTGATGCCGATGGTGATCAGGCTGGCAAAGCGGTCGCGGTTGCTGAGTGCGGAATACAGGCAGAAGCCCAGGATCAGCATGTACAGCACCAGCAGCGACGATGCCCCGATGAAGCCGAACTCCTCGGACAGGACGGTGAAGATGAAGTCGGTGTGCTTTTCGGGCAGGAAGTTCAGCCGCGACTGCGTGCCTTGCATGAAGCCGCGCCCCGACAACCCGCCCGAACCAAGCGCGATCTGGCTCTGGATGATGTTGTAGCCGGCCCCCAACGGGTCGGAGGTCGGGTCCAAGAAGGTGTCGATCCGGCGGAACTGATAGTCGCGAAGCAGCTGCCAGTCCGTCCCGCGGCTGCGCATGACGGCCACGACCAGGCCCACCGCGGCGCCGATCACCGCCCCGAAATACCACAGCGACACACCCGCCGCGAACATCACGATCCCGCCCCCCGCAATCAGCATGATCGACGTGCCAAGATCCGGCTGCATCAGGACCAGAGCGGTCGGCGCCAGGATCAGCACCACCGGCACGATCACCCACAAGGGACGCGACACGCGGTTCAGCGGCAGCCAGTCGTAATAGGCCGCCAGCAGCAGGACCAGCGCGATCTTCATCAGTTCGGACGGCTGGATGCGGATCGGGCCGATGTCGATCCATCGCTGCGCGCCCATGCCGATGACCCCGAACAGGTCGACCGCGACCAGCATCAGGAAGCACATCACATAGGCCGCGACAGAGATGCCGCGCCAGAACCACATGGGCACGAAGGCCAGCCCCAGCATGATCACCATGCCCACGGCAAAGCGGATCATCTGCGGTTCCGCCCAGGTGTCCATGCGGCCGCCCGCGACCGAATACAGCATCAGGAACCCGATGCAGCACACGGCGGTGATCAGCAGGACCAGCGGCCAGTTGATGTACAGGACCTTGCGGAACCCCGTCGGAACCTGCGCCACCTGATAGTCGAGATAGGACATCGCCTTACGCCCTGCTGCGGCCGGGGCGCGGGGCCTCGGGCTGGTAAAGGTGCATGGCGTTGTGACGCTCCTCCAGCGCGGCGCGCTGATCCGAGGGCACGGCGTCCAGGGGCGGCAGTCCGCCGTTCAGCGCGAACAGCAGGATGTCGCGCGCGATGGGCGCGGCCACGGCCGATCCGCCGCCGCCATGTTCGACCACCACCGAGATCGCGTATTTCGGCGCGTCATAGGGGGCATAGGCCACAAACAGCGCATGGTCGCGCCGCGCCCAGGGCAGCTGATCGTTCGAGATGACGCCGCGGGCGCGTTCGGCGGCGGTGATGTTGCGGACCTGGCTGGTGCCGGTCTTGCCGGCCATGCGCCATTCCTCGCGGGTGATGCGGGCGCCGCGGGCCGTGCCGCGGGCGCTGTTCATCACCGCGTCCATGCCAAGCCGCGCGACGCGCAGCGATTCCGGGCTGATGTCCAGCGGCAGGTATTCGGGCGGCGCCTGCCGCACGCCGTCGACGGACCGGATCAGCTGGGGCCGAACCTCGCGGCCCGACGCGATGCGGGCGGTCATCACCGCCAGTTGCAGCGGCGACGCCAGCACGAAGCCCTGCCCGATCGAGACGTTCAGGCTGTCGCCGATCTGCCAGGCCTGGCCGTGGCGGGCCATCTTCCATTCGCGGTCGGGGGCGATCCCTTCGGCCACCGCCGACATGGGCAGGTCGTGGCGCTGGCCCAGGCCAAGCTTGCGCGCCATGATCGCGATCCGGTCGATGCCCACCCGCTGCGCCAGTTCGTAGTAGTAGACGTCGCAGCTTTCCTCGAGGCTCTTGATCGCATCGACGGTGCCATGCCCGCCGCGCCGCCAGCAGTGGAACCGCCGGCCGCCCAGTTCGGTGTGGCCCGGACAATAGAACCGGGTGCCCGCATCGATCACCCCGGCCTCCAGCCCGGCCATCAGGGTGACCATCTTGAAGGTCGATCCGGGCGGATAGACGCCCTGCACCGTCTTGTCGGCCAGGGGGCGGTGGTCGTGATCCATCAGCGCGCGGTATTCGGGGCTGCTGATGCCGCGCACGAACTTGTTGGGATCGAAGCTGGGCGACGAACAGATCGTCAGCAGCTCTCCGGTCTGGCAGTCGGTGATGACGGCGGCGGCGCTTTCGGTGCCCATCCGCTGCGCGGCATAGTTCTGCAAGGCGGCATCCAGCGTCAGCTGCAGCGTGGCCCCCTGTTCGCCCTGCTGGCGCGACAGCTGGCGCATCTCGCGGCCTTGGGCGTTGACCTCGACGCGGCGGGCGCCCGCCTTGCCGCGCAGGATCTCCTCCATGCGGCCCTCGACCCCGATCTTGCCCAGCTGAAAGTCCGGTAGCAGCAGGACCGGGTCCGGGTCCTCGATCCGCGACAGGTCGTAATCGCTGACGGGGCCGACATAGCCCATGACATGCGCGAAATCGCCCGCCCGCGGATAGGCGCGCGACAGCGCCGATTCGGGCGTGACGCCAGGCAGCGACGGGGCGTTGACCGCGATGGCGCTGAACTGCTCCCAGGTCAGGCGGTCGGCCAGCACGATGGGGGTAATGGCGCTGCGGCGGGAAAACTCCTCCATCAGCTCCGCCATGCGGGCGTCGGTCATGGGCACCAGCCGCGACAGGCGGCGCAGCACGGCCTGGACGTCGCCGCCCGCCTCCTCGCGCGTCAGGGTGACGCGATAGTTCTGTTCGTTCCCCGCGATGATGATCCCGTTGCGGTCCAGGATCAGCCCGCGCGACGGCGGCAGCAGCCGGATCTTGATCGAGTTGCCGTCCGCCAGCGTGCGGTATTCCTCGGCATGGTCCAGCTGCATCGACCGCATCTTCAGCGCCAGCGTGGTGATGGTGGCCACCTGGATGCCGGCCAGCATCAGCCCGCGCCGGGTGATCTGGCGGGAGCTGTCCAGGATCTCGCGTTGGGACTTCTTCATGCCCTTGTCCTCATGTCGGATCGCCGCGGCCAAGACGGCGCAGCCCGATCAGCCAGCGTGCCCCGAAGACGACCAGCGGATAGGCCGCCACCGTCGCCAGAAACTGCAGGATCACCTGCCCCAGGGCCGGCACCTGCAGCACGAACACAACCTGCACCAGGCGATAGCCCAGCATCATCAGCCCGATCAGCACGCCCACGCGGAACCATTCAACCATGAATGGCTGATCGCGCCAACGGGGCTCTCGCAGACGTGCGGCCTCGGACCCCAGCAGCACGATTGCGGTCCACAGGCCCAGGGGGCGCATCAGCAGCACGTCCTCGACCAGGATGGCCAGCACGATGACCGGCGCGGCCAGCTGGTCGGGGCGGCGCAGCACCCAAGCCAGGATCAGCGCCAGCGCCAGGTCGGGACCGGGCCAGCCCATGATGCCCGCCGACAGGGGCAGCAGCCGCACGAACAGCAGCGCCCAGACCGAGGCCAGAAACACCAGCGTTCCCAGGACGAAGCTGCGGCTGGGCAGCTGGATCATGGCGTGGAACCCGGGTCCAGCGGATCGCTGGCCGCCGCCGCGTCGACCGGAGAGGCCGGCAGCTGCGGCCCGATCAGCCCGCTATCCTGGCCCAGGATGATGGCGGCGCTGTCGACCACCGCCTCGGCCGGATGCGACCGCAGCACGCGCAGGAACTCCAGGCGTTCGTAATCGGCCGCCATGCGCAGGCGGAGCCGCCCGTCGCTGCCCTGCGCGACCTGGCCCACCAGCACCCCGGCGGGAAAGACGCCCCCGTCGCCCGAGGTCACGACCCGGTCGCCCGGACGGACGTTATCGGCCTGCTCGACGAATTCCAGCAGCGGCAGCGGCGTGTTGTCGCCCGTCAACAGCGCCCGTTCGCCGGTCGGCTGGACCGTCACCGGCAACCGCGACGAGGGGTCCGTCAACAGCACGACGCGGCTGGTCCGGTTCCCGACGCCGGAAATGCGCCCGACCAGCCCCAGCCCGTCCATGGTGGCCCATCCCTCGATGATGCCGTCCTGGGCGCCGACGTTCAGCAGCACCGACTGGCGGAAGGCCGAACCGCTGTCGACCATCACCACGCCCGTGACGCTGGTCAGGGCCGGGTCGATGCGGACGTTGTTCTGCGCCATCAGCTTGGAGTTCTCCTGCTCCAGCTGGACGGCGGCCTCGCGCCAGGCGGACATGCGCTGCAATTCGCGGCGCAGTTCCTGGTTCTGCTCATAGATGCGCGCATAGCTTTGAAAGCCCGCGACCATCTGGGTGACCTTGGTCACCGGGGCCACGGCCCATTCGAACCGCGGCACGATGCGGTCGATCATCGCCGTGCGCATCATCTCGGCCCGCGGGCTGTCGATGCGCCAGAACAGGAACACCGCCAGCAGCGCAAGCGCCAGCACCGCGATCAGGACGCGGCGCACGGGTGTGGCGAAATCGGTGCTCTTCTGCGCCATTCAGGCGCTCCCTGCCTGCGCGATCAGCTGTCGTAGTCGATGACGTGACGCAGCTGCTTTTCGAACTCCAGCGCCTTGCCGGTGCCCAGGGCCACGCAGCTCATCGGCTGGTCGGCCAGGCTGATCGACAGGCCGGTCTGCTCGCGCAGCGCCAGGTCCAGCTCACCCAGCATGGCGCCGCCGCCGGTCAGCATCACGCCGCGGTCGACGATGTCGGCGGCCAGATCCGGGGGCGTCGCCTCCAGCGCAACCATCACGGCCTCGCAGATGGCCTGGACGGGCTCGGACAGCGCCTCGGCGACCATGGCCTGGCTGATCTCGATCTCCTTGGGGATGCCGTTCAGCAGGTCGCGGCCGCGCACCATCAGGGTCGCGCCACGCCCGTCATCGGGCATGCGGGCGGTGCCGATGCTGGTCTTGATGCGTTCGGCGGTCGATTCCCCGATCAGCATGTTCTGGTTGCGGCGCAGATAGTTGATGATCGCCTCGTCCATGCGGTCGCCGCCGATGCGCACCGAGCGCGCATAGACCACGTCGCCCAGGGACAGGACCGCGACCTCGGTCGTGCCGCCGCCGATGTCCACGACCATGCTGCCGGTGGGTTCGGTGATGGGCATGCCCGCGCCGATGGCCGCCGCGATGGGTTCGGCGATCAGGCCCGCCTTGCGCGCGCCCGCGGACAGGACCGACTGGCGGATGGCGCGTTTCTCGACCGGGGTCGCGCCGTGCGGGACGCAGACGATGATCTTGGGCTTGGAGAAGGTCGTGCGCTTGAACACCTTCTTGATGAAATGCTTGATCATCTGCTCGGCGCTGTCGAAATCGGCGATGACGCCCTCGCGCATCGGGCGGATGGCCTCGATACTTCCCGGCGTGCGGCCCAGCATCAGCTTGGCGTCCTCTCCGACCGCCAGGACGACGCGCTTGCCGTCCTTGACGTGATAGGCCACGACCGAGGGTTCGTTCAGGATGATGCCCTTGCCCTTGACATAGATCAGCGTGTTCGCCGTCCCCAGGTCGATTGCGATGTCGGTCGAAAACAAACCGCCGAATGCCATGCCCGTATCCTTTTCCCGCCGGTTGGCCCGGCCTGCCCTGTTTTGATGGTGCGTGATCGCCCTGACGGACGTGGCCCCGTATAGAGCCGTGCGCCGCACCGGAAAAGCCCCGATGCGCGCATTGGGCCGACAGCGGCATTTCTCGCGGGGGTGGTGCCGGGGGGACACGATGCCCCCCGCGCGCCTCAGTGCGAATACATGCTGATCTGCTTGGCGTCAGTGTCGCGGCCGGTCATCGCGCGGCGCAGGATCAGCCGGTTCAGCGCCCCCACATAGGCCTTGACCGAGGCCAGGATCGTGTCCGTATCGGCGGCCTGGCCGGTGACGATGCGGCCCTCCTCCTCCATGCGGACGCTGACGGTGGCCTGCGCATCGGTGCCCTCGGTCACGGCATGGACCTGATACAGCTGCAGCCGCGCGTCGTGCGGAAAGATTTCCCGCACCGCGTTGAAGCAGGCATCGACCGGACCGTCGCCGGTCGTCTCGGCCGTCTTCTCGACCCCGTCCACGATCATGGTCAGGGCCGCGGACTGCCCGTCGCTGCCGCAGACGACGCGCAGGTGCTTGACCTGCAGGTGATCCTCGGCCGTGTTGGCGGCGGCGTCCAGGACCAGGGCCACGATGTCATCGTCATAGACCTCCTTCTTGCGGTCGGCCAAGGCCTTGAACCGCACGAAGATGTCCTTCAGCTGGTTGTCCCCGACCTCGTATCCCAGATCGGCCAGCTTGGCGCGCAGCGCGGCGCGGCCCGAATGCTTGCCCATGGCGATGTTGTTCTCGGTCAGGCCGATATCGGCGGGGCGCATGATCTCGAAGGTCTCGACGTTCTTCAGCACGCCGTCCTGGTGGATGCCGGATTCGTGCAGGAAGGCGTTCTTGCCGACGATGGCCTTGTTGAACTGCACCGGAAAGCCCGACACGGCCGCCACGCGACGCGAGATGCCCATGATCTTGGTCGTGTCGATGCCCGTGCGGAACGGCATGATGTCGTTGCGGACCCGCATCGCCATCACCACCTCCTCCAGCGCGGTGTTGCCGGCGCGTTCGCCAAGGCCGTTGATCGTGCATTCGATCTGGCGGGCACCGGCCTCGACCGCGGCCAGGGCGTTGGCGGTCGCCATGCCCAGGTCGTTGTGGCAATGCGTGGCAAAGATGATCTGGTCCGCGCCGGGCACGCGCTCCAGCAGCATTGCGATCAGGGCGGCGCTTTCGCGCGGCGCGGTATAGCCCACCGTGTCGGGGATGTTGATCGTGGTGGCGCCGGCCTTGATAGCGATTTCCACCACCCGGCACAGATAATCATGCTCGGTCCGGGTGGCGTCCATGGGCGACCATTGCACGTTGTCGCACAGGTTGCGCGCATGGGTCACCGTCTGGTGGATGCGGTCCGCCATCTGGTCCATGTCCAGGTTCGGGATCGCCCGGTGCAGCGGCGAGGTGCCGATGAAGGTGTGGATGCGCGGCTGGCGGGCATGCTTGACCGCCTCCCAGCAGCGGTCGATATCGGGCAGCTGGGCGCGGGCCAGGCCGCAGATCACGCTGTTTTTCGACTGTTTCGCGATCTCGGACACGGCGGCAAAGTCGCCTTCCGAGGCGATGGGAAATCCGGCCTCGATCACGTCCACGCCCATCTCGTCCAGCATGGCGGCGATTTCCAGCTTTTCGGCATGGGACATGGTGGCGCCGGGCGACTGTTCGCCGTCGCGCAGCGTGGTGTCAAAGATCACGACGCGGTTCTGTTCGGTCATTGGCTTGGTCCTTCTTACGTGGTCCTGTGGGGTTTCCCGGGCGCTGACCTGTCTGAGCGGCGGCCCGGAAGACCCGCTCAGCGCAGCGTAAGAAGCAGCAGACCGCGAAGCTGCACGGCCAGACGCGCGCCGTGGGGCGCGGTGCGGGCGGTGGCGATGTGGCGCATCCGGGTCATGGCCGCGAATATGCCCCCCCGCGCGCATCTTGAAAACCCCTGATCGACACCGCCCGTCCGCAAGGCAGTTCCGACCTTTGCCATTGTAGCGACACATTTATGTCTGGCCCCGCCCGGCAAGCCTGCCTATCCTTTGATCACGACAACGAAAAACGACAACCAACAGATGAGGGCAACGAATGTCACGCAAGATCGTCGTCGGTTTCGACGGCAGCGATGCCTCGATCCGCGCCTTGGACTTTGCCATCTCGCGCGCGCAGGCGCAGGGCGACCACATCCTGATCGCGCATGTTCTGGAATGGTCGCCCTACAGCTTCCTGACGCCAAGCGAGGTCGAGGAACGACACCGCCGCCGCAAGGAGGAGCTGCAGCGCGCCGAAGCCGCCATCCTGACCCCCATGGTCAAGCGGGTCGAGGACGCGGGCATCCCCTGCGCGACCACGCTGCGATACGGCCACATCGCCGAAACGCTGTGCCGCATCGCCAAGGATGAGGGCGCGGCGATGATCTTCATAGGCCGGATGGGCGATTCGGGCTTTGCCTCGCGCATCTTCGGATCGGTCGCGGCGACGCTGGCGCAGGTCGCGCCGGTGCCCGTGGTCATCGTGCCGTGACCGGCCAACCAACAGGGACAAGAGCAATGAGAACACGCATCACAGCCGCGGCCCTCGCGGCACTGGCCGCAGGCCCCGCCGCGGCCCAGGGCATCGACGAGACCGTGAACCAGGTCTTTGCCAATTCCACGGGCTGGTTCGTCAGCCTGATCTTTTCCAACTTTCCCGGCACCAGCTTTCCCTGGATCGTCGCCTGGCTGGTGATCGCGGCCACGACCTTCACCATCTATTTCGGCGTGATCCAGCTGCGCGCCTTCGGCCATGCCATTGCGCTGGTCAGGGGCGACTATTCGGATCCGAACGACGCCGGAGAGGTCAGCCATTTCCAGGCGCTGACCACCGCCCTGTCGGGCACCGTGGGCCTGGGCAACATCGCGGGCGTCGCGGTGGCCGTCAGCATCGGCGGGCCGGGCGCCACGTTCTGGATGATCCTGGCGGGCCTTCTGGGCATGGCGGCCAAGTTCACCGAATGCACGCTTGGCGTCAAATACCGCAACGAATACGCGGACGGCACCGTGTCGGGCGGACCGATGTACTACATGGTCAAGGGGTTTGCCGAACGCGGCCTGCCGGGCGGGCGCATCCTGGCCGTGCTGTTCGCGATTTTCTGCATCCTGGGCAGCTTTGGCGGCGGGAACATGTTCCAGGCAAACCAGGCCCATGCCCAGCTGATCAACGTGGTGGGCGACTATCCCGGCTGGATCACAGGCGTGGTGATGGCGATCATCGTGTTCCTGGTCATCGTCGGCGGCCTGAAATCCATCGCCAGCGTGACCGAGAAGATCGTGCCCTTCATGGCCGCGCTCTACGTCGGGACGGCGCTGATCATCATCGTCATGAACTATGACATGATCGGTCAGGCGTTCTACCAGATCTTCGCGGGCGCCTTCACCAATGACGGCGTCGTGGGCGGGGCCATCGGGGCCCTGATCCAGGGCTTCCGCCGGGCCGCCTTCTCGAACGAGGCCGGCATCGGTTCCGCCGCGATCGCCCACAGCGCCGTGCGTACCAAGGAGCCGGTGACCGAGGGCTTCGTGTCGCTGCTGGAGCCGTTCATCGACACCGTCGTCATCTGCACCATGACCGCGCTGGTGATCATCATCACCGGGCAGCTGATCGCCGACCCCACGACCGGGATGTTCGTCCTGAACGAGGCGGGCGACCAGATCCGCACCGTGACCGGCAACACGGGCGTTGCCCTGACGTCGGATGCCTTCAGCAGCGCGTTCGGCTGGTTCCGCTATGTGCTGGTGCTGGCGGTGGTGCTGTTCGCCTTCTCGACCATGATCTCGTGGAGCTATTACGGGCTGAAGGCCTGGACCTTCCTCTTCGGAGAGGGCCAGACCAAGGAGCTGATCTTCAAGATCATCTTCTGCCTGTTCGTGGTCATCGGCGCCTCGGCCAGCCTGGGCCCGGTCATCGACTTCTCGGACGCGATGATCTTTGCGATGGCGATCCCCAACATCATCGCGCTGTACCTGCTGATGCCCGTCGTCAAGGCCGAGATGAACCGCTATCTGGGCCGCCTGAAATCCGGCGACATCCGCAAGTACGAATAACGCCCGCGACAGCGACGCGACCAGGGGGCGGGGAACCGCCCCCCTTTTCATTCGCGGTGGTCCGCGCGGACGATCTGTGCCAAACGGCGCCGGTCCGCGCAGGAGAACCCCGATGCCAAAGCCCCCCTTCGTCCATCCCGGAATGCGGTTGCCCTTCGCGCTGCTGGTGACCTGCTTCGCGGCCTGGGGGATCGCGGCGAACATGACCGACCCGCTGGTCCAGGTCTTTTCGCGCATCTTCTCGATGTCGACGCTGCAGGCGTCCTTCGTCCAGTTCGCCTATTACGGGGCCTATTTTCTGTTGGCCCTGCCCGCGGCCTTCATCAACCGGCGCTTCTCCTACAAGACCGGCATCCTGACGGGCCTGGGCTGCGCGGTCGCGGGCGCCTTCCTGTTCTATCCGGCGGCGCAGGCCATGACCTTCGGGTACTTCCTGGCCGCGCTGTTCCTGCTGGCGGGGGGGCTGTCGATCCTGGAGACCTCGGCCAACCCCTTCGTCATCGCGATGGGCCCCGAGGGCAATGCCACGCGCCGCCTGAACCTGGCCCAGGCCTTCAATCCGGTCGGCACGAACATCGGCGTGTTCCTGGCCGCGACGCTGATCCTGCCGCGTCTGAACCCGGCAACCGACGCCGAACGCGCCGCCATGCCCGCCGCGACGCTGGAGCAGATCCAGCGCGCCGAACTGTCCGCGGTCATGACGCCCTATGTGGGGCTGGCCTTCGTGCTGCTGGTCATCTGGATCGCCATCGCCTTCCTGCGCATCCCGACCGACCGCGAATCCATCGCCCCCGACGCCGCCCGCGTTCAGTTCGCACCGACGCTGCGGCGGCTGCTGTCGAACCGGCATTACGTGTTCGGGGTGGTGGCCCAGTTCTTCAACGTGGCCGCCCAGACCTGCGTCTGGACCTTCACCATCCAGTACGTGATCGCCGCCATCGGCGGGACCGAGGCGCAGGCCGGATGGTACCTGCAGGCCAGCCTGATCGTGTTCCTGATCGCCCGTTTCGTGATGGTCGGCGTGATGGGCGTGATCCGCCCCGCGGCGCTGCTGACGGTGATGGCCGTGGCGGGGACGGGCCTGTGCCTGTTCGCGGCCACCGGGCCGGGGCTGGCGGGTGTCTGGGCGGTGGTCGCCGTATCGGCCTGCCTGTCGCTGATGTTTCCCACCATCTACGGCATCGCCCTGCACGGCCTGGGCGACGACACCAAGTTTGGCGCGGCGGGCCTGGTCATGGCGATCCTGGGCGGCGCGACCGTGCCGCTGATCCATGGCGCGGTCATGGATTCCCACGGCGCAGCGCTGTCCTATGTGGTGCCGGGACTGTGCTTCCTGGTCGTCGCGGCCTTCGGGCTGTTCGACCTGCGCTCGACCCGCCATGCGGACGCTGCAACGCAGCATTGACCAGCCAGGCGGTTGCCTGCCGGGCTGATAGCGCCAACATAGGGGTCAGGATCTGCGAAAGGACCACCCCCATGCTTGCCTATTACGGACTGTATCTTGACGACGCCGGCCGGGCGATGGCGCGCCGTGCGCCGCGGCCCACCGCCGGGCTGTTCCTGCTGCCCCATCAGATCGGCGCACTGAACGCCACGCGCCACGGCGGAACCCTGCGTGCGCTGCTGCGGCGGCTGACCGGACGGCTGCGCGCGGCCTAAGGGCGGCGGCGGCGACGTACCGGGATCATCTGCTGCGCGCCACCGGCCACCAGCAGCCATGCCGAGGTCAGGACAAGACCCCAGTTCGCCCAGCTTTCCGGGTGGAAGTCGACCACCGCGGCCCAGCCCGCGAACAGCACCCAAGCCAACGCCACCGGCAGCGAGATCGCCTGCCAGCGCTTGGTCCGGACGGGGTGAATGAACTTGATGTTGGTGAACATCGCGGCGCTCAACGCCGTGACGATCAGCAGGATGATGGTCCAGTGCGGCTTGACCGCGAACAGGACCAGGATGACCATGTTCCAGCAGCCGGGAAAGCCCGCGAAGGAATTGTCCCGCGTCTTCATCCGCGTGTCCGCGAAATAGACGACGCTGGTGAACACGATCACGATGATCGCGAACCAGCCCGTCCAGCCCGACAGCAGCCCCGACTGGAACAGCGCAAAGGCCGGGATGAACACGTAGGTCAGATAGTCGATGATCAGGTCCATCAGCACGCCGTCATAGGCGGGCCAGTTCTTCTTGACGTCGTAACGTCGCGCCAGCGGGCCATCGATGCCGTCGACGACGAAGGCCACCACCAGCCACAGGAACATCAGCGCCCAGTCTGCCTGCACGGCGGCCAGCATGGCCAGCATGGCCAGAACGGCTCCGGTGGCGGTCAAAAGATGGACGGAAAGGGCTTTGTGACGCATCTGCATGCGGTTTAATCGCAGGTTGAACCCCCCAACGCAACCGCACTTGCCCGGTCAGCGCAGGATCGGGGGGCCTTTCGGGCGCGGTGCCGGTTCCTCGGGCGCGGGGGGCGTCAGGTCGAACAGCAGCGCACCGGCCGGGGGCGGCGCGTCCGAAAAGCTGATGTCGACGCCGCCGGGCTGGGCGGGAAGGAACGCCAGCGCCTCGGCCAGGGCCTTGGCGATGGCCGGCTGGCGGTCGACGGGCGCGCCGGTGATGACCAAGAGATGCCCGGCACCGTCCCCCGACGCGCCGACCAGCGCCGCGCCTGCGACCAGTCCGCGCAGGTCGGCCAGCCGTTCGGCCAGAGGATCCGCCAAGGCCTGCGCCACCTGCGGGTCGGGCGCGGTCAGGCGCAGCCGGGCCTGGCCCTCCTGAGGGGCGGCGTCCAGCACACCGGTCAGCCAATCCAGCATGCTGCTGTCCAGCAGCATCTCGGACGGGTGGCCGGGATTGACCAGCAACCCCGCTCCGTCCGCATTCAGCAGTCCCGCCAGCACCCGCCCCGGCAGCGCCGCGTAAGCCACGGGATGGCCGAAGAAATCCGCCAGCCGATCCTCGGCGTCGCAGGCCAGAGCGACACGCGCCCCGTCCAGATCGAAGATCTGCAATTCGACCTGGTCATGCACCGGCTCGCGCAGCAGGGCCACGGTCAGTTCGGTACCCGCCAGCCGCGACAGCATCCGCGCCCGCTGCGGCGCATCCGCGTCGTGGAACGGGACGGGGGCAAGATCATCCAGCGCGCTCATGGTCGGGCCTTTCCGAATTGGCTGGCCAAGCGGTAAAGCCCGCGCCGTGCCCACGCAAGCGTGATTGCCCATGCCCGGCCCCCCGCCCCATATTGTGCGCATGAAAAGACGCGCCCTGATCCTGACCGCCGCCGCCCTGCCCCTGCTGGCAGCCCCCCGCATCGCCGGCGCCAGCCTGGCCCCCCTGCTGTCGCAGGCCGGATCGATGCCGCCCCTGCGTGCCATCGCCCTGTGGCAGGACGACGGCGCACAGGGGGTGGAACTGGCGGCCCAGGGCTATCACGGCTTCACGCCGGACAGCCCGACGAACATCAAGTCGGCGTCGAAATCGGTGGTATCGGCGCTGGCGGGCATCGCAATCGGCCGCGGCCTGCTGGAGAGCACGGATCAGCCCATCGCACCGCTGCTGCGCAGCGACCTGCCCGCATCGGCCGACCCGCGGCTGGCACGCGTCACCCTGGGCAACCTGCTGTCGATGCAGGCCGGGCTGGAACGCCAGTCGGGACAGAATTACGGCCGATGGGTCAGCAGCCCGAACTGGGTGCGCAGCGCGCTGGCCGCGCCCTTCGTCCAGGATCCCGGCACGCGGATGCAGTATTCGACCGCATCGACGCATCTGGTCGCGGCGATCCTGACCCGCGTCACCGGCCGCCCGCTGCTGGACGTCGCACGCGACTGGCTGTCGCCCATTCCCGGATTTCGCATCACCGGATGGGACCGCGATCCGCAGGGCATCTATCTGGGCGGCAACCAGATGGCGATGAGCACCCGGTCGCTGCTGGCCTTCGGTGCGACATACGCGCGGGGCGGTCGGGCGGGCGGGCGGCAGGTCGTCCCCGCGGCCTGGATCGACGAAAGCTGGCGGCGCCGCACCTCCAGCATCTTCAGCGGCCAGGGATACGGCTATGGCTGGTTCCTGGGGCGGATGGCCGGGCGGGACGTGCGCTATGGCTGGGGCTATGGCGGGCAGATGGTCTATGTGTTCCCCGCGACGCGGCGCCAGCCGGCGCTATCCATCGCGATGACGTCGGACCCGGACCTGCCGTCGGGGCGCACCGGGCACCGCGACGACCTGCACCGCCTGGCGGAACAGCTGGCCGGCGCGGTCTAGGCGAACGCGCGCGGCCTGCGCCGTCAGTCGACGAAGTCGCCGGCCTGGAAGTTGCCCAGGTTGCCAAGAAGCTGTCCGATGAACGAGATATCGGTCACGCTGCCGTCGGTCACGCGGCGCGACAGGCTGACCACGCGGCCGCGTTCCAGGCCAAAGGTCTCGACATTGCTGACCACGCCGGTGGGCGCGAACGAGATGGCGACGACCTTGCGGTCGATCTCGCGCGGGGCGGCTGGGCCGAGGCGGCGCCAGCGCGATCCGACATAGTACCAGCCGGACCCCGTCAGCAGGCCCTGGGCCGACGGGCGACCGATCAGGCCGGGCAGTTCCTCCATCGTGGTCTGCCCCGGCACGACCTGCGCCAGTTCCAGATCGGGGGGGACGTATCCGTGGTTCCGTTCGATGGGTGCACAGGCGGCAAGCCCGAGGACAGCCAGAAACGCCAGTGTCATCAGGCTTCTGATGGCGGACATGGGCGGGTTCCCTCCTTGGGGCGGTTGACGCGGCCCGCCCTGCCTAGCAAACTCGGCCACCCTGCTCAAGAATATCAATCCTCGGGGTCACGCGCCCCGCGCCGCATCGACAAAGGTCCGACATGATCACCCCCGAATCGCATCCGCAGCGGCTGCGCGTCGCGCATCTGAACCCGAACGCGCCGACGACCTTTCACCTGCGCCCAGACGAAGGCGTGCGGGAGGCCCTGGCGGCCGAGCTGGGGCTGGACGCGCTGACGCGCCTGGACTTTCGCGGCACGCTGCGCGCGCATGGCACCTACAGCTGGCTGCTGACGGCGACGCTGGCCGCGCGGGTAACGCAACCCTGCGTCATCACGCTGAAGCCCGTGCGCACCGACATCTCGGAACCGGTCCGCATCCAGTTCTCTCCGCATGTGGCCGCACCCGAGGGCGACGAGATCGAGATGCCGGACGAGACGCTGGAACCCCTTGGCAACTTCATCGACCTGACCGCGATCATGGTCGAGGCCCTGTCGCTGGCCCTGCCCGCCTATCCGCGGGCCGAGGGGGCAAGCCTGCCGCAGGCCGCGGCGGCCGACGACGATGCCGCCGGCGACACACGGCGTCCCTTTGCCGGGTTGGACAAGCTGCTGGGCGGCAAGGACGGCGAATCCTGACCCGGGCTGCGTGGCCATCGGGCCACAGGCGGGCGCGAAATGCGCCCGAACCCGCCGCCGGGGGGCGCAATCGCGGCCCGTTCGCGGCAAAGGGGGGCCATGTGCGGTGCGTTTGCGGCCGTCCCCTGGCCTTCGGGGCTTGCGGGCGCGGTCGTCATGGCGTATCTGCGCGGTTCATTTACGAATTCAAATCTGGTGTGATCGCGTTCTGGCGCCGCACCCTGACAACCGAGGTGGTGACATGGCTGTCCCTCAGAATCGCGTAACCCGGTCCAAGCGCAACATGCGCCGTGCGCATGATGCGCTGGTCGCGGGCAACCCGAACGAATGCTCCAACTGCGGCGAGCTGAAGCGCCCGCATCACGTCTGCCCGTCCTGCGGCCACTACGCCGACCGCGAAGTGATCGCGAAGGCGAACGAGATCGACCTGGACGACGACGCGGCCTGATTCCGGCGCGCCCGTCCTGATGTCCGTCCCCTCCGCGAGCACGCCGACACCGCGCGTCCCCGATTCCGGGGGCAGCGTGGTGATATCGGTTGACGCCATGGGTGGCGACCGCGGCCCCGCCGTCGTCGTCGCAGGCATGGCCGAAAGCGCCGAGAAGAACCCCGAGATCCGCTTCATCGTCCATGGCGACGAGGCAGAGCTTGCGGGCCTGATCGCGCGCCGCAAGGTGCTGGCGGGTCGCTGTGACATCCGCCATGCCGCGGGCGTGGTGACGATGCATGACAAGCCCAGCCAGGTCCTGCGCAAGGGCGAGGGCACGTCGATGTGGTCCACGCTGGAATCGGTCAAGGCTGGAGAGGCGCAGGTCGCCGTGTCCTGCGGGAACACCGGCGCGCTGATGGCGCTGTCGATGATGCGCCTGCGCAAGCTGCCGGGCGTGAACCGGCCGGCCATCGCCTGCCTGTGGCCGTCGCGCAACCCCCAAGGGTTCAACATCATGCTGGACGTGGGCGCGGACATCCGCGCCGATGCGCATGACCTGCTGCAATATGCCCTGATGGGGGCATCCTATGCGCGCAACGGCCTGGGCCTGCCCATGCCGCGCGTCGGCCTGCTGAACGTGGGCACCGAGGAACACAAGGGCCGCGCCGAACTGAAGCAGGCCCACGAGATGATCGAGCAGGCTGCCGCCGGCAGCTATACCTATGTCGGCTTCGTCGAGGGTGGCGATCTGCCGTCCGACCGCGTGGATGTGATCGTCACCGACGGATTCACCGGCAATGTCGCCTTGAAGACCGGGGAA
Organism: Paracoccus marcusii; assembly: GCF_028621715.1. NCBI lineage: Bacteria > Pseudomonadati > Pseudomonadota > Alphaproteobacteria > Rhodobacterales > Paracoccaceae > Paracoccus > Paracoccus marcusii. Next base: position 1,562,690 of record NZ_CP117466.1, on the reverse strand, counting down.
GGCACGGCCAAGCTGGTCGGCGACTTCCTCAAGGACGCCTTCTCGAATTCGATCATGTCAAAATTTGCGGCCGTCCTGGCCATGAGCTCGCTCAAGCGCCTGCAGAAGCGGATCGACCCGCGCCGCGTGAACGGCGGCATCTTCCTGGGCCTGAACGGCACGGTCGTGAAATCGCACGGCTCCGCCGATGCGACCGGCGTGTCCGCGGCCATCAAGCTGGCCTTCACCCTGGCCAAGTCGGGCTTCCAGGACCGCCTGGCCGCCCGTGTGGCCCAAGGTGCCGCGGCATCCGCCAGCGCCACCGATACAGGAGCATCGTCGTGACGCGTCGTTCGGTCATCTGCGGCACCGGGCATTATCTGCCTGAACGCATCGTCGAGAATAGCTGGTTCGAGGACAAGCTGGACACCACCGACGAATGGATCCGCTCTCGCACCGGGATCGAGCGTCGCCACTTCGCGGCCGAGGGCCAGACCACCAGCGACCTGGCCATCCGCGCCGCCAAGGCCGCGCTGGACCGCGCAGGCATGACCGCAGACGACATCGACGGTGTCGTGCTGGCGACCTCGACCCCCGACTTCACGTTTCCGGCCGTCGCGACCATGGTCCAGGCCGGTCTGGGGATGAAGCGCGGCTTTGCCTATGACGTGCAGGCCGTCTGCGCGGGCTTCGTCTTTGCGCTGGCCAATGCGGATGCGATGATTCGCGCGGGCCAGGCCGACCGCATCCTGGTAATCGGCGCCGAGACGTTTTCCCGGATCATGGACTGGACCGACCGCGGCACCTGCGTGCTGTTCGGCGACGGCGCTGGCGCGGTCGTCCTGCAGGCTGAGGACGGTGCGGGCACCAGCGATGACCGGGGCATCCTGGCCAGCGACCTGAACAGCGACGGCACCTATCGCGAGCTTCTGTATGTCGATGGTGGCGTGTCATCCACCGGAACGGCAGGCCAGCTGCGGATGCAGGGCAACCTGGTCTTCCGCCACGCGGTCGAAAAGCTGGCCAAGACGGCGCATACCGCACTGGACCGTGCCGGGCTGACGCCTGCCGACGTGGACTGGCTGGTCCCGCATCAGGCGAACATGCGCATCATCACCGCCACCGCACAGAAGATGCAGCTGCCGCTGGACAAGGTTGTGCTGACCGTGGCCGATCACGGCAACACGTCGGCCGCGTCGATCCCGCTGGCCCTGTCCGTCGCCGACGGCCAGGGACGATTCGCGCCAGGCCAGGTTCTGGTGACCGAGGCGATCGGCGGCGGTCTCAGCTGGGGCGCGGTCGTCCTGCGCTGGTAGGCTATTTCAACAACGCATCCTTGCTGGCGCGGCGGTTCATCCCGCCCGCGGGCCGTTTTGCGCGATCATGGCCCGACTGACAGGCCACGCACAGCTGTACCCCGGGCTGCGCAGCGCGGCGTGCCTCGGGGATCGGTTCATCGCATTCCGCGCAGATCCGTGCGCTGTCGCCGGCCTGACGGCGCGACGCGGCCAGCCGGGCGCGGGCGATCGCCTCGGCCGTGCTGACATCGATCTGGTCGTTCACCGCGTCGTCGCGGGCCCATCCGCCTGCCATCCTGTCCTCCATCGCTATCCTGCGTCCTCAACAGATGGGAAGCATCGCGCCGGAATCAATCGCCATGCCCTGTCCAAGGGCGCGCCGGCGCATGACAAGTATCGGGCGGGGAACGATTTCCCCGCGGGCCTCGTTGACAGCCATGGGAATTCGAACCATCCTTCCCGCATTCAAGAGGATCAATCATGGGCGACAAGACCTTGACCCGGATGGACTTGGCCGAAGCGGTATTCCGTGACGTCGGCCTGTCCCGTCACGAATCGGCACAGCTGGTCGAAAGCGTGCTGGACCACATCTCGGACGCGCTGGTGCAGGGAGAGCAGGTCAAGATCTCGTCCTTCGGCACCTTTTCGGTGCGCGACAAGAACGAGCGGATCGGCCGCAATCCCAAGACCGGCGAAGAGGTGCCCATCACGCCCCGCCGCGTGCTGTCCTTCCGGCCTTCGCACCTGATGAAGGATCGCGTGGCAGCCGGAAACAAGCGATAGCCCCGGCCCGACCCCATGGCGAAAGGCGCAGAGGCATTCCGGTCGATCGGAGAGGTGGCGGCCCTGATCGGCGTCGCGCCGCATGTCCTGCGCTATTGGGAGACGCAATTCTCGGCGCTGAAGCCGATGAAGCGCCCCGACGGCAGACGCTACTATCGCCCCGCCGATGTCGAGATGGCAGCGGGCATCTGTGCCCTGCTGCGCGACGACGGGCTGACGATTCGTGGAGCGATTCGCCAGATCGCCACGGACCGCGGACAATCAGTCCGCAGGCGGGGCGCACAGCAGCTTTCCCCGCAGTCGGAGACGGCGCCCCCTGCCCCCGCACCCGCGCGCATCGCCCCTGTCAGCCCTCCGTCGCAACCGCCGGTCTGGCTGGCACGCCTCAGCGATATGGCGCGTCATCTGCAGCAGATTTCACCCGCCGATCGCCGCTGGCCGCGGGCCAAGCCTGCTGTCATCCGGCTGGCGCAGGCCATGTTGAGCCTGTCCTGATCCCCGCGTGCGATTTGTCAAAGTTTTCCGCGCCCAGGCCCTTGTGCTGGCCTGCCGGATCGCTTTATAGCATGCGCGTCGGGCCGTGGCGCAGCCTGGTTAGCGCGTCCGTCTGGGGGGCGGAAGGCCGAGAGTTCGAATCTCTCCGGCCCGACCATTCCGAAAACGCCCATCCTTTTCCAAGGGTGGGCGTTTCCCTTATCCCCCACCCGCATCAGGGGCTTGCGACATGAATGGCGTTCTGCCCGACAGCGATATCCGCGATCTGATCGACCAAGGCGTCATCCGCGCCGACGCCCCCGTCACGTCCGAACAGATCCAGCCCGCCAGCCTTGACCTGCGGCTTGGCCGCACCGCCTATCGCCTGCGTGCCAGCTTTCTGGCCGGGCGCGGGCGGCGCATCGCGGACCGGCTGGCCGATTTCCAGATGCACCAGATGGACCTGTCCGACGGCGCCGTGCTGGAACGCGGCTGCGTCTACCTGATCCCGCTGCAGGAGCGGATCGCCCTGCCTGCGGGCATGTCGGCGGTCGCCAACGCCAAGTCATCGACCGGGCGGCTGGACCTGCTGACGCGGCTGGTGACCGATGACGGCACCGAATTCGACCGCCTGCCCGAGGGTTACGACGGACCGCTTTACGCCGAGATCTGCCCGCGCAGCTTTTCGGTGCTGGTGCGGCCTGGCATGCGCCTGAACCAGCTGCGCCTGCGCCGGGGTCAGGCCGTCCTGTCGGACGCCGATCTGACCGCGCTGCATGCGGATCAACCGCTGGTGGGCGGTGCGCCGGTGCTGATCGATCACGGTTTGGGCTTCTCGGTCGATCTGCGTCCTGCGCAGGGCGATCTGGTCGGCTATCGCGCCCGGCCGCATAGCGGGGTGATCGATCTGGACCGCATCGGCGCCTATCCCGTGGCCGAGTTCTGGGATGAGCTGCGCACGACCGAGGGCCGCCTGATCCTGGACCCCGGCGCCTTCTATATCCTGGTCAGCCGCGAATCGGTAGCAATCCCTGCCGACTACGCGGCCGAGATGGCGCCCTATCTGGCGATGGTGGGGGAATTCCGGGTCCATTACGCGGGCTTCTTCGATCCCGGCTTCGGCATCGGGGATGAGGGGCACGGGGCACGCGGCGTCCTTGAGGTACGCTGCCACGAGGCGCCCTTCGTGCTGGAACACGGCCAGACCGTCGGCCGCCTGGTCTATGAGCGCATGGGTGCCCGCCCGCAGCGCCTTTACGGCGAGGGGATCCGGTCGAACTATCAGGGTCAGGGCCTGAAGCTGGCCAAGCAGTTTCGCTAAAGCGGCCCGGTCTGCCACAGGCGGACCTTCAGCCCGCCATGGGCCACGATAGGACCCGGTGCCTTCCACGGCAGGGCCGTAGCCTTGGCCAGTCCGGCCTCGGACGTGACCATGCCGATGCGCCACCCCTGGAACCGATCGCGGAACACCGTGCCCATCTGGCCGTGCAGGCCGAACAGCGGACCCTTGTTGCCGATCCGGGTGCCATAGGGCGGGTTCACGATCACGATGCCCGGCGGGCCGTCGGGGCGCTGCAGGTCGGTCACCTGCCCGGCCTGGAACCGCGTCACCGCGGACACGCCCGCACGGGCGGCATTCGCCTCGCTCATGCGGATCGCGCCGGGATCACGGTCGAAACCCAGGAACCGGAGGGACAGGTCGCGCGGCGCGGGCGCAGCGTTCATCGTGGCGAATGCAGCTGCGTCGTAATTCGCAAATCGCTGGAACGCGAAGCCGCGGCTGCGGCCGGGCAGCAGGCCCAGGGCGATCTCGGCAGCCTCCAGCACGAATGTGCCTGATCCGCACATCGGGTCCAGCACCGGCTGGCTGCCGTCAAAGCCCATCTTCGCCAGAAACATCGCGGCCATGGTCTCGCGCATGGGGGCCTTGGCGACGGCCTCCTTATGGCCGCGCTTGTGCAGCGATTCGCCGGTCGTATCCAGGCTGAAGGTCACCAGGTCGTCCTCGATCCGCGCCTTGACGGTGATCGACGGGCCGCGATCCTCCGGCGTGGCCAAGGGGGCGCCCAGTTGTTCGGTGATGGCGCGTTCGATGCGCTGAGTCGCAGCGCCGGCATGATAGATCCGGGAGGCGCGGCAGATGCTCTCGACCCGCACGGGCAGGTCGCGGGGCAGCAGGTCCGCCCAAGGGAACTTTCGGGCGCGCTTGTCCAGCTGGGCCAGGTGCATGGCGCGGAACCCGCCGATGCGGGCCAGCACGCGCGTGGCCCCTCGCAGCATCAGGTTCGCGCGCCAGACATCGGTCCAGCCGCCCGTGATGGCGACGCCGCCTGGCTGGATCACGCCGGTCCAGCCAAGGGCCTTTGCCTCGGCCGCCAGCGGCGCCTCGAGGCCGGGGGTGGCCACCAGAAAGATCTCGAAAGGGGTGTTGTCCATCGCGCAGCCCTAGCGCGCGTCGCGGGGAAAGCCCAGCCTCAGCGACGCGTCAGCCGCGACAGGGTCCGCATCTTGCGCGCCAGGTCCTGCATCTGCGCATCGCTGCGGCGCTTGCCCAACCCCGACTTGCCGAAGCCCGTCTTGCCGGACCCGGTCTTGCCACGCGACAGGGTGCCCAGCCCCTTATTGATGCCCCAGGTCATCGCACGGCGCGCGACAAGGCGGGTGAACATGCTGATCAGCTGGTTGGCGTTCATCGCTTACTCATCCTCGAACAACTCTTCGGGGTCGATATCGGGGTCCGCATCCCCGCCGACAAGGGGCAGGCCCAGACCATCGGCGGGCGGGCGCGATTCCAGCAACCCTGCCGCGCGCAGTTCCGCAAGCCCGGGCAGATCGAGCGCCGATTCCAAGCCGAAATGGTCCAGGAACGCCTCGGTCACGATATAGGTCGCGGGACGGCCGGGCGTCATGCGGCGGCGGCCGACACGCACCCATTCCATCTCGATCAGCTGGTCCAGCGTGCCACGGCTGAGGGCGACGCCGCGCACCTCCTCGATCTCGGTCCGGGTGACCGGCTGATGATAGGCGATGATCGCCAAGGTCTCGATGGCGGCGCGCGACAGGCGGCGGGTGTCCACCGTCTCGGTCTGCATCAGGAACGACAGGTCGGGCGCGGTCCGAAAGGCATAGGCGTCGCCGATGCGTTCCAAGACCACGCCGCGCCCCTGATAGGTCGCGCGCAGCCGGGCCACCGCCGCGGCCGGGTCGCAGCCCTGCGGCATCCGCGCGGTCAGATCGCGCAGGCTCATCGGCTGCACGGCGGCAAACAGGATCGCCTCGACCATGCGGGCCTGTTCGTCCAGCGCCGGAGAGGTGGGGTCAGCTGTGGTCGTCATGGGACTTTTGCCGGTAATGGATGGGCGCGAAGGTCTGCGCCTGCCGTATCTCCAGCCGGCCCTGGCGCGCAAGCTCCAGCGAGGCGGCAAAGGTCGCGGCGGTGGCGCTGCGCCGTCGCTTTGGGTCGTCCGACCAGCCGTCGGGCAGGAACACCGACAGGTCGGTCCACTGGCCGGTGAACCCGATCATCCGCCGCAACCGGTCCAGTGCCTGTTCCATCGTGAAGATGTCATGCCGGTCGAACGCATAGGGGCGGAACTCGTCGCGCGTCTTGAGCCGGGCATAGGCGCGCATTAGGTCGATCAGCCCCGCCTGCCATTGGGTGCGGCGGGTGCGCGCGACGGTCTCGGGGGCGCCGCGGGCAAAACGCGACAGGCCAAGCCGGTCGCGGCCCATCAGCTGCGCCGCCGCCTGCCGCATCGCGGCCAGACGCTCCAGCTGGAAGGCCAGATGGGCGGCCATGTCCTGGGCCGAGGGGCCTTCGGCCTCGGGGTCGGGGGGCAGCAGCAGGCGGGATTTCAGGAAGGCCAGCCAGGCGGCCATGACCAGATAGTCGGCCGCAAGCTCGATCCGCAGGGCGCGGGCCTTCTCGACAAAGGTCAGGTACTGCTCCGCCAGGTCCAGCACTCGGATCTTGAGCAGATCCACCTTTTGCGTGCGCGCCAGCGTCAGCAGCAGGTCCAGCGGCCCCTCATAGCCGTCGACATCGACGATCAGAGCCTCGTCCGCGCGCCGCTGCGCGACATTGGCATCCGCGACGGGCTGAAGATAGGGAACCTGTCTGGCCACGAAGCCTCCTTGGCACGGGCGCAAAGGGTCATGCCCCCGCGCCTGCCTGTCAAGCGCTCAGCACCCGCCACTGATCGGTCAGGGCGGCGATGTCGGCCTGTGCCGGAGTCTGTCTGCGGGCCAGGGCGGCATCGGCGCGGCGCATGGCGTCGCGCGTCATCGGACCGGCGGCCTCGACCACAGGCGCCATCTGGTCGATCGTGCCGTTGCAATGCAGCACCAGATCGCAGCCCGCCGCGATGGATGCGGCCGCGCGTTCGGCCTGCGTCCCCGACAGCGCGTTCATGGTGATGTCGTCGGTCATCAGCAGGCCGTCGAACCCGATCCGGTCGCGGATCAGCCCGATCATCCGGCGCGAGGCCGTGGCGGGCCCGTCATCCAGTGCCGGAAAGCGGATATGCGCGGTCATGCCCATCGGCAGATCGTTCAGTGCCCGGAACGGCGCGAAATCGACCGCGTCCAGTTCGGCCTCGGTCGCGTCGACCACGGGCAGGCCGTGATGGCTGTCGACCTGTGCGCGGCCATGGCCCGGCATGTGCTTGACCACCGGCAGAACGCCCGCGGCCAGCAACCCGTCCGCCGCCGCGCGGCCCAGTTCGGCCACGCGGTCAGGGTCGGTGCCCAGGCAGCGGTTGCGCAGGAAGGGATGCGTCCTGTCCTGCGCCACGTCCAGCGTGGGGGCGCAGTTCGAATCGATGCCCATGGCCCGCAGCTCTTGGCCAATCAGGTGATAGTACAGCCACATCGCCTGCGGTCCCGCCCGCGCCTGGTCCAGCGGCGCCGGCCAGTCGGTCCAATGGGGCGCGCGCATGCGCTGCACACGCCCGCCCTCCTGGTCGATGGTGATCACGCAGTCGCGGCCCACGGTCTCGCGCAGCTGCGCGGTCAGGCGGCGCAGTTGATCGGGCGCGTCGACATTGCGTCCGAACAGGATGAAGCCCCAAGGGTCGGCCTCGCGAAAGAACGCGGCCTCGTCCGGCGTCAGGGACAGGCCACCGACGCCACCCAGAATGGTTGCGTTCTGCACGGCCTCAGCCGCCAAGCGCCAGGCAGTCGGTCCCCGAGGATTGCAGCGCGGAACAGAACTGCCGCGCCTCGGACAGCGAATCAAAGCCCGCGACCCGCAGCCGCCAGAAGGTGCGACCGTTCGACTGATGTTCCTGGATGACCGGCGACTTGCCCGAGAACAGGCCACCATTGCGCCCCGCCAGCCGTTGCCATTCGCCATTGGCGATGGAGTCGCTGTCGAACGCGCCGACCTGCACGACGGGACCGCTGGCGCTGCGTGCCGCGGCGGGTGCCGGGGCCGGTGTGGGTGCCGCCGCGGGACGGTCGGGGGCCGGCGCCGGGGCCTGGGCCAGGGCGGTCTGCGCGGCGACGGGTGCGGGTGCCGCGGCAACCTGCGTCACACGGGGGCGCGGCGTGGGGCGGGCCGATGCGACGACCACGGCGGGGTTCGCCTCGGCCTGGGCCTGTGCCAGCGCCTCGGCGATGGCCGCGGACTGTGCCGGAAGGCCGTTCTCGTCGGTGACGACCTCGGTCACCGCACCCTCGCTGGCGGGGGCGTCGATGATCGCGGCCTGGTTGACGGCGTGATCGGCCAGGGCGCGTTCCGCGGCGGCGGCCGCCTCGGCCTCGGCCAGGGCGCGGGCCTCGCTGTCGGACAGCGGCACGATGGGCTCGCCCGCGAAAGTCAACGGCGTCTCCGACGGGTTCGAGGGTTCGCGGGCGGTGGCGCCCAATTCTCCCATGGCGACGTCATCGGCGGACAGGTCCACCGGTGCCGGCGCGATCGCGACCTGCTCGGTCGGCGACAGGACCTGCCCACCGGCGACCGAATTCACGGCCAGTCCTGTATGGTTGGTCAGCTGACCGCCCGGATCCTCGGCGGTGGTGCGGGCTTCGCCCTGGACGGCGCGGATGACGGGCACGCCCGACACGTCGCGCGACACCAGCTGCCAGCCCCAGGCCATCAACCCGACCATCAGCGCCACCGATGCGACCGCGCCCATGTAATGGGTCACCCGCGCCAGCCGCGCCGGCAGGCCGTCGGCCTGCCCGGGGTGCTGTGCCTGACCGGCAGCCGCCGCCGGCTGTCCGTTCTGATCGTAAGAGAATTCGCGCTTCACCTTGTGACGCGAGAAAACGTAGCCGCCTTCGCGGAAGTCCATCACTGCCATGTTCGCCTGCCCGCCGGTTGTCCCGGATTAACTTTTGCCTGCTCTCAGCCTTCCCCGGCGGCGACGCATTCGGTCAGCGCATTTCTTCCGCCGGAGTGACGCCAAGAATAGCGAGACCAGATGAAATAACAACGCCAACCGCCCGGACCAGCGCAATTTTTCCTTGGCTTGTGACCGCGTCGCCATCCTGGATGAATCGCAGCGACATGTCGTCATTGCCGCGATTCCACAGCGAATGCAGGTCGGATGCCAGTTCATACAGGAAGAACGCCACGCGATGGGGCTCGTGCGCGCGGGCCGCGTTCTCGACCAGGCGCGGCCATTCGGCGACCTTGCGGGCCAGTTCCAGCTCGGCCGGGTGGGACAGGACGGACAGATCGGCATCCGCCAGGGTCGAATCGTCGACCGCGATCCCGGCCTCGGTCGCGCGGCGCAGCACGGAATGGACGCGGGCGCTGGCATACTGGACGTACCAGACCGGGTTGTCCTTGGACTGTTCCAGCACGCGGGCAAAGTCGAAATCCAGCGCCGCGTCGTTCTTGCGCGTCAGCATGATGAAGCGCGTGACGTCGGCCCCCGCCTCCTCGACCACGTCGCGCAGGGTCACGAAGGTGCCGGCTCGCTTGGACATCTTGAACGGCTCGCCGTTCTTGTACAGCTTGACCAGCTGGATCAGCTTGACGTCCAGCGGCACGCGGCCGTTCGACAGCGCCTTGACCGCCGCGTTCATCCGCTTGACATAGCCGCCGTGATCGGCGCCGAAGACGTCGATCAGCTGATCGAAGCCGCGGTCGATCTTGTCCCAGTGATAGGCGATGTCGGGCGCGAAATAGGTCCATGCCCCGTCCGACTTCTGGATCGGCCGGTCCACATCGTCGCCATGCGCGCTGGAGCGGAACAGCAGCTGCTCGCGCGCCTCCCAGTCCTCGGGCAGCTTGCCTTTCGGCGGCTCCAGCACGCCGCGATAGATCAGGCCCTGCGTGTCTAGGCGCGCGATCGCATCCTCGATCCGCCCGGTGCCGTACAGCGCCTTCTCGCTGGAATAGACGTCCATCTCGACGCCCAGGATCGCCAGGTCGCCGCGGATCTGCTCCATCATCGCCTGCGTCGCGAATTCGCGGATCTCCTCCAGCCATTCGGCCTCGGGGCGGTCCAGCAGGCTGTCGCCGTACCTGGCCTTCAGCGCCCCTCCGACGGGGATCAGATAGTCGCCGGGATACAGCCCCTCGCGGATCTCGGGCTCCAGCCCGTTCGCCTCGCGATAGCGCTCGTATGCCGAGCGGGCCAGCACGTCGACCTGCGCGCCGCCGTCATTGATATAGTATTCGCGCGTGACGTCATGGCCGGAGAATGCCAGCAGCCGCGCCAGCGCGTCGCCGAAGACCGCGCCGCGGACATGGCCCACATGCATCGGACCGGTGGGGTTGGCGCTGACGAACTCGACGTTGACCTTGGCATTCGCCCCAAGGTCGGATCGCCCGAATTCGGTGCCCGCCTGCAGGGCCGACCGGATCACGCCCTGCCAGACCACCGGCGACAGGCGCAGGTTCAGGAAACCGGGGCCCGCGACCTCGGCCGCGCTGATGCGGGGGTCGGTCAGGCGCGCGGCCAGGCGGTCGGCGATCTCGCGCGGCTTCATGCCAGCGGGCTTGGCCAGCACCATCGCGGCATTGGTGGCCATGTCGCCATGCGCCGGGTCGCGGGGCGGTTCGACCGTGACATTGGCGGTATCCAGGCCTGCGGGCAGCTCTCCTGCGGCGGCCATCTGGTCCAGCGCCTCGACGACGACGCCGCGCAAATCGGTGAAAAGGTTCATCATGGGCTTCCTGATTGACCCCCGGGGGTTACCCTTTCGGACGGGGAGAGGTCAACCGAAAGCCCCGCGCCACCGCCCCGCCGGCGGGACGGACGACGCAAAAGATTGACGCGGCAGCGCCTTTGGTCTACGCGATGCGGGCCTGCATCCGGCAGGCATCAAGGCGGGGCGTCCGTGTTTGCGTCCCAACTTAGCCGCCACTGCGCCAGACGGGCGCGCGGCTTGGAACGCATCGCGCCAGAACGGGCGCGGCTTAATGGAAAGCCCCGAATGACCAAGTTCTCTGATCTGAAGCTGGACCCCAAAGTGCTGCAGGCCGTGCTGGAAGCCGGCTACGAGACGCCGACGCCCATCCAGCAGGGGGCGATCCCGCCCGCCCTGGAAGGCCGCGACGTGCTGGGGATCGCGCAGACCGGAACCGGCAAGACCGCCAGCTTCACCCTGCCGATGATCACGCTGCTGGGCCGTGGCCGGGCCCGCGCCCGCATGCCGCGCAGCCTGGTGCTGTGCCCAACGCGTGAACTGGCCGCCCAGGTGGCCGAGAATTTCGACACCTATGCCAAGCACACCCGCCTTACCAAGGCGCTGCTGATCGGCGGCGTCAGCTTCGGCGAACAGGACAAGCTGATCGATCGCGGCGTGGACGTGCTGATCGCCACCCCGGGCCGCCTGCTGGACCATGTCGAGCGTGGCAAGCTGCTGCTGACCGGCGTTCAGATCATGGTCGTGGACGAGGCCGACCGCATGCTGGACATGGGCTTCATCCCCGATATCGAGCGCATCTTCCAGCTGACGCCCTTCACCCGCCAGACGCTGTTCTTCAGCGCCACCATGGCCCCCGAGATCGAGCGGATCACCAACACCTTCCTGCACTCGCCCGAACGGGTCGAGGTCGCGCGCCAGGCCTCGGCCAGCGAGACGATCACGCAGCGCCTGATCCAGCTGACCCCCACCCGCCGCGACATGGCCGCCAAGCAGAAGCGCGATCTGCTGCGCGCCCTGATCGACGCCGAGGGCGAGGGGCTGACCAACGCCATCGTCTTCTGCAACCGCAAGACGGACGTCGACATCGTCGCCAAGTCGCTGGCGAAATACGGATACGACGCGGCCCCGATCCACGGCGACCTGGACCAGAGCCAGCGGACCCGCACGCTGGAATCGTTCCGCGACGGCAAGCTGCGCCTGCTGATCGCGTCCGACGTCGCGGCGCGCGGCCTGGATATCCCGGCGGTCAGCCACGTCTTCAACTATGACCTGCCCAGCCATGCCGAGGACTATGTCCACCGCATCGGGCGCACCGGCCGCGCGGGCCGTCTTGGCACCTCGATCAGCATCGCCGTGCCGTCCGACGACAAGTATCTGGCCGCGATCGAGCAGTTGCTGAAATCCTCGCTGCCGCGGGTCGAGGCGCCGGCAGGATTTGCCGGTGGCGACGCACCTGCACGCGACGACCGCAAGGCCGAAGGCAACGCCACGGAGGATCGCAAGGGCGGATCGCGTGAACGCGGCCGTCGCCGCCGTCGCGACGAACCCCGCCCCGAGGCGGAAGCCGCAGCGCCGCCCGCACCCGTCGCGACCGCAGCCGAACCGGAGGCCCGCATGGAGCCCAAAGCGCAGCCTGAACCCCGCCCCGAACCCGAAGCACGCGCCGAGCAGCCGCGCCGCGAGGAGACCCGCAAGGACGAACGCCGCGAGGATCGTCGTGACGACCGCCGCGGCGACCGCCGGGATGACCGTCGCGACGGACGCCGTGGTCGCGATCAGGACCACCGCGGGTCGCAGGTGATGGGCATGGGCGATCACATCCCCCAGTTCATGCTGGTCGAACTGCGCAGCGTCGGCCTGTCGGACGACGCCCCGACCGAAACCGTGGCAGAGGCCCCCGCCGCCGATCCCGCCCCCAAGCCCGCACGCCGGTCGCGCGGCCGCGGTCGCGGCAAGGCGCAGGCCGAGACGGCGACCGAAGCCCCTGTCGAAGCCCAACCCCAGGCCATGCAGCCCGAGAGCGCGCCGGCCGACGCCGTGCAGGACGCGCAGCCCGTAGCTGAAGCGCCAATTCAGGCAGAGGCACCGGCGGTCGAACCCGCTGCGGAACCCAAGCCCAAGCGCACCCGCGGCCGCAAGAAGGTCGAGACGGCCGAAACCGACGCCCCCGCCGTCGAGCCGGTCGAGGAGACAGCGCCCAAGCCCAAGCGGACGCGCAGCCGCAAGCCCGCCACCGATGCGGCAGAGGCGCCCGCCGAAGCCTCGGTCGATGCGCCCAAGCCCACCCGTCGCCGCAAGGCCGCGACCGCCGATGCGCCCGCCGCCGATGCCGCGACGGACACGCCGGAAAAGCCCAAGCGTACCCGCCGCAAGAAGGCCGACGCCGACGCGCAGCCCAAGGACGCTGACGCGCAGGCCTGATGCGCCGCACGCCTCGCCCGCTATCCCGACTGCGCGGGGGCCGTCCGCCCCTGCGCAGTCTTCTGCCCGATCTGGCCCTGGGCCTGATCGCCGCCCTGGGCCTTGCGCCCCTGGGCATCTGGGCCGCGACGCCGCTGGCGATGGCCGCGCTGATCTGGCGGCTGTCCCCCCTGCCCGCCGCCGCCGTGTTCTGGCACGTGCTGGCCGCGGGCTTTGGCTGGTTCGCCCTGTCGCTGTCCTGGATCACCGAACCCTTCCTGGTCGACATTGCCCGCCACGGCTGGATGGCGCCCTTTGCGCTGATCCTGATGGCGCTTGGGGGTGCCCTGTTCTGGGCGGTGCCGGCCGGCGCGGCCGCGCGTCTGGCCCGTGATCCCGCTGCGCAGGCCACGGCGATCGCTGCGGCACTGGTCCTGTCGGACTGGCTGCGGGGCTGGATCTTCACCGGCTTCCCCTGGGCCCAGATCGGCCACGCATGGATCGACACGCCCGTCGCCCAGATGGCCGCGTGGACCGGGGCCCTGGGCCTTGGCACGCTGACGATGGCGCTGGCCGCAGTGCCGGTCCTGTTGCGCGCGCGTGCGGTGATGGCGACAGCCCTGGCCGCGGCCCTGCTGGCAGGTCCGTGGATCGCGGGGACGATGCGGCTGGCCGCGCCGATGCCCGCCGACCGGCCCGTGACCCTGCGGATCGTGCAGCCCGATGCAGCGCAGCACCTGAAGTGGGACCCCGAATGGTCCACGGTCTTCTTCCAGCGCCTGCTGGACCTGTCCGCCGAACCCGGCCCCCGCGATCTTGTCATCTGGCCCGAGACGGCCGTGAACTTCCTGCTGGAGGATGCCGACGCGGTCCTGCCGATGATGTCCCAGGCCGCGGGCGCGCCCCTGGTCATGGGCATCCAGCGCCGCGAAGGCACCCGCTTCTTCAACAGCCTTGCGACCATCGTGCCGGGCGGACAGATCACCCAGGTCTATGACAAGTTCCATCTCGTGCCGTTCGGCGAATACGTCCCCTGGGGCGACGCGCTGGCCCATCTGGGCATCGGCGCCTTTGCCGCGCGGCAGGGCAACGGCTATTCCGCCGGTCCCGGACCGCAGATCATGTCCGCGCCGGGCGTTCCCGACTTTCAGCCGCTGATCTGCTATGAGGCGATCTTTCCCCAGCACCTCCGCCATCTGGACCAGCGCCCCGGCTGGCTGCTGCAGGCCACCAACGACGCATGGTTCGGCACCTTGTCGGGCCCGTACCAGCATCTGGACCAAGCCCGCCTGCGCGCGATCGAGACGGGGCTGCCGCTGGTGCGCGCCGCGAATACGGGGGTCAGCGCGGTGGTGGACGCCCGCGGGCGCATCCTGGCCAGCCTGCCCCTGAACCAGCCCGGCAAGATCGACGCGGCGCTGCCCGGCGCGCTTCCTGCGACGCCGTGGCTGGCGGTCGGGAACGTGCCGGTCGTGACGCTGCTGCTGCTGGTTCTGGGCCTGGCCCTGTGGCCGCGCCGCCGAGGGCGCGCGGCCTGACGCTGTCCGCCTGGCGACCCTAGTCGCGGATGAATCGGCTTTCCTTGATCTGATCCCAGGCCCAGACCACCTCGGACAGGCGATCCTCGTCGGAACGGTCGCCGCCGTTCATGTCGGGGTGCAGGTCCTTGACCAGCGACTTGTACTGCTTGCGGATCTCGGCGCGGGTCCAGTGATCCTTGGCCTCCAGGATGTCCAGGGCGCGGCGTTCGGTGGGCGGCAGCTTGCGCGCGCTGGACTGCGCGCGCGACTCCGGTGCGGTGCCGTTCGCGCCCAGGATCTCCAACGGGTCGCTGACGCCGTGGCGCGCCCACTTGTCCTCGGCCGCGGCGCGACCGAAGGGCTTGGTGGGGCGTTCCCAGACCGTCGCATTGTCGATGAACTGCTGGAACTCCTCCTCGGACTGGCCCTGGAAGTAGTTCCAGTTCGCGTTGTAATCGCGGACGTGCTCTTTGCAGAACCAGAAATAGTCGTCCAGGTTGCGCGGGTTCTTGGGCGCGCGATACTGGCCCGGCTCGTCGCATCCCTCGCGCTCGCAGGTGCGGGTCGAGGTCTCGAACGCCCCCGACATGCCGCGCCGCCCTTTGGTCTTGCGCTTCTTGTCCTTGGCGGCGGAAATGTCGAAACCGAACGGGTCGTTCTTGCTCATCCTGGGGCACCTTTGCGACTCAAGGCGGGCAGTTTAGGCTATCTGACGGGACATGAAACCCCTTGACGGAAAGGATATGCGGATGATCGCGGACCAGATGACCGAACGACTGGCAGCCCTGCAGCCCACGACCCTGCAGGTGCTGGACGAAAGCGAGGATCATCGCGGCCATGCAGGCTTTCGCGACGGGGGCGAAAGCCATTTCCGCATCCGCATGGCCAGCCCGGCCTTTGCCGGGCTGACGCGGATCCAGCAGCACCGCCTGGTCCATGCGACCCTGGGCGACATCGTGCCGCGGATCCACGCGCTGGCGCTGGAACTGTCGGAAAGCCCGGACCGTTAGCGCCGTCAGGCTTGCTGCCCCCTGCCCCGCCCCCTAGAAAGCCCCCAACCTGCAGCACGAAGGGATGAGGGACATGACCGCGCCGAAGGATTTCAACGACAGGATGCTGTCCCTGGGCCTGGCCCGCGTCAGCGAGGCGGCGGCCCATGCCTCGGCCCGGCTGATCGGCCGCGGCGACGAGAAGGCCGCCGACCAGGCCGCGGTGAACGCGATGCGCGACCAGCTGAACATGCTGGACATCAAGGGCGTCGTCGTCATCGGCGAGGGCGAGCGCGACGAGGCGCCGATGCTGTTCATCGGCGAGGAGGTCGGCACCGGCGAAGGCCCCGAGGTGGACATCGCGCTGGACCCGCTGGAAGGCACCACCCTGACCGCCAAGGACATGCCGAACGCGCTGACCGTCATCGCGATGGCGCCGCGCGGCACGCTGCTGCACGCACCCGACGTCTATATGGACAAGCTGGCCGTGGGGCCGGGCTATCCCAAGGACGTCGTCAGCCTGGACATGAGCCCGGCCGAACGCGTGCGCGCCCTGGCCCGCGCCCGCGGCTGCGAGGACGGAGACATCACCGTCTGCATCCTGGAGCGTCCGCGCCATGAGGAGATGATCGCCGAGGTTCGCCAGACCGGCGCCGCGATCCGCCTGATCACCGACGGCGACGTGGCCGGCGTGATCCACTGCGCCGAGGCCGAGCTGACCGGCATCGACATGTACATGGGTTCGGGCGGCGCGCCCGAGGGCGTCCTGGCCGCGGCGGCGCTGAAATGCATGGGCGGGCAGATGTGGGGCCGCCTGATGTTCCGCAACGACGACGAACGCGGACGCGCGAAGAAGGCCGGGATCACCGACCTGGACCGCATCTATGCCCGCGACGACCTGGTCACCGACGACGTGATCTTTGCCGCGACCGGCGTCACCGACGGCTCTATCGTCGCCGGCGTCAAGCGCGAGCCGGGATACCTGACGACCGAGACCATCCTGATGCGGTCCAAGACCGGATCGGTGCGGCGCATGACCTATCGCAACCCGGTGAAGTGAGGTAAGGGGGGCCCCGCGCCCCCCTGTCCCGTCCCGGGACGACCCCGGGGCCCTTGGACAAAGAAGACACATGACGGCATTTCTGGGCATCGACAGCTCGTTGACCGGGCGGCGGTGGATCGGACCGCCCGCCGATCTGGAACGGCTGGCCGAAGGGCTGGCCCAGCAGGCGGCCCTGCCCCTGCCGGTGGCCCGCGTGCTGGCCGAACGCGGCGTGCCGCCCGCCGAGGCGGCCGGGTTCCTAGCGCCCAAGCTGCGCGACCTGCTGCCCGACCCGCTGACCCTGCGCGACATGGACGTCGCCGCCGAACGGCTGGTCGATGCCGCCGTCAACGGCCAGCGCATCGCGATCTTTGCCGATTACGACGTCGACGGCGGATCGTCGGCCGCCCTGCTGATCGACTGGCTGCACCAGCACGGGCGTCAGGCGACGCTTTATATCCCCGACCGGATCGACGAGGGCTATGGCCCCAACGTCCCCGCCATGACCGCGCTGGCGGCGGCGCATGACCTGATCGTCTGCGTCGACTGCGGGACGCTGTCCCATGACGCGCTGGCCGCCGCCGCGGGCTGCGACGTGATCGTCCTGGACCACCACCTGGGCGGAGAGACCCTGCCCCCCGCGCTGGCCGTCGTGAACCCCAACCGCATGGATGAGGACGGCGCCCTGGGCCATCTGTGCGCCGCGGGCGTGGTGTTCCTGACGCTGGTTCAGGCCGGTCGCGTGCTGCGCCAGCGGGGCCTGCCGCAGCCCGACCTGATGGCGATGCTGGATCTGGTCGCGCTGGCCACGGTCGCCGATGTCGCGCCGCTGGTCGGTGTCAACCGCGCGTTTGTTCGCCAGGGGCTGGCCGTGATGGCGCGCAGGCAGCGGGCGGGTCTGGTCGCGCTGTCCGACATCGCCCGGCTGGACGGCGCGCCAAGCGCGTTCCACCTGGGCTTCCTGCTGGGTCCGCGCATCAATGCGGGTGGGCGCGTGGGTCGCGCCGATCTGGGCGCGCTGTGCCTGTCCTGCCGCGACGCGTCGCAGGCCGATCAGCTGGCCCGTCAGCTGGACGCGCTGAACAGCGACCGCCGCGCGATAGAGGCCGCCGTCCGCCTCGAGGCCCTGTCCCAGGTCGAGGCGCGGGGCGATGCGCGCCTGTCCTGGGCCGCGGGCGCGGGCTGGCATCCGGGCGTGGTCGGCATCGTCGCCGCCCGCGTCAAGGAGGCGACCGATCTGCCATCCGTGGTGATCGGTGTCGATCACGGCATCGGCAAGGGCAGCGCCCGGTCGGTCCCCGGCGTCGATCTGGGCCGTGCGATCCAGCGTCTTGCGCATGAGGGTCTGCTGCTGAAGGGCGGCGGGCATACCATGGCCGCAGGCCTGACCGTCGAGGAGGGAAAGATCCCCGCCGCGATGGACCGCTTGGCCGAGCTGATCGCCCGCGATCTGGCGGGCCGCACCGGGTCGGGCGACCTGCGCATTTCGGGCCTCCTGGAGCCGTCGGGTGCCACCGCGCCCATGTACCGCATGCTGGAGGATGCCGGTCCCTTCGGGCAGGCCGCCCCCGCACCGCGCTTTGCCTTTTCCGACCAGCTGATCGACAGCGCCGCCACCATGGGCGACCGCCACCTGCGCCTGCAGTTCCGCAGCCCCGGCAGCCCCCCGATGGAGGCCGTGGCCTGGGGCGCGATGGACGGCCCGCTTGGTCCCGGCCTGATCGGCGCCAAGGGGCGGCGGTTCCACCTGGCCGGCAAGCTGGAGCTGTCGACCTGGGGCGGGCGGGAACGCCTGCGCCTGCGCCTGGACGATGCGGCACCCGCGACCGGCAACCTTTGACCCCGCCGGGGGTTCTGGTCACGACCGGACGCGGCCGCTAACCTGCCGCGACAGCGCGAAGGAGACCCCATGAAACTGACCTGGCTTGGCCATTCCGGCTTTCGTCTGCAGATCGAACAGGCCGTGATCCTGATCGACCCCTGGTTCAGCGGAAACCCCGTCTTTCCCGACGACCGGCGCGCCGAGGCCATCGACGGCGCCACGCATATCCTGATCACCCACGGCCATGGCGATCATACCGGCGACACGCTGGCCCTGGCCAAGGAGCTGAAGATCCCCGTCGTGGGCATCTTCGACCTGATCGGCCATTGGGAAAAGACCGACAAGATCGAGGGCATCGGCTTCAACAAGGGCGGCACGGTCGATCTGGGCGGCGCGCAGGTGACGATGGTCAACGCGACGCATTCCAGCTCGATCAGCGGGCCGGACGGACCGGTCTATGCGGGCCACGAATCGGGCTACATGATCGCGGGCGACGGGCATGTGATCTATGTCTCGGGCGACACCGACATCATGGCCGACATGGAATGGATGGGCGACCTGCACAAGCCAGACATCGGCATCCTGTGCGCGGGCGGGCATTTCACCATGGACATGTCGCGCGCGGCCTATGCGGCCAAGCGCTATTTCGACTTCAAGACCGTGATCCCCTGCCATTACAAGACCTTCCCCCTGCTGGAACAGTCGGCGCAGGTGCTGATTGACGCCCTGCCCGACGTCGTCGTGATCGAACCCAAGGTGATGGAGGCCATCGCGCTGTGAGCTTTCAGACCTTCGACGACCCGGCGGGCGGTGGCGATCATGCCGCCCGCCTGACCGCCCTCCGCCAGTTGATGGCCCGCGAACAGCTGGACGCGGTCATCGTGCCGCGGGCCGATGTGCATCAGGGCGAATACGTGGCCGATGCCGACGCCCGACTGGCCTGGCTGACCGGGTTCACCGGCAGCGCAGGATTCGCGATCGTGACGGCTGACCAGGCGGGCGTCTTCATCGACGGCCGCTATCGCGTGCAGGTGCGCAGCCAGATCGACCTTGGTCATTTCACCCCGGTGCCCTGGCCCGAGACGCGCCCCTCCGCCTGGCTGGCCGAGGCCTTGCCCCAGGGCGGGCGCGTGGGTTTCGACCCCTGGCTGCACACACGCAAGGAGATCGCCGGGATGGAGGGCGCGCTGACCGACACCGGCATCGCCCTGATCGCGCTGGACCACAATCCGGTCGACGCGATCTGGCGCAACCGCCCCGCCCCGCCCGTGGGTCCTGCCCGCATCCACCCCGACGCCATCGCCGGAGAGAGCGCGGCGCAGAAACGCGCCCGCCTGGCCACCGATCTCAAGGCGCAGGGGCAGGCAGCGGCGCTGTTGACGCTGCCCGACTCGATATCCTGGCTGCTAAACATCCGCGGCAGCGACCTGCCCAAGAACCCGGTGGTGCAATCCTTTGCGGTGCTGTCGGACAGCGGCGATCTTGCGCTGTTCGCGGACCCGGCCAAGTTCGACGCCGACCTGCGCGCGCATCTGGGCAATCATGTCCACATCCTGCCGCATGACGCGCTGGCTGCGGCGCTGACCGACCTCGAAGGCCCCGTTCGCCTCGATCCCGGCTCCGCGCCCGAGGCCGCGTTTCGCATCCTAGAGGCCGCGGGCACCACCGTCGTCGCAGGCCCCGATCCCGCCGTCCTGCCCAAGGCCCGCAAGAACGCGGCAGAGCTTTCGGGCATGCGCAGCGCCCATCACCGTGACGGGCTGGCCATGGTGCGCCTGTTGGCATGGCTAGACCGTCAGGACCCCGCCGCCCTGTCCGAGATCGACGTGGTCCGCCAACTGGAGGGGCTGCGCCGTGATCAGGGCATCCTCGACATCAGCTTCGACACGATCATGGGCGCCGGTCCGAACGGCGCCATCGTCCATTACCGCGTGACCGAAGCGACCAACCGTCGGTTGGCTGCGGGCGACCTGCTGCTGATCGATTCCGGCGGTCAATACGCCGACGGCACCACCGATATCACCCGCACCGTGCCCTTGGGCGATCTGCGCCCGGACGCGGTCGGGCCCTTCACCGCAGTGCTGCGCGGCATGATCGCCCTGTCGCGGGCGCGCTTTCCGACCGGCGTGACCGGGGGGCATCTGGACACCCTGGCGCGTCAGTTCCTGTGGTCGCAGGGTCTGGACTACGATCACGGCACCGGCCACGGCGTCGGCGCGGCACTTTGCGTGCATGAAGGCCCGGCGCGGATCAGCCGCGTCAGCGACGTGCCGCTGGAACCCGGCATGATCCTGTCGAACGAGCCCGGCTACTACCGCGAAGGCAGCTTCGGCATCCGGATCGAGAATCTGATCGTCGTGACCCAGGCCGATGCCGAACCGGGCCGCCAGATGCTGGGCTTCGACACGCTGACGCTATGCCCCATCGACCGCCGCCTGATCGACCGCGCTGCGCTGTCGGCCGACGATGTCGCCTGGCTGGACGCCTATCACGCCCAGGTTCGGATCAGCCTGTCGCCCGATCTTCAGGGGCAGGATCTGGACTGGCTGACGGCGGCGACCGAACCGCTCGGCCAGGTGTGACATCCGGGGGGTGCGGGGGGCAGGCAGCCCCCCGCGCCGCCGCGGGACGCAAACCTCACAACAGCGACAGGATGCGCGCCGCCTCGTCCCTGCACGGTGCCAGCGCGCCGCGATCCTCGCCTGGATGGAACCGCGCGCGGACGGCGGTCGGCATGGGCGCCGGCGAATCGATCAGCACCCGCGGGCCGGTCTGCACCGTCTCGGCCTGCCAGCTGCGCGCCAACGCGATCTGCGCGGCCTTGGACGCGCCGTAGGCGCCAAAGAACTTCTGCCCGCCCCGCGCATCGTCAAAGAACAGCGCCGTTCCCCGGCGCTGGCGCAGCAGCGGCTCCAGCATGGCGATCAGGCCGCGGGCGACCTCGACATTGACCAGCATCGACTTGGACCAGTCGCGCCCCTCGATATGGGGCGCCGGCGACATCGGCGCCGCATGAACCGCGCAATGCGCCCACAGGTCCAGCCCGCCCCACCGGCCGGCAATGGCCTGGGTCATCTGCTTCATCGCCTCGGGTTCGGTCACGTCCATCGGCGCCAGTGTCGCCTGGCCACCGGCCGCACGGATGCGGTCGTCCAGCTCCTCCAGCGCGCCCACGGTCCGCGCGACCGCCAGCACGTGATAGCCCTGCGCCGCCAGCCCCTCGGCCAGCGCCGCCCCAAGCCCCCGAGAGGCCCCCGTCACCAGCGCCAGCCGGGTGGCGCCTGTCTGTTCGATCTCGCTCATGTCCGGTCCCTTGCCACCGCGCGTCCCCCCGCGCAACCACGAAAAAGGGGCCCCCGAAGGGACCCCCATGCCTGACCTGCCAGGACGCTCAGCGCGCCTTCAGGTCCACATAGTCGCGGCGGTCGCTGCCGACATACAGCTGGCGCGGACGGCCGATCTTGTTCTGCGGATCGCCGATCATCTCTTTCCACTGCGCGATCCAGCCCACCGTGCGCGACAGCGCGAAGATCGGCGTGAACATCGACGTGGGGAAGCCCATCGCCTCCAGGATGATGCCCGAATAGAAATCGACGTTGGGGTACAGCTTCTTCTCGATGAAGTACTCGTCCTCAAGCGCGATCTTCTCCAGTTCCTTGGCAACCTGCAGCGTCGGGTTGTCGCCCACGCCCAGCAGGTCCAGGACCTCGTCGGCCGATTCCTTCATGACCGTCGCGCGCGGGTCGAAGTTCTTGTAGACCCGATGGCCGAACCCCATCAGCTTGAACGGGTCGGACTTGTCCTTGGCCTTGGCGATGTATTCCGGGATGCGGTCGACGGTGCCGATCTCGCGCAGCATCTCCAGGCAGGCCTGGTTGGCGCCGCCATGGGCGGGGCCCCACAGGCAGGCGATGCCCGCCGCGATGCAGGCAAACGGGTTCGCCCCCGACGATCCCGCCAGGCGCACGGTCGAGGTGGACGCGTTCTGCTCGTGATCCGCATGCAGGGTGAAGATGCGGTCCATGGCGCGGGCCAGGGCCGGGTTCACCTCGTATTTCTCGGCCGGGACCGAGAAGCACATGTTCAGGAAGTTCGACGCGTAATCCAGGTCGTTCTGCGGATAGACGAAGGGCTGGCCGATCGAATATTTATAGGCCATCGCCGCGATCGTGGGCAGCTTGGCGATCAGGCGGATCGCCGCGACCTCGCGCTGCCATTCGTCGTTCACGTCGGTCGAATCGTGATAGAAGGCGGACATGGCGCCCACGACGCCGACCATGGTCGCCATCGGATGCGCGTCGCGACGGAAGCCGCGGAAGAAGTTGTGCATCTGCTCATGCACCATCGTGTGGCGCGTGACGCGGGCGCGGAAATCGTCCATCTGCGCCTCGGTCGGCAGCTCGCCGTACAGCAGCAGATAGCAGACCTCCAGATAGCAGGACTTGGCGGCCAGCTGCTCGATCGGATAGCCGCGATACCACAGCTCGCCCTTGTCGCCGTCGATGAAGGTGATCGTCGAATCGCAGCTGGCGGTCGAGGTGAAGCCGGGGTCATAGGTGAACACGTCCGCCTGGCCATACAGCTTGCGGATGTCCAGAACGTCCGGGCCCTTGGTGGGCGACAGGATGGGCAGGTCATAGTCCTGCCCGTTCAGGTGCAGTTTAGCGGTCTTGTCGGCCATGCAAAGGCGTCCTTCCGGCTAAGGCCGGGCGGTCCGTCGTGTAAACCCGTCAGACAGCCCTGGCATGTGAGGGCAGGCTTCAGCCTGCCAAATCGGTCTGGTCCTGCAGCCGGGCCAGCGTTTCGTCGCGGCCAAGCGCAGTCATCATGTCGAACACACTGGGGGTGGCGCTCGTTCCGGCCAGGGCGGCGCGCAGCGGTGCCGCGATCTTGCCCAGTCCGACACCGTTTTCCGTGGCAACCTGCTGGGCCGCCTCCTCCAGATCGTCTCGGGTCCAGCTAGCATTCTGCACCGCAGCAGTCAATGATTTCAGCATACCACGGGATACCGTATCCAGGTTGCGCGCGGCCTTTTCCTCAACCGCAACAGGGCGTTCGATCATCGCGAACCGCGCCTGATCCAGCAGCCCAGGCAGGGTTTTCGCCTTTTCCTTCAATGCGCCCATCGCTGCCCGGATGCGGCTGCGCTGCGTGTCGGTCAGCGCAGCCGCGCCTGTTTCCGACAGGTAATCCTGCAGCGCGGCCAGGACCTGATCGTCCGGCATCCGCCCGATATGATGGCCGCTGACATGCTCCAGCTTCTTGAAGTCCAGGCGCGCGGGCGCGCGTCCGATCCCCTCCAGCCCGAACCACTCGCGGGCCTGGGCATCGTCGAACAGCTCGTCGTCGCCATGGCTCCAGCCAAGCCGCGCCAGATAGTTGCGCATGGCCGCCGGCGGATAGCCAAGCGCCGCGAATTCGTGAAGGCCGACCGCGCCGTGACGCTTGGACAGCTTCTTGCCGTCCTCGCCGTGGATCAGCGGGATATGGGCATAGGTCGGGCGCGGCCAGCCCATCGCGTCGATGATCTGGATCTGGCGCGCGGTGTTGGTCAGGTGGTCGTCGCCGCGGATCACATGGGTCACGCCCATGTCGTGATCGTCCACCACCACGGCCAGCATATAGGTGGGCGTCCCGTCGCTGCGCAGCAGCACCATGTCGTCCAGCTGGTCGTTGGCGACGCGCACCGCGCCCTGCACCTGATCGTCGATCACCGTCTCTCCGTCGCGCGGCGCCTTCAGGCGGATCACATAGGGCGCGTCGGGCAGGTCGGTCGCATCGCGCCACGGGCTGAGGAAGGGCTGGCGCGGGTTCGCCTCGCGCCAGGCCGCGATCTCGTCGGTGGTGGAGAAGCACTTGTAGGCCGTGCCCTGGTCCAGCATCTGGCGGGCGACCTCGGCGTGGCGGTCCTTGCGTTCGAACTGGCTGACGGGTTCGCCGTCCCAGTCCAGGCCCAGCCAGGTCAGGCCCTTCAGGATTGCCGCAGTGGCCTCGGGGGTCGAGCGGGCGCGGTCGGTATCCTCGATCCGCAACAGGAACTTGCCGCCCCGCCCCCGCGCGAACAGCCAGTTGAACAGCGCCGTCCGGGCGCCGCCCACATGCAGGTATCCGGTGGGAGAGGGGGCGAAACGGGTAACGATCTGGGTCATGGCGGCCTTCGGGCAGGGTCTGGCGCGGCACGGCGTTAACGCTTTGGTAAGCATCCCCGTGCCATCTTGCGGCCAAGTGATAGTCACCGGGTCGCGAAAGGACAAGGATGTTGCCCCAATCGGGGGCGGTCGCGCCCCCCCTGCCCCAGACCGCACCCCGCCCCGTGGCCGCCGCGCGCCCCGCCGCGGCGCTGCGCGCGGGACTGTTTCCCTGGGTGCCGGTCTGCCTGTCGGCCGGGATCGGGCTGTGGTTCCTGCATCCGACGCTGTTCGGCGCGGCCCATTGGACCGTGATGGCCTGCCTGCTGGCGCTGTCGCTGACCATCGCCCGCCACGCGCCCCTTTGGGCCGACCGAGGCCGGATCGGCTGGCCTCAGGCCGATGCCGTCCATCTGTCCGCACTGGCGCTGTCCTTCGTGATCGCCGGCACCGGCCTGGTCGCGTTCCGCGCCGCGCATGTCGCGGCCCCGGTCTTGGAATGGCGCTATTACGGCCCGGTCGAGGGGCGGGTGATCCAGATCGACCGGTCGGGGCGCGACCGGATGCGCCTGACGCTGGACGGGGTCGTGCTGCATGACCTGTCGCCCGACCGCACGCCCGCGCGGGTACGCCTGTCGCTGATGGGCGACGATGCATTGCCGCCCCTGGGCCAGCGGGTGATGCTGACCGGGCATCTGGGCCCGCCCCCGGCGCCGTCGTCCCCGGGCAGCTTCGATTTTCGGATGTTCGCATGGTTCGACGGCCTGGGCGCCGTCGGCTATTCGCGCACGCCGATCATGGCCGTGGCGCCGCCGCAGGGGGGCGTGTGGTGGGCGCACCGGGCGCGCATGTCGATCAGCGCCGCGATCCAGGACCGCATCGGCGGACAGGCCGGCGCGGTGGCCTCGGCCCTGATGACCGGCGACCGCTCCGGCATCGCCGAGGAGACGAACGAGGTGATGCGCGCCTCGAACCTCTACCACATCATCTCGATCTCGGGGCTGCACATGGGAATGCTGGCGGCCTTCGTCTATGGCGCGGTGCGCATGGTCCTGGTGGGGGTGCAGGGCGCAGGGATCGGCCTGGCGCGACCGATGCACAAATGGGCGGCCGGCATCGCGCTGGCGGCGGCGGCCGCCTATCTGTGGCTGTCCGGCGGCGGGGTCGCGACCGAACGGTCGTTCATCATGGTCGCCGTCATGCTGGGCGCGATCATCGCCGACCGGCGGGCGATTTCCCTGCGCACGGTCGCCCTGGCCGCGACCATCGTGCTGATCTATTCACCCGAAGCCGTCGTCAGCGCCGGCTTCCAGATGAGCTTTGCCGCCACCGTGGCCCTGATCCTGGTCTATGGCCCCTGGGCGCGGGTGTCCCCGCGCCTGCCATGGTGGCTGCGCGCGGTGGCGATGCTGATCGTGTCGTCGCTGATCGCCGCCGTGGCGACATCGCCCATTGCCGCGGCGCATTTCAACCGCATGGCGCAATACGGTCTGCTGGCGAACCTGCTGGCGGTGCCGGTCATGGGCACGCTGGTGATGCCCGCGGGCGTCATCGGCGCCGTCCTGGCCCTGGTCGGGCTGGAGGCGCCGGCCCTGTGGGTCATGGGCATCGGCACGGAATGGATGCTTTGGGTCGCGCGGTTCGTCGCCGATCTGGGCGGGGCGGTGACCGGTGTGGCCAAGCCGCCCGCCGCCGTGGTGCCGCTGATGGGCTTTGGCGCTGTGCTGGGCATCCTCTGCTGGCGCCCCGCGGCGCGGCGTGGGGTGCTGACGCAGGCAGGCTTCGTGCTGGCGATGACGCTGCTGATCGCCGCCGCCGCGCTGTGGATGACTGCCCGCCGCCCGCTGCTGCTGATCGCGCCGGAGGGCGAGGCCGTGGGCCTGATGACCCCCGAGGGCCGCGCCATCTCGAAACCCTCGGGCGGCGCCTTCGTCGTCTCGACCTGGCTGCAGGAGGACGGCGACATGGCCGACCAGGAAACCGCCGCCGCCCGCCCGGCCTGGACCGGCGACCGCCGCGACCGGCAGGCGGCCCTGTCCGGCGGCTGGCAGGTCTGGCACCTGACCGGAAAGGGGTCGGGGGCCCGCGCCGCCGCCGCCTGTCGTCCCGACCGCATCGTGGTCGCGACCGAACCCGTCGACATCGACGGCAAGCCGCGCTGCCTGCTGCTGGACCCGAAACGCCTCCGCCGCAGCGGCGCCGTCGCGATCCGCATGACCGCGGATGGACCGCAGGTCACCACGGGTCAACCGATGCGGCTGTCGCGATAGCACGGGCCCGCGGCCCGGGGCGCGATCGCGGCGCATGGTCGGCCAGACAGGTTCTTACGACCCGCAGGCGACCCCCGCGCCATGCGCAACCGCCGACAGGGTCGTCGTCAGGCCCGCGTCAGCCGCGCGACCAGATGCCGCGTCACCGGGGCCACCACCAGCACCGCCGGAAAGGCCACCGCCCAACTGGACAGCCAGTTCCCCATCCACAGCCCCGCGACCCCGTCAGACAGACCCACCGCCCGGACCGTGGCGATCCCCGACACCAGCGACGACATCAGCCCCGACAGGAAGAAGCCGAACAGGATCGGAGCATACCGCGCGGGTATCATCCGGCAATCTTTCCGAAACGCATCCCCGCCCCTCGCTCAGGCCAGTTCGGCAAAGACTTTGCCCAAGGCCTTGTCCAGCTTCTCGAACATCTCGTCCATCTGCGCGGGCGTCAGGATGAAGGGCGGGCACAGCACGATCGACTGCCCCAGGGGACGACAGATCAGGCCCATGTCGGTGCAGGTGTTGGCAATCCGCTCGCTGACCGACAGATGCCCCTCGAAGGGCGTCTTGGTCGCCTTGTCGCGCACCGCCTCCAGCGCCCACATGAAGCCCACGCCGCGATATTCGCCGATATTCGGGTTCTGCGCCAGCTGCCGCAGCCCGTCCTCGAACCGCGGCGCCAGGTCGATGACGTTCTGCGCCAACCCCTCGTTCATGACCACGTCGATGGCCTTCAGCGCGATGGCGCAGCCCACCGGATGCCCCGAGGCGGTGAAGCCGTGCGGGAATTCCTCGATCTTGTCGATGGCGGCCTGCAGGCGGTCGGTCAGCTCGGGGCCCAGGATCACCGCCCCCATCGGGAACAGCCCCGCCGTCAGATTCTTGGAGCTGATGATCGCGTCCGGCACGAAGTCGTAGGTGATCGAGCCCCAGGTGTTGCCCGTCCGCCCGAAGCCGCAGATGACCTCATCCGCGATCATCGGGATGCCGTGCTTTTTCAGCACCGGCAGGATCGCCTGGAAATACCCCTCGGAGGGCGGAATGACCCCGCCCGCGCCCTGCACGGGTTCCGCGAAAAAGCCCGCGATGGTGTCCGCGCCCTCGCGCTGGATCGTCTCGTCCAGCTCGCGCGCCAGGCGCTGCGTGAACGCCGCCTCGGTCTCTCCCTCCTCTCCGAACCGCCAGTAGTGCGGGCAGGTCAGGTGGATGAAGCCCGGCAGCGGCAGGCCGAACACCTCGTTATAGGGCTTGCCGGTCATGCTGGCCGACACGGCCGTCACCCCGTGATAGGCGTTCCAGCGCGTCAGGATCTTGCGCTTTTGCGGATTGCCCTCGCTGGCATGCATGAACCACAGCATCTTGACCATGGTGTCGTTCGCCTCGGAGCCCGAGTTCGTGTAGAAAACCTTGCCACGCGAAAACGGCGACACCTCGACCAGCTTCTCGGACAGCATCACGGTCTGGTCGGACATCCGCCCGAAGAACGCGTGATAGCCCGGAAAGCGGTCGTACTGATCCTTGGCGGCCTGGGCCAGGCCCTTGTGGTCAAAGCCCGCGACCATGTTCCACAGGCCCGAATTGGCATCCAGATAGCGGTTGCCGTTCACGTCGACGACATAGGGGCCCTCGCCATGGGTCAGGACGACGGCGCCGCGCTTGTGGACGCTTGGCAGGTCGGTGAAGCCGTACAGCGAGTATTCGTCGGCGCGTGCTTCCCAGCTTTGCGGGGTGGTCATGGTCGGTCTCCTTGCCGGATCTTGGGGGCAGGCTAGCCGGGCGCCGGGCGGCGTTCAATGGGGCACGCTTGTGCAGATCGTGCAACCGGGGCACAGTTCGCCCGAACCGCCGGAGGAGTTCCCATGAGACACCTGATGCTGGCCGCTGCCGCCACCCTGGCCTGCGCCGCCCCCGCCCTGTCCGAAAACCGCATCGACCTGATCCGCCCCGACGCGCCGGAACTGGCCGCGCGCGGCGCGCATCCGGTCGGCGTGCGCGCCGCCAGCTTCACCGACCCGGACCGCATCGACGTGATCGCGACCACCGCAACGGGCACGCCCCCCACCGCGGAACGCACCCTGCAGGCAGAGATCTGGTATCCCGCGGCCGACGGCACCGAACCCGGCACCACCTATGACACGATCCTGCGCGACGGGGTCACGCCCACCACCCTGTCCGGCAGCGCCGCCCGCGACGCGGCGCCGGCCGAGGGGTCGTTCCCGCTGGTCATCCTGTCGCACGGCTATCCCGGCAACCGCTATCTGATGAGCCACCTGGCCGAGAACCTGGCCTCCAAGGGATACGTCGTGGTCGCCGCAGACCATCCCGACAGCACGTACGACGACATGGGGGCGTTTGCCTCGACCCTGGTGAACCGGGCGGTGGACCAGCGGTTCCTGCTGGACAGCATGGCCGGGCTGGAGGACGAGATCGGCGCGATCACCGATGCCGACACGGCGGCCGTCGTGGGCTATTCCATGGGCGGATACGGCGCGATGATCTTTGGCGGCGCGGGCCTGTCGCAGACCGCCATCGACCGGACCGAGCCCGAACGCTTTATCCCGCCGCAGAAGCTGCTGTCCCGGCTGGCCGCGGGCAGCGAGGATCACGCCGCTTTGGTCGATCCGCGCGTCAAGGCCATCGTGGCCATCGCCCCCTGGGGCCGCCAGCACGAGTTCTGGGACGCGGACGGGCTGGCCGGCATGACCAAGCCGCTGCTGCTGGTCGCGGGCAGCGATGACGACGTGTCGATCTATGACGCGATCCGGCAGATCTTCGACCAGACGACCGCGGCGACACGGCACCTTCTGACCTTCGATCATGCCAACCACAACGCCGCCGCCCCGATCCCCGCCCCGGCCGAGGCCTGGGCCTTCTCGGAATCCCTGGGCCGCGCGCCCTTCGACCATTACGCCGATCCGGTCTGGGACAGCGTGCGGATGAACAACATCCTGCAGCATTTCACCACGGCCTTCCTGGACCAGCACCTGAAGGAAGAGGATCGCGGCGCCTTCCTGGACCTGGTGCCCGATGCCGAGGACGGGGTCTGGTCGGTCGATGACGCGGGCACGCCCGATGCGGCCCACAGCTATTGGCCAGGCTTTCCCGAGCGCAGCGCCAAGGGCCTGATGTTCGAAACCAAGAACGCCGGTCAGTAGGCCGTCAGGGGCGGCGCAGGCCGATCTGGTCCAGCGCCGCCTCCAGCGCCGTCATCGGGCGACGCTCGGCCACCAGCGCGTCGAACCGCGCGCGCAGGGCGGCCTTTTCGGCGCCCTTGCAGTCGTTCCACGGCCGCCCCTGCAGCGCCATGTGCAGCACGTAATATCCGATGAAATGCGGACGCTCTCCGGCGTCCATCAGGGCGCGATAGGCCGCGTCCGCCCCCATCGCCCGCAGCGCCGCCGCGTCCGGCACGCCGGCCGCGATCAGCGCCTGCGCGGTGGCCGGGCCGATGTTGCGGATGGTGGTCAGGTCGCTCTCCATCCCGTGCCTTTCCAAAAGTCCGCATTTCCTGTATCGCTGCGCGACCTTCAGGAACAGGCATGACATGACCGCCCATAACCCGGCCGCAAAGAAACTGTTCATCAAGACCTACGGGTGCCAGATGAACGTCTATGACAGCCAGCGCATGGCCGAGGCGATGGGCGCCGAGGGCTATGTCCTGACCGAGGATCAGTCGGACGCCGACATGGTCCTGCTGAACACTTGCCACATCCGCGAGAAGGCGGCCGAAAAGCTGTACAGCGACCTGGGCCGGCTGAAGCCCCTGAAGGCCGCGCGCCCCGACCTGAAGGTCGGTGTCGCGGGCTGCGTGGCCCAGGCCGAGGGGGGCGAGATCATCCGCCGGATGCCGCTGGTCGATCTGGTCGTCGGGCCGCAGACCTATCACCGCCTGCCCGCCATGGTGCGCGGCGAGGCGCCCGCCATCGACACCGATTTCCCCGAGGAAGACAAGTTCGACCACCTGCCCGCCCCCCGCGCGACCCGTCGCGCGCCCGCGGCCTTCCTGACCGTGCAGGAGGGCTGCGACAAGTTCTGCGCCTTCTGCGTGGTGCCCTATACCCGCGGCGCCGAGGTCAGCCGCCCCGCCGAACGCATCCTGGCCGAGGCCCGCGACCTGGTCGGACGCGGCGTGTGCGAGATCACCCTGCTGGGCCAGAACGTCAACGGCTGGCATGGGGGTCCGGGCGGTTTCGGTGCCCTGATCCGCGCCTTGGGCGAGATCGACGGGCTGCTGCGGATCCGCTATACCACCAGCCATCCCAACGACATGGCCGATGACCTGATCGAGGCGCATCGCGATGTGCCCCAGCTGATGCCCTATCTGCACCTGCCCGTGCAGTCGGGCAGCGACCGCATCCTCAAGGCGATGAACCGCAAGCACACGTCGGACCAGTACCTGCGCCTGATCGACCGCATCCGCGCGGCGCGTCCTGACATCCTGCTGACCAGCGACTTCATCGTCGGCTTTCCCGGAGAGACGGACCAGGATCACGCCGACACCCTGCGCCTGATCGAGCAGGTGGGATTCGGCATGGCCTACAGCTTCAAGTATTCGCCGCGTCCGGGCACCCCCGCCTATGACCGCCCCGAGGTCGACGCCGCCCTGGCCGACGCCCGCCTGCAGGAGTTGCAGGCCCTGCTGACCCGTCAGCAGCATGCGGTGCAGGACGGCATGATCGGTCGCACGGTCAACGTGCTGTTCGAGAAGGCGGGCCGCGAGGCGGGCCAGATGATCGGCAAGTCCGACTATCTGCATTCCGTCTTCGTCGACACCGACCGCGCCCAGGTCGGTGACCTGCGCCCCGTGCGCATCATCGGCAGCCAGCGCAACTCACTGCATGGGGAACTGGTCGCATAGCCCGGCGGCGGGGCGGCCCGTTCGGGTCTGTGACCGGGTCATCCGCCGGGTCCGGACCGGCCTGCCGCCACACGCGACATGCGGAACGGCCCCGGACCAAGGTCATGAACCAGGCGGCAGGTTTGTGCCCATGCCGCCACCGTCGTCGGAACGGCAGCATCCGTGATGACGCGGCACTTCTGCATCGCTCCTTCATTGCTGCCAGCGCTGCGCCCCGCACCGCCCGCGACCAGGGCCGGCGCGCTGCTAGCGCCAACGCGCGGCCGTGACAAGCGTCCTGATGGATCCCCGCGGCACGATTGACGGCGTCCCTCCGCTGCTCCGCATCGCGCGGGGTTTGATCAGGATCAAGGCGCCGCCCGCTCCGCACCGCTACGATGGCTTATCCGCAACAGGAGGCGATCATGGCCTACAAGACGATCCTGACAGTCCTCAGCCACCCGTCCCAGGTGCCGCAGCTGGACGATGCCGCGGCGCTTGCCGCGGCGCAGGACGCGCATCTGGACATCCTCTGCCTGGGCATCGACCACAGCCAGGCCGGGTACTTCTTTCCCGGCGGCACGTCCTATGGATGGCAGGAGGCGATCGACAGCGCGCTGACCGATGCCAATGCGCTGGACCGCAAGGTGCGCGACCGCATGGCCGCGTCCCACGACCTGCGCTGGTCCTGCGAGGCCGCGGTGACCCAGTCCCTGGGCATCGCATCGCTGGTGGGCCTGCGGGCGCGGTTCTCGGACCTGGCGATCCTGGCAAGCCCCTATGCCAAGGGCCAGCCCGGCGACGCCGAACTGATCACCGAGGCCGCGCTGTTCGAGGGGGCCTGCCCCGTCCTGGTCCTCCCGCAGGGCTGCGAGCCGGCTGCCGCGCCGCGCCGCATCCTGGTCGCGTGGAACCAGTCCGCCGAGGCCCTGGCCGCCATCCGCCGCGCCCTGCCCCTGCTGCGCGCCGCCGAGATGGTCGAGGTGACCTGCATCGATCCGCGCAGCAGCGGGCCGGAACGCTCCGATCCGGGGGGCGCGCTGACGCAGATGCTGACGCGGCACGGCGTCCACGCCCAGATCGCGGTGCTGGCCCGCACCGCCCCCCGCATCAGCGACGAGATCAACCGCCGCGCGATAGAGGTCGATGCCGACATGGTGGTGATGGGCGCCTATGGCCATTCCCGCCTGCGCGAGGCGATCCTGGGCGGTGCGACGCGCAACATGCTGGAACAGGCACGCGTGCCAGTCTTCCTGGCGCGTTGAAGGCGTACGCCGCCTTGCGGGGATGCGCGCAGGGGGGTGCGGGGGGACGGCCAGTCCCCCCGCCGTCGCGGGACGCAAGTCAGACGCCGCGCCGGTTGCCCCACAGCAGGACATGCAGCTGCGGCAGCAGACGGGGCCGGAACCAGCCGTCTGCCATAACCTTGTCGACCAACCACAGCAGCCGGTCCGCGACATCCTGCGCCGCGACGGGCACGTCCGGGTCGACCTCCGGGTTCCCCGGCTGCAGGACCAAGTCCAGGTCCGGATACCGCCCCGCCCAATCGCGCGCCCAGGCATAATCGGCATCGTCGAAGACGACGATCTTCAGCACCGTCCGCGTGCCCGGCGCCGCCGCCAGGCAGGCTTCGAAGGCCGCCGGGTCCGGCGTCTCGCCGCTGGAGGGCGGCTTGGGGCTCAGCACCAGCAGCGTCAGGTCCGCGAACCAGTCGCGCGCCACCGATCCCTGCGTCTCCAGTGCGAAGCCGTAGCCCTCGGCCCGGCCCGTCGCGATCAGCGGCCCAAAGTCCTGGATGGCCGGATTGCCGCCGGAAATGGACACCGTCAACGGCCGCCCGCCCGACAGCGCGCGCACCTGCGCCCAGACCTCGGCCGTCTGCATCGCCGCCCAGCTGTCGCGAAAGGCGCTGTCCACCGCATGCATCGAATCGCACCACGAACAGCGGTAATCGCACCCCCCTGCCCGGACAAAGACCGTGGGCTGTCCGATCAGGGCGCCCTCCCCCTGGATGGTGGGGCCAAAGATTTCCGCGATGCGCAGGGGTTTCATGGCCGGTACTCGGCCCAGGTCTTGGGCGTCTCGCTGACCTTGACGGCGCTGGTCTCGGGCCAGCGTGCCCGGCACCAGTCGAAGAAATGCCGCGCAAGGTTCTCGGCGGTCGAGGGCACGTCCAGCACGTCGTTCAGGTGCCGGTGGTCGAACGTCCCGTCGACATATTCCTTCAGCGGCGCCAGTTCGTGGTAATCGCGCACGAAGCCGTCGGGATTCAGATCCGGCGCCGCCAATTCGACCACGACGATATAGTTGTGCCCGTGCAGCCGCGCGCATTGATGATCGGGCGCCAGATGGTCCAGGCGGTGCGACGCGCTGAAATGGAACTCCTTGCTGATGCGGAACATCACGCACCCCCCACGGCATGTGCGGCCACCGCCGCCTGCCAGAAATCGGCATCGTCGTATTCGGTCGGATCGGCAACGCCCGCCAGGTGGAACGCCTCGCGCCGCTCCACGCAGGTGCCGCAGCGTCCGCAATGGCGCGCCCCGCCCTTGTAGCAGGACCAGGTCTGCGCAAAGGGCGTGCCCGCGGCCGCGCCCGCCGTCACGATGTCGGCCTTGGTGCGGTGAACGAAGGGCACGTCCAGCGCGACATCGGCATACCCCTCCAGCGCCGCGCGCTGCATGGCGGCGAAGGCGTCCGTGAAACCTGGCCGGCAATCGGGATAGATGAAGTGATCGCCCCCGTGGACCGCGGCCGCCACCGCCGAATCGCCAGTGGCTGCAGCGATGCCGAAGGCCACGGTCAGCATGATCGCGTTGCGGTTGGGAACCACAGTCACGCGCATCGTCTCTTCGGCATAATGGCCGTCGGGCACGGCCAGATCGTCGGTCAGCGCCGATCCCGACAGCGCCGCGCCCAAGCCCGACAGGTCGACCAGGTGGAACGGCACGCCCAGCCGCAGGGCGCAGGCGCGGGCAAAGTCCAGTTCCTTGCGATGGCGCTGGCCGTAATCAAAGCTGACGATGCGCGACAGGCGCCCCTGGGACGCAAGGACATGGGCAAGCGAGACGGAATCCAGCCCGCCCGAGCAGACAAGTGCAGTGTGCATGTTTGAACCCTTGTTTTTGTGACCCGGGTAGGCTGCGACCGGGAAGCTGCCGCTTAACAGAGCGAGCACACGATGAAAAGCACCGCCCTCAGGCGGTCGCCCCGTCGTCGCCCGTCCCGCCCGATTCGGCGATCAGCCGGGCGTAATCGGTCAGGGTGACGCCACGCTTGCCCACGATCTCGATGATGCCGTCGCGGCGCAGGGCGGTCATCTGGCGGCTGACCGTCTCGATTGTCAGGCCCAGATAGGCGGCCATCGCCTCGCGCGTCAAAGGCAGCTCCAGCACGATGCGGCCCGCCGGGCGGCGCTTCTGCGAGGCCGCCTGCCGCCGTGCGATGATGGCGATGAACGAGGCGATCTTCTCGCGTGCCGTCTTGCGGCCCAGAAGCAGCATCCATTCGCGCGCCGCGTCCAGCTCATCCAGGGTCATCTCCAGCAGGCGGTGTGCCAGATGCGGGATGCGCTGCATCAGCTGGTCGAACGGCCCGCGCCGGAAACAGCACAGCACCACCCCCGTCGCGGCGGTGGCGTTGTAGGCGGCCGTGTCGCGCCCCGGCCGGCCCAGGAAATCGCTGGGCAGCAGCAGGCCCACCATCTGGGCGCGCCCGTCCTCCAGCGTCCGGGTCAGCGTCGCCACCCCGCTGACGACCGAGGCCACGAAATCCATCCGGTCGCCCTCCCAGACGATCGGCTGGCCGGCCTCGAAGCTGCGATAGAACTTCATCCGTTCCAGCAGGGCCAGCTCGTCGCCCTCGCATTGCGCACAGACGGCGCGATAGCGGATGGGGCAGTCGCCGCAGCGCGCACCGCCTTGCAGGGGGCTTGACGGTTGAACCTGGGTCGGAACGGGGGCGCGCATGGTGATCGCAGGATAGGCCCATGGGGTGCGCGGCGCAACGACAGGCGAACCGAATCGTTCGCCTGCCACCAAGCGCCGGCCGAAGCGACGCTTGGGGTCAGTGCGCCTCGGCCCAGTTCATTCCCTGCCCCGCATCCACGACCAGGGGCACCGACAGCCGCACCGACGGTTCGGGCGCGGCCTCCATGATGGTCCGGGCGCGGGCGATCAGATCGTCCACCGCATCCTCGCGCACCTCGAAGACCAGTTCGTCATGCACCTGCAGCAGCATCCGCGCGGGCAGGTCGGCAATGGCGTCCGGCATGCGGATCATCGCGCGGCGAATGATATCGGCCGCAGCCCCCTGGATCGGCGCGTTGATCGCCGCGCGACGCGCGCCCCCGGCGGCAGGCCCCGAGGTGTTGATGCCCGGCGTGTTGATCCGCCGCCCGAACAGCGTGGTGACGTAACCGTCCTGCTTCGCGTCGGCGACGGTCTTGTCCATATAGGCGCGGATCTCGGGGAAGCGTTCGAAATAGGTGTCGATGAAGCTCTGCGCCTCGGCCCGCGGGATGCGCAGGTTCCTGGACAGCCCGAACCCCGAGATGCCGTAGATCACGCCGAAATTGATCGCCTTGGCCCGCCTGCGGATCATCGGGTCCATCCCCTCGACGGGGACGCCGAACATCTGGCTGGCGGTCATGGCGTGGATGTCGATCCCCTCGCGGAAGGCTTGCTTCAGCGCCGGGATGTCGGCCACATGCGCCAGGATCCGCAGCTCGATCTGGCTGTAGTCCAGGGCCACCAGCTTGTATCCGTCCGGCGCGATGAAGGCCTGACGGATGCGGCGGCCTTCTTCCGTGCGGATCGGGATGTTCTGCAGGTTCGGCTCGGTCGAGGACAGGCGCCCCGTCTGCGCCCCGGTGATCGAATAGCTGGTATGGACCCGCCCCGTTTCCGCGTTCACATAGGTGGGCAGCGCGTCGGTATAGGTCGATTTCAACTTGCTGATCTGGCGCCAGTCCAGCACCCGCGCGGGCAGATCGTGGCCTTCGGCGGCCAGATCCTCCAGCACGTCGGCGCTGGTGGAAAACGCCCCGGTCTTGCCCTGCTTGCCGCCGCTCAGTCCCATCTTGTCGAACAGGATCTCGCCCAGCTGCTTGGGGCTGCCGATGTTGAAGCTCTGCCCCGCCAGCCCGTGGATCTCATCCTCCAGCCCGGCCATCTTCTGCGCGAAGGCGTTCGACATGCGCTTCAGCACATCCGTGTCGATGCGGATGCCCGCCATCTCCATCTGGGCCAGGACCGGGATCATCGGCCGTTCCAGCGTGTGATAGACGGTCGAGACCTTCTCGACCGGCAGCATCGGCAGGAAATGCTGGAACAGGCGCAGCGTCACGTCGGCATCCTCGGCCGCATAGGGCGCGGCCTTGTCGATGGCGACCTGGCCGAAATGCAGCTGCGCCTTGCCCGACCCGATCAGCTCCTTGATGGGGATGCACTTGTGGCCCAGATAGCGCTCGGCCAGCTCGTCCATGCCGTGATTGTGCGTGCCCGCGTTCAGCGCATAGGACATCAGCATCGTGTCGGCGATCGGGGCCATCCGGACCCCGTGGCGGGCCAGCATCTTCCAGTCGTATTTCAGGTTCTGCCCGATCTTCAGGATCGCGGCATCCTCCAGCACCGGCTTCAGCGCGGCCAGGACGGCGGCGGGGTCCAGCTGCCCCGCCACCCGCGCGGACTGGCCGAACAGATCGTCGCCCCCCGCGACATGGCCCAGGGGGATGTAACACGCCCGCCCCGGCGCGACCGCCAGGCTGATGCCGACCAGATCGGCCTGCATCTCATCCAGGCTCGTGGTTTCCGTGTCGATTGCGACCTGCCCCGCCTCGCGGATCGCGGCGATCCAGGCGTCCAGCGCCTCGGGCGTGGTCACCGTCTCATAGCCGCCGGTGTCGATGGCGGGTTGATCGGGGGCCGCGGGCGCCTCGCTGGCGGGGGCCGCCTGCACGGCCGGGGCCTCGGCGCCCAGGGATTCCGCCACGCGGTTCGTCAGCGTGCGGAACTCCATCTCGGACAGGAAGGCCAGCAGGCGGTCGGCATCGGGGGCCTTCACCTCAAGGGACTCCAGCGTCACGTCCAGCGGCGTGTCGCAATCCAGTTGCACCAGGCGCTTGCTGACGCGGATCTGGTCTGCATGCTCGATCAGGGTCTGGCGGCGCTTGGGCTGCTTGATCTCCTCGGCGCGCGACAGCAGCGTCTCCAGATCGCCGTATTCCTGGATCAGCAGGGCCGCGGTCTTGATGCCGATGCCCGGCGCGCCCGGCACGTTGTCGACCGCATCGCCCGCCAGCGCCTGCACGTCCACGACGCGGTCGGGACCGACGCCGAACTTCTCGAAGACCTCGTCGGGGCCGATCAGCTTGTTCTTGATCGGGTCCAGCATGTCGACGCCATCGCCGATCAGCTGCATCAGGTCCTTGTCGCTGCTGATGATCGTGGCCGTGCCGCCGGCATTGCGCGCCGCGCAGGCCATGGCCGCGATGATGTCGTCGGCCTCATAGCCCTCGGTCTCGATGCAGGCGATGTTGAAGGCGCGGGTCGCGTCGCGGGTCAGCGGGAATTGCGGGCGCAGGTCCTCGGGCGGTTCGGGGCGCTGCGCCTTGTAGGCGGGATAGATCTCGTTGCGGAAGGTCTTGGAGGAATGATCGAAGATCACCGCCGCATGGGTCGGCGCGGTATGCCCGTCATCGGTCTGCACATAGCGCCACAGCATGTTGCAGAACCCCGCGACCGCGCCCACCGGCAGCCCGTCCGACTTGCGCGTCAGGGGCGGCAGCGCGTGATAGGCGCGAAAGATGAAGGCCGATCCGTCGATCAGATGCAGATGACAGCCCTTGCCGAAACGCTCGCCCATGATCACCTATCCTTGCTGGTCAGGGCCGCCTTGTGCCACGACCGGGACCGATCTTCCAGCGCGATGCCCCCAGGAAACCGTCATGCCCAAGATGCGCCGCAAATCCGACCTGCCGACCAAGATCTGCGCGGCCTGCGGCCTGCCCTTCACCTGGCGCAAGAAATGGGAACGCGATTGGGACAATGTCCGCTACTGCTCGGACCGCTGCCGGGGCAAGGGCAAGACCCGCGGGGACGCGCCGGGCGGCAAGGCCGCCCCGGTTTGACGGCCCCCTCGATGGGGGGCGGCAAACCGACGCGGGTCGGGACGATCCCAGGCGGGTCAGTGGTCGTCGTGGGCGTGATCGCGGTCGATCACGAAGCGCTTGTCGCAATAACCGCAATCGACAAACCCCATGTCCGGGCTGATCGCCAGCCAGACGCGCGGATGGCCCAGGCCAGCTGCATCATCGCCGTCGCAGCTGACGCGCCAGCGGGTCACCACCTCGGTCACGGGGGCGGGGCGGGTCGTGGCCTCTGGCCCGGTTTCGGTCGACAGGGGGGTCTCGGGCGTCACGTGCTGCGTCATGGCTGGCCTTCTTGTGGCGGCGTGCATCATCTGGTCTAACCCCATTAGCGCAGCGCCGCCTGCCTTCGCAAGCTCTGCAAGGATCACCCCATGCCCGACGCCATCCAGATCACCGGTCTTCGCAAGACCTATGCCGCCCAAGGCAACGCCCCGGCCAAGGACGCGCTCAAGGGCGTCGACCTGACCATCCGCGCCGGCAGCATCTTCGGCCTTCTGGGCCCCAACGGCGCGGGCAAGTCGACGATGATCAACATCCTGGCGGGGCTGGTGAACAAGACCGCCGGAAAGGTTTCCATCTGGGGGTTCGACCAAGACGTGAACCCGCGCCAGTCGCGCGCCGCCATCGGGGTCATGCCCCAGGAACTGAACATGGACCCGTTCTTTTCCCCTCGCGCCAGCCTGGAGGTCCAGGCGGGCCTTTACGGCGTGCCGAAATCCGAACGCTGGACCGATGAGCTGCTGGCACTGGTGGGCCTGACCGACCAGGCCAACGCCTATGCCAGGAACCTGTCAGGCGGCATGAAGCGGCGGCTTCTGCTGGCCAAGGCGCTGGTCCATCGCCCGCACATCCTGGTCCTGGACGAACCCACGGCGGGCGTCGACATCACCCTGCGCGAGATGCTGTGGAAGAATGTCCGCCGCCTGAACGAACAGGGAATGACCATCATCCTGACCACCCATTACCTGGAGGAGGCCGAACAGATGTGCGACGAGATCGCCATCATCAATCACGGCCAGGTGGTGGTGCGCCAATCGACCCAGGACCTGCTGTCGCGCACCGACGGCAA
This sequence comes from Paracoccus marcusii, assembly GCF_028621715.1. Lineage (NCBI taxonomy): Bacteria > Pseudomonadati > Pseudomonadota > Alphaproteobacteria > Rhodobacterales > Paracoccaceae > Paracoccus > Paracoccus marcusii. The sequence goes on along the minus strand of NZ_CP117466.1, from coordinate 1,522,829 downwards.
GACGCTGGTGCTGGACACGGGCGGCGCGGTCCCGCACCCGCCCCTGCCCGCGGGCGCGCGCCCAGAGACGCGGCCCGACGGGCGGCTGGCGATCACCTATCCTCCGTCGCGGCTGCGCGCCGACCAGATCCTGGACGCGGTGCGCGCCGCGGGCGTGCCCATCCTGGACGTCGCCGCCGAACAGCCCGACCTGGAGGACGTCTTCGTCGAACTGACCCGCGACTAGATCAGCCGCGCGCCCCGATCATCGGCCCCATGATCGACCCGCCCATGATGTGCAGGTGGAAATGGGGCACCTCCTGCACGCCGTCATGGCCGGCATTGGTGATGGCGCGGAACCCGTTGCCCCGATCCAGGCCCACCCCCTCCAGCGCGCAGACCTGGGCGCACAGCCGCATGAAGCCCGCGATCTCGGCCTCGGACGCGTTGGCCGCGAAATCGTCGAAGGCGACATAGCGGCCCTTTGGGATCACCAGGACATGGCTGGGCGCCTTGGGCGCGATGTCACGGAACGCCAGGGCGTGATCATTCTCGGCCACGGTGTCGTTGGGGATCTCTCCGCGCAGGATGCGGGCAAAGATGTTGCTGTCGTCATAGGCCATGAATGTCTTCCTTCAGTCGGCAAAAAGATGCGGCGTCTCCGCCAGGGCGCGGGCCTGCGGCTCGGGCACCCCAAGGAACGCGGCCAGCGCCGCGGCGTTGCGATCGGGCCCTGCGGATTCCGAAATGGTCGCCAGATGGCGGAACCCCGCCTCCCTGAGGCGGTCCGCCTCGTGCTGCAGGTCGTTGCGCACGATGGGCAGCAGGCGGTGGACGATGTCGGACGGGGCGTCCGGGCTGACCAGGCCGACCCTGCCCATATGGCCGCGGACGTAATCGTCGTCGAACCGGCTGTCCACGAACAGCACCCGTGTCTGCGCCCGGTCGGCGTCGAAATCGGCGATCAGGCTGACCGCCGACGGATCGACGCAGAACACCAGCCGGTCGCTGCCGAACTGCTCAAACATCAGCTTGACCAGCGCGCGGCGGTGACGCTCGCGCTTGTCCACGGTCGATGCCACGCCGCCCATGTCCGGCAGGTGCGCGTCCTGTTCGTTGAACACGTAATCGACCGCAGGAATGTCCGTAGCGGCGCGGATGGCCGCCGTCAGCCGCTTGGCGACGTGCCATTTCTTGGCCACCACGATCTGGACCACGCGTTCGGCGCCCAGGCTGCCGTCCGTCTCCCAGAACCGCGGGGCAAAGCGGCGCCCGATGCGCCCGCGGCCGGTCAGAAAGCTGAACAGCCGCCGCCCCTCGGCCGAGATGGTGAAGTCCTGCCCCGTGGCCTGCCACAGCGCGCCAAGCCGGGCGCGCAGCTCCTGCGCCTCGGGGCTGATCTTGCGGGCGAACAGGTAATCCTGGCGCAGCAGCAGGTCGTAATGGTCGTTGTGGAAATTGATCGGCATCCCGTAATCGCTGAAGATCAGGAAGGTCAGCGTGCGGGTGCGGATCTGCTGGCGCGGCACGACATGGGCCACCAGGGTCTGAAAGAACGTCTCGTCCGGGATCCAGGTGGTGCTGAAGAAGCGCACGATCTCGGGGCGCGCGCGGATCAGGTCCAGGATCGCCTCGACCGTCTGGCGGCGCAGGCACCACCATTGCGACCCGATCATCACCTGCAGGTCGTCGGGCACCCGCCGCGTCAGCCCAAGCCGCTGCTGCAGCTGCAGGCTGGCATAGAATAGCGCCTTGTGGCTGCGTTCGTTGAACCAGTGGCGATAGATCAGCCGCTCCTTGCGCAGGCCGGTCTTGATCCAGTCGCTGTTGAAGAAGTCAAAGCTTTCGATGTAGTCGCAATCTTCGGCATCCAGATAATTGTACGCGAATTCCGCCGACTTGATCGGCATGCAGTCGCCCGACAGCATGTAGAAATGCGTGGCCTGGGGAAACGCCGTCTCGGCCGCGCGCAGAGCCTCCAGGGTGGCGGCGACCAGCGACCATTCCCCCCATCCGCATCTGCGCCGACGCGCCGCAAAGGTCACGCGGGGATGGTCGTCCAGCGCATCGCGGATCTGCTGGAACATCGCCCGCGGGGCACGCTTGTCGAAATGGATCGACACGTAATCCCCCGTCGCCGTCAGACGCCGCGCCTGATCGATCACACCCTGCGGGTCCTTGTGCATCAGCAGGATGAAGGCGATGCGTGCCATGCGCTGGACGGTCCCCCGGGGCCAAATAGGTGCAGTTTGACGTAAGGCGTTGAATATGTCTGCGGGTTTTGGTTTGAATGTGTAACCTTTTTTGTCGGTGGGACAAGCAGGACGGCCCGACGCCAGGGCCTCTGACCCGTTGATCGCAAGCGAAGTGGATGTCACGATGGGTTTCCCCGGTGTCTGGATGACGGAAAGCGAAAGCCTGATCTATCGGGTGGTGCCGAAATGCGCCTGCTCGACGATCGGCCAGATCATGTTCCATTCCGACCACGGCCGCTTCTTCGACGGGGACATCCACGATTCGACCGACGGGCTGCACAAATGGGCCCAGGACCACAGCCACGATCCGATCGAACGGGCGGTCCGGGCGCGTTCGGGCGTGACCTTCACCTGCGTGCGCAACCCCTATGCCCGGCTGCTGTCGTCGTTCTTCGACAAGATCGCGGGCATCCAGCGCAACGGCCGCCGCTATCGCGGCAACCTGGTCCCGCAGCTGGTGCAACGTTACGGCATCGACGTGGGCAGCCCCGACAACGGATTCGAATTCGACCAGATCGCCAGCTTTCGCCGCTTTCTGCTGTTCGCGCGCGACACCGTCCGGTTCCGCAAGCCGATGGAGCCCGATATCCACTGGTCTGCCATGTCGGGCCACATCTCGACCTTCATCGTGAATGGCGGGCGCTACGACCAGATCTTCTTCACCGAGGCGTTCAACGAGGGCATGGCAAAGGTGCTGGCCGCCGCCGACACCAAGGTCGCGATCGACCTGGACCAGGTGCCCCGGTTCAACGAATCCGAAGGCCACGGCCCCAAGCGCGCGCACAAGGTCAGCGATTATTTCGACGACCTGTCGCGGCACCTGATCTGGGAGATCTACAAGGACGACTTCCGGCTGTTCCGCTACGATTTCGACGATCCGGACAACAAGATGCCCCTGGGCGAGGTCGACCTGGACGAGGTGCACGCCAAGCTGGGCCGCTGATCCGCCACCCGGCCATGAAAAACGGCGCCTCCCTTTCGGGGGCGCCGCAAATCCTGCCGCACCGGGGCGCGGCCAAAAGCGTGGATCAGACCGCGCCCTTGATGAAGGTCACCGCGTCGCCGACGGTCTGGATGGTTTCGGCGGCATCGTCGGGGATCTCGATCCCGAACTCTTCCTCGAACGCCATGACCAGCTCGACGGTGTCGAGGCTGTCGGCACCCAGGTCGTCGATGAACGAAGCGGATTCGACCACCTTGTCCTCGTCGACACCCAGATGCTCGACCACGATCTTCTTCACGCGATCAGCGATATCGCTCATGTCATATCCTCATTCTCGCGGGCATCCGCCCAAGTTTTGCACGGACACGCGGTCCGGTTCAGCACAGGGCGGTTCCCCTGCTGCTAAAGGCGGGGATATAGCACCCATGAACCCTCATGCAACCGATTTCGCACGGTTTCGTGCGCGCAATCCCGGCCGCGGACGCCGGGTCAGACCATCGCCATGCCGCCGTTGACGTGCAGCGTGGCCCCCGTGACATAGCTGGCCTCGGGGCTGGACAGGTACAGGACCGCGGCGGCGATCTCCTCGGCGCTGCCCATGCGGCCGGCGGGGATCTGCGTCAGGATCTTGCCCTTCTGGTCGTCGGTCAGCTTGTCGGTCATCGGCGTCTCGATAAAGCCGGGCGCCACGCAGTTCACCGTGATCCCGCGGCTGGCGACCTCGTAGGCCAGCGATTTCGACATGCCGACCACACCCGCCTTGGCGGCGGCATAGTTGCCCTGCCCCGGATTGCCCGTGGCCCCCACGACCGAGGTGATGTTGACGATCCGCCCCCACCGCGCCTTCATCATGCCGCGCAGCACCGCGCGCGACAGCTTGAAGGTGCTGGTCAGGTTCACGTCCAGCACCTGCGCCCATTCGTCATCCGACATGCGCATGAACAGGTTGTCGCGGGTGATGCCGGCATTGTTGACTAGGATGTCGATCGACCCCATCGCCTCGGCCGCGGCCTTCGGCAGCGCCAGGACCGATTCCGCATCGCCCAGGTTCGCGGTCACGACATGCGCCCGCTCGCCCAACCTGTCGGCCAGCGCGCGCAGCGGCGCCTCGCGCGTCCCGGACAGCGCCACCGTGGCCCCCGCCCCATGCAGCGCCTCGGCGATCGCGCCGCCGATCCCGCCCGACGCGCCCGTCACCAGCGCGGTCTTTCCCGTCAGATCGAACATCCCAAGCCTCTTCTTCTTTGTCCAAATACCCCCGGGGTCCGGGGCGGCGCCCCGGTCCGCCGGTCAGCCCTTCAGCGCCGCCACATCGGCAGGAGTGCCCACGTTGCGCACCGTCACGTCCTTGGCGATCCGCTTGATCATTCCCGACAGGGCCTTGCCCGCGCCGATCTCCCAGAACTCGGTGACGCCGCCCTCGGCCATCGTGGCGATCGACTCGCGCCAGCGCACGGTCCCGGTCACCTGCTCGACCAGCAGGCGGCGGATGGCGCCGGGCTCGGTCACGGCCTCGGCGCGCACGTTGGCGATCAACGGCACGGCGGGGGGCTGGATGTCCACGCCCGCCAGCGCATCGGCCATGACCGCCGCGGCGGGCTGCATCAGCACCGAATGGAACGGCGCCGACACCGGCAGCATCAGCGCCCGCTTGGCGCCCGCAGCCTTCATCGCCTCGGCCGCGGCCTCGACCGCCCCCTTGTGCCCCGAGATCACGACCTGCGCAGGGTCGTTGTCATTGGCGGCCTGCACGACCTCGTCGCCCCCGATCTCGCGGCAGATGCGGTCGACGGTCTCGAAGTCCAGGCCCAGGATCGCGGCCATCGCGCCGACGCCCACCGGCACGGCCTCCTGCATGGCCTGACCGCGCAGGCGCAGCAGATGCGCGGTGTCGGCCAGCGTCAGCGATCCGGCCGCGCACAGCGCCGAATACTCGCCCAGTGAATGGCCCGCGACGAAATCGGCATTCGCGATGGTCAGGCCCTCGGCCTCCATCGCGCGGAACGCCGCGATCGACGTGGCCATCAGGGCGGGCTGGGCGTTCTGCGTCAGGGTCAGGGTGTCGGCGTCCCCCTCCCAGATCAGCGCGGACAGGCTCTCGCCCAGGGCCTCGTCCACCTCGTCGAAGACGGCGCGCGCCGCCGGATAGGCCTCGGCCAGTTCGCGGCCCATGCCGATGGTCTGGGCGCCTTGCCCCGGAAACACGAATGCCCGCATGGCGGTCCCCCCTGTGATCATTGCGTTGCAGATGGGCATAGCCGTTGGCGACGCAAAGAAAAAGGGGCCACCGGGGGCCCCTTTTCAAACGTCAGGGTCGGTGGACCCGATCAGCCGACCAGTTCCAGGCCCGAGAAGAAGAACGCGATCTCTTCCTTGGCGGTGTCGGCGGCGTCCGAACCGTGGACCGAGTTCTCGCCCATGGACAGCGCGAATTCCTTGCGGATGGTGCCCTCGTCGGCGTTGGCCGGGTTGGTGGCGCCCATCACTTCGCGGTTCTTGGCAATGGCGTTCTCGCCTTCCAGGACCTGCACGACGACCGGCTCGGAGGCCATGAACTCGACCAGCTCGCCATAGAAGGGACGGTCCTTGTGGACCTCGTAGAACTTGCCGGCCTGGGCGGGCGACAGGTGGATGCGCTTGGACGCGACGATGCGCAGGCCGGCCTCCTCGAACTTGGCGGCGATCTTGCCGGTCAGGTTGCGGCGGGTCGCGTCGGGCTTGATGATCGAGAGGGTGCGTTCGATGGCCATGGTCTTCACCTTGTCTGATGCGCGGGCCGGGCCCGCATGAAAGGAAATCCGCGCCCGGTTAGCAGGCTTGTCCGCCCCCGGCAAGGCGCGCGCGCAGGGCGGAACCCCCGGCGGCATCGGCGCCTTGTCCCCGTGCACCCTGCAGGAGACCCCATGACGCAGCTTTCCCCGGCCCCCGCGCCCGCCCCGCCGACGGCCCGGCGATCCCTGACCACCGGCACCATCGTGGCCACGCTGGCGCTGGCCGTGCTGCTGGCGGCGTCCTGGTTCTGGTCGAACCTGCTGCTGATGTCCTTTGCGGCGATCCTGATCGCCATCGCGCTGCGCGCCGGCGCACGGGGGCTGAACCGGCTTTTGGGTCTGAACGTCAAGCTGGGCGTGCTGGTCGTGCTGCTGGGGGTGGTCGCGGTGCTGGCCCTGCTGGTGCGGCTGGCCGGACCGTCCGTCGGGGACCAGTTCGGTCAGCTGGCCGATGCCCTGCCCGGCTCGTGGCAGGCCATCCAGGACTGGGCGTCATCGTGGCCCGTCGCCGACACGGTGATCCAGCGCGGAGAGGCTGCCGCCGGAGAGGACAACGCCATGCAGCTGGCGCAGCGCCTGCCCGACGTGTTCGGCATGGTCCTGGGCGGCCTGAATTCGGTCCTGGGCAGCCTGTCCTCGGCCTTCCTGCTGCTGATCCTGTCGCTCTACATCGCGATGGAGGCGGACCTGTATCGCGGCGGCGCCCTGCGCCTGGTGTCCCTGCCCCGCCGCGCGCGGGCGGCGCAGATCATGGACGAGCTGGGCGAACAGCTGGGCCGCTGGATGGCGGGTCAGGCGCTGGACATGGGCATCGTCGCGGTGCTGGCCGGGATCGGTCTTTACCTGCTGGACGTGCCGCTGGCCTTCATCCTGGCGGTGATCGCGGGCCTGACCAACATCGTGCCGATCATCGGGCCGTTCTTCTCGGGCGCGATCGCGGTGGTCGTGGCGGCGCCGCAGGGGCTGGATACGGCCATCTACGTCGCGCTGCTGTTCACCGTCATCCAGGTCTTCGAGGGCGAGGTGCTGATGCCGATGATCCAGAAATACGCGGTCCAGCTGCCCCCGGCCCTGACCGTGCTGGCCATCGTCGCGGTCGGTGCGCTGTTCGGGCTGGTTGCGGTGATCCTGGCCACGCCGCTGCTGATCGTGGTCATGCATCTTGTCCGCCGCATCTATGTCGAGGACGTCCTGGGCGACCGCATGGACTGAACCCCTGCCGCATCGCGCGGCAGGGCATGCAACTTTTACGTGCGCGGATGCACGCCCGGTCGTGATTTCGACACATGATCGGCCTATGCTGCGGGTGACATTGACCGGGGGTCGCGCGATGCAACCGTTCTGCAAGGGCCGCTATCGTGCCCGCCTGGCCGAAACGCCGGGCGATCTGCGCGAATCACAGCGGCTGCGCTGGTTGGCCTTCGTTGCGCGCACGGGCCGGTCCGACGACGGACAGTCACTGGACGCGGACCATCTGGACGACGACTGCCGCCACATGCTGATCCACGACCTGCGGGACGACCGGCTGGTCTGCAGCTTCCGATTTCTGCCACTGGCCGACGGTTCCCAGATCGCGCGCAGCTATTCGGCGCAGTTCTACGATCTGGCCGCGCTTGGCCGATTCGACGGTCCGATGGTCGAGATGGGGCGGTTCTGCCTGCATCCCGACTGCCACGACCCGGACGTGATCCGCCTGGCCTGGGGCGCGCTGACCCGTTTCATCGAGGAGACCGGGGTCGAGATGCTGTTCGGCTGTTCCAGCTTCAGCGGCCTCGACCCCGAGACCCATGCCGAGGCCTTTGCCATGCTCAAGGACCGCCACCTGGCGCCACGCCGCTGGTGGCCGCGCGTCAAGGCGCCGACCGTGTTCCGCTTTGCCCGCGCCCTGCGCCTGCGCCAGCCCGACCCCCGCCGCGCGGCAGAGACGATGCCGCCCTTGCTGCGCAGCTATCTGGCAATGGGGGGCTGGGTCAGCGACCATGCCGTCGTCGATCCGGTGCTGATGACCATGCATGTCTTCACCGGGGTCGAGATCCGCGCCATCCCTCCCGCCCGCCGCCGCCTGCTGCACGCGCTGGCCCAGCAGCCCGCCTGACATCCGCCCCGAAAACGGGCACGCTGCCCAAACCGTGGGCACATGCGGGCGATCTGCCCTTGGCGGGTGCAGGATGGCCGGGGGCGGTGATTGACCTTGCCCGATGTCCGGCGCCCCTTGCCCCCATGTTCGACACCGGTGCCCCATCCATCCGCATGCAGCGCAGCCACGGGGCGGCGCATGTGGTCATGGGGCCGCGCGGCCTGATCGACCTGGCCCAGCGCGGGTCGGCCAAGGCGATGCTGCCCCGCATGACCGCGGGCCTGCCCGAGATCGTGTTCCTGAACACCGCGGGCGGGTTGGCATCGGGCGACGGGCTGTCCTTTGGCGTGGACCTGCGGGCGGGTACGCGCGCCCTGGCCACGACCCAGACCGCCGAACGCGCCTATCGCGCGACGGGCGCGCCTGCGCGGGCCTCGGTCGCAATAACGGTCGGCGCCGGCGGCTGGCTGGACTGGGTGCCGCAGGAGACGATCCTTTATGACGACGCTCGGCTGGAGCGGGACACGACCGTCGATCTGGCCCCCGGCGCGGGCTGCCTGCTGCTGGAGATGCTGGTCCTGGGCCGCCTGGCCATGGGCGAACGCCCGACGCGGCTGCATCTGCGCGACCGCCGCGTGGTGCGTCGCGCGGGCCGCGTGATCCACCACGATGCGCTGTCGCTGGACGACGACGCGCTGGCGCGGCTGGCGAACCCGGCCATGACCGCGGGTGCCCCGGCGCTGGCCACGCTGGCGATGATCGCGGATGACGCGCCCGACCGGCTGGCCGCCGCCCGCGCCGCGCTGGTCGAGCCGGGCGTCACCGCCGCCGCCAGCGCGCCCCCCGGCCGGCTGGTCATCCGCCTGCTGGCCGCCGATGGCTGGCCCCTGCGGCGGCAGATCAACCGAGTGCTGCGCGTCCTGCGCCCCGATCCCCTTCCCCGCATCTGGCAGGTCTGACGATGAACCTTTCCCCCCGCGAACGCGAGAAACTGCTGGTCTCGGTGGCCGCCATGGTGGCGCGCGGCCGCCTGTCGCGCGGCGTCAAGCTGAACCACCCCGAGGCGATCGCGCTGATCACCGATTTCGTGGTCGAGGGCGCGCGCGACGGCCGCACGGTCGCCGACCTGATGCAGGCGGGCGCACATGTGATCACCGCCGATCAGTGCATGCCCGGCATCCCCGCCATGATCGAATCCGTCCAGGTCGAGGCGACCTTTCCCGACGGGACCAAGCTGGTCACCGTCCACCACCCCATCCGCGAGGCCGCAGAATGAACGCCCTGATGAAACGCCTGACACTTGCCGCCACCCTGCTGCCCTCGGCCGCGCTGGCCCATCCCGGCCATGTCCACGATGAGGCGCAGTTCATGCACGGGCTGGTCCACCCCGTCGGCGGGGCCGATCACCTGCTGGCGATGGTGGCGCTTGGCCTGCTGGCGGCGCAGCTGGGCGGGCGCGCAGTCTGGTCGCTGCCCGTGACCTTCGTGGGCGCGATGCTGGCCGGGGGCGCGATGGGCGCGGGCGGCATGGGCTTGCCAGTGGTCGAGCCGATGATCCTGGCCTCGGTCGTGATCCTGGGCGTGCTGGTCGCGATGGCCGCGCGCCTGCCGATGGCGGCGCTGGTGCCGATGGTCGCGGTGTTCGGCGCGGCGCATGGCTGGGCGCATGGGGCCGAGGGTCCGGCGACCGGACTGGCCCTCTATGCGGCGGGCTTCGCGCTGGCGACCATGGCGCTGCATCTAGGCGGCATCGCCTTTGGCCGCCTGCTGTCGCGGGGGCTGGAGCTGCGCGTGTTAGGCGGCGGCACCGCGCTGGCGGGCCTGGCGCTGACGGTGGCGTGACATGATTCCGGGTGAGATCCTGCCCGCCGAGGGCACCATCGCGCTGAACGACGGACGCGCGACGATCACGCTGATGATCGCCAATACCGGCGACCGGCCCATCCAGGTCGGCAGCCATTACCATTTCGCGGAAACCAACGCCGCGCTGGACTTCGACCGCGCGGCGGCGCGCGGCATGCGCCTGGCCATCCCCGCAGGCACCGCCGTTCGGTTCGAGCCGGGCCAGTCGCGTCAGGTCACGTTGGTGGGCTATGCGGGCGACCGCATCGTCCACGGCTTTCGCGGCCAGATCGGGGGTGCGCTGTGACCACCCTGTCCCGCGCCGATTACGCGGCGCTTTACGGTCCCACGAAAGGCGACCGCATCCGGTTGGCGGACACGGAAATCATCATCGAGGTCGAGCGCGACCTGACCATCCCCGGAGAGGAGGTCAAGTTCGGCGGCGGCAAGGTCGTCCGCGACGGCATGGGCCAAAGCCAGATCACCCGCGCGGGCGGCGCGATGGACACGGTCATCACCGGCGTCGTGGTCTTTGACCACCAGGGCATCGTCAAAGCAGACGTGGGCGTCCGCGACGGCATGATCGCGGGCATCGGCAAGGCCGGCAACCCCGACACCCAGCCCGGCGTGACCCTGATCATCGGCCCCGGCACCGAGATCATCGCCGGAGAGGGCCGCATCCTGACCCCCGGCGGCTTCGACTGCCACATCCACTACATCTGCCCGCAGCAGGTGGACCACGCGCTGCATTCGGGCGTCACGACGCTTCTGGGCGGCGGCACCGGCCCCGCGCATGGCACGCTGGCCACGACCTGCACGCCGGGGCCCTGGCACATCGCGCGCATGCTGGAGGCCTGCGCCGACCTGCCGGTCAACATCGGCATCGCGGGCAAGGGGAACGCCTCCATCGCGGCGCCGTTGGAGGAGCAGATCCGCGCGGGCGCCTGCGCGCTGAAGCTGCATGAGGATTGGGGCACCACGCCCAAGGCCATCGACACCTGCCTGAGCGTCGCCGACGCGATGGACGTGCAGGTGATGATCCACACCGACACGCTGAACGAATCGGGCTTTGTCGAGGATACGATGGCCGCCATCGGTGGGCGCACCATCCACGCCTATCACACCGAAGGCGCGGGCGGCGGGCACGCCCCCGACATCATCCGCATGGTCGGCATGGCGAACGTGCTGCCGTCATCGACCAACCCCACGCGCCCCTATACCGCCAACACGGTGGAGGAGCATCTGGACATGCTGATGGTGTGTCACCACCTGGATCGACGGGTGCCCGAGGACGTGGCCTTTGCCGAATCCCGCATCCGCAAGGAGACCATCGCGGCCGAGGATATCCTGCACGATCTGGGCGCGTTTTCGGTGATCTCATCCGACAGCCAGGCGATGGGCCGGATCGGAGAGGTGATCACCCGCACCTGGCAGACCGCGTCCAAAATGCGCCAGCAGCGCGGGCGCCTACCTGACGAACAGGGCCAGAACGACAACATCCGCGCCCGCCGATACATCGCGAAATACACGATCAACCCGGCCATCGCGCATGGGGTCAGCGGCCATATCGGGTCGATCACCCCGGGCAAGCGCGCCGATCTGGTCATGTGGTCGCCCGTCTTCTTTGCTGCCAAGCCCGAGATGGTGCTGGTCGGCGGGCAAATCAGCGTGGCGCAGATGGGCGACCCGAACGGCTCGATCCCGGTGCAGCCGATCTTTTCGCGACCCATGTGGGGGCACAACCGCCGCACTTCGGCGCTGTTCCTGTCGCGTGCCGGTCTGGAGGCCGGGGCCGGAGAGGCGCTGTCCAAGACCCTGATCGCGGTCGAGAACACCCGCGACATCGGCAAGCGCGACATGGCGATGAACGACGCCATGCCCGCAATCGAGGTCGATCCCGAGACCTACGAGGTCCGGGCCGATGGACAATTGTTAACCTGCGAGCCCGCGACGGAACTGCCGCTGGCACAGCGCTATTTCCTCTTCTGAGAGGGAGGACCCCACCATGATCGCAACCGCACATTCCATCATCCGCAACGCCCCCGCGCCCTTCGACGCCGAGGTCAGCCTGGACTATGAAGGCCGCCTGCTGCGCCGCAAGCGCCTGTCCTGCGAGGGGGGCGACTTCATGGTCGACCTGCCCGAGGTCACCAGCCTGGACGACGGCGACGCGTTCGAGCTGTCCGATGGCCGCCAAGTCGTCGTGCGCGCGGCGCCGGAACCGGTGCTGGTCATCCGCGGCAACCTGCCCCGGCTGGCCTGGCACATCGGCAACCGCCACACCCCCTGCCGGATCGAGGCCGACCGCCTGGTCATCCGCCAGGATCACGTGCTGGAGGCGATGCTGAAGCAGCTGGGCGCGGACATGTGCCGCAAGGACATGCCCTTCCGTCCCGAAGGCGGCGCCTATGGCCACGGCCGCACCTTCGGCCATGACCACGGCCCCGCAACGAACCACCCCCATGGCGCGGGCGAACACACGCATTCCCACGCGGAAAGCCACAGCCATGCTCATGCCGAAAGCCACAGCCACGCGCATGACCACGCCTGAGGCCGCCCGCCTGCAGCTGTCGCAACTGCTGTCGCCCGCCTTTCCGGTGGGCGGCTTTGCCTGGTCGCAGGGCTTGGAATACGCAATGGACGAGGCTTGGGTGACGCGCGCGACACTGCCGCAATGGCTGGCCGACTGGCTGGATCACGGCGCGGGCTGGTCCGATGCGGTGCTGCTGTCGCTGGCCCTGCGTCCCGATGCCGACCATGCCGACCTGGACGACCTGGCCCGCGCGGCCTGCATGAGCAGCCAGCGCCTGGCCGAGACCACTGAGCAGGGCGCGGCCTTCGCCGCCAACATGGCCGCGCTGACCGGGTCGCCGCAGCCGCCCGTGGCCCTGCCCGTCGCCATGGGCCGCGCCTGCGCCGCCCTGCCCCTGCCTCCGGCAGAGATCATCGCGGCCTTCCTGCAGGCACAGGCGGCGGCGCTGATCAGCGCGGCGGTGCGGTTCCTGCCCCTGGGCCCGGTCGAGGGACAGCGGATGCTGGCCGCGCTGCAGCCGCGCATTCTGGTCCGCGCCGCCTGCGCCGTCACGGCCACGCCCGACGATCTGACCAGCGCCACCTGGGGCGCCGACATCGCCGCGATGGCCCACGAAACCATGACCACAAGGATCTTCCGCTCATGAGCCATAACGGCCCTCTCCGCGTCGGCATCGGCGGTCCCGTCGGCGCCGGCAAGACGACGCTGACCGAACAGATCGCCCGCGCGCTGGCCCCCCGCCTGTCGATGGCGGTGATCACCAACGACATCTATACCCGCGAGGATGCCGAGGCGCTGATGCGCGCCCAGGTCCTGCCTGTCGAACGCATCCGCGGCGTGGAAACCGGCGGCTGCCCCCACACCGCCATCCGCGAGGATGCCAGCATCAACCTCGCCGCCATCGCCGATCTGAACGCGGCCTTCCCGGATCTGGAGCTGATCCTGATCGAATCGGGTGGCGACAACCTGGCCGCGACCTTTAGCCCGGAACTGGCCGACCTGACGATCTATGTGATCGACACGGCCGCGGGGCAGGACATTCCCCGCAAGCGCGGCCCGGGCCTTGCGCGGTCCGACCTCTTGGTGGTGAACAAGACAGACCTGGCCCCGCATGTCGGCGTCGATGCCGCACTGCTGGAAAAGGATGCACATGAGGCACGGGGACCCCGTCCCGTGGTCATGGCCCAGCTGCGTCACGGCCGCGGCGTGCAGCAGATCGTCGATTTCCTAGTCGAACAGGGCGGCCTGACGCCTCGCGCGGCGTAACTTTGCCCGGCGGGCGGGCATTTGCCCCGCCCACTGCCGAAGTCCGCGCCACTGCCTGCGCGGGGCGCGCAGGGACTGCTGAAATCCTGTCCAACTGCCCGATTTTCCCCTCTTTCTGCACATGCGAAGGCCGCGCGCCTTCCCAAGGACAACAGGGACACCGGCCGACGCGCCGGGGGGAAAAGGGTAACGATGACCAAGCTGACCAAGATCCTGATGCTGACCAGCGCCCTGACGCTGGCCCACGCCGCCCATGCCCAGGAGGGCGAGCCGATCAAGATCGGCGTGCTGCATTCGCTGTCGGGCACCATGGCGATCTCGGAGACCACGCTGAAGGACACCGTCCTGATGCTGGTCGAACAGCAGAACGCCAAGGGCGGCGTGCTGGGCCGCCCGCTGGAGGCGGTGGTCGTCGATCCGGCATCCGACTGGCCGCTGTTCGCGGAAAAGGCGCGCGAGCTGCTGACCGTCAGCGACGTGGACGCGATCTTCGGCTGCTGGACCTCGGTCAGCCGCAAGTCGGTCCTGCCGGTGATCGAGGAGCTGAACGGCCTTCTGTTCTATCCTGTCCAGTACGAGGGCGAGGAATCGTCCAAGAACGTCATCTATACCGGCGCCGCCCCGAACCAGCAGGCGATCCCCGCCGTCGATTACATGCGCGACGAGCTGGGCGTGGAAAGCTGGGCTCTGCTCGGCACCGACTATGTCTATCCGCGCACCACGAACAACATCCTGGACGCCTATCTGAAGGACAACGGCACCGCACCCGAGGACATCTTCGTCAACTACACCCCCTTCGGGCATTCCGACTGGTCCAAGATCGTGGCCGATGTCGTGGCGCTTGGCGCGGGCGGCAAGAAGGTCGGCGTCGTGTCCACCATCAACGGCGACGCGAACGTTGGCTTCTACAAGGAGCTGGCCGCGGCGGGCGTGTCGGCGGACGACATCCCGGTCATGGCGTTTTCCGTGGGCGAGGAGGAGCTGTCGGGCCTGGATACCGCCAACCTGGTCGGCCACCTGGCGGCCTGGAACTATTTCCAGACCGCCGAATCGGACGCGAACACCGCCTTCATCGAGGAGTGGAAGGCCTTCACCGGCGATGCGGACCGCGTGACCAACGACCCGATGGAGGCCACCGTCATCGGCTTCAACGCCTGGGTCGCGGCGGTCGAGGCTGCGGGCACCACCGACGTGGACCCGGTTCTTGACGCGATCGTCGGCGTCGAGGTGCCGAACCTGACCGGCGGCACGGCCACCGTCCTGCCCAACCACCACATCACCAAGCCCGTCCTGATCGGAGAGATCCGCGAGGACGGCCAGTTCGACATCGTCAGCCAGACCGACCCCGTGCCGGGCGATGCCTGGACCGACTTCCTGCCGGAATCGGCTGTGCTGGACGCCGACTGGCCGGGCAAGGACTGCGGCATGTTCAACACGGAAACGGACAGCTGCGTCCAGGTCCAGTCGAACTACTGACGTGACGGTCGGGCGGCCCCGCGCCGCCCGGCCCTTCGTGCGAAGGAAGCCCCCGTGATCCGCCATCGTCTTCTTGCCTGCGCGCTTGCGCTGATCCTGCCGTGGTCGGCGCAGGCCAACCCGGCCCTGCAAGCCGTCATCGACGCGAACCTGGACCAGATCGAACGTCCCTCGCGCCAGACGGTCGGGCCACTGGTCGACCAGATCGCGGCGACCGGCCCCGAGGGCCTGGCGATGCTGCAGGCCTGGGCCGACCGCAGCCTGGGCCTGACGGAAACCGGCCAGGTTCTGATCATGGACGACGACACGGCCACGGACGCTGTGACCGGCGACACGGTCGCGGGGGCCGATCCGCGCATGCTGCGCCCCAATTCCGGCGTGCGCGGCGTGATCGAGGCGGCGCTGGCCGCGGGCGCGCTGACCGACCCCGACCCCGCGCGGCGGGCGGCCGCGCTGCAGTCGCTGGAACGCGGCGCGGCACCCGACCAGCTGCCGCTGCTGCGCGCGGCGCTGGACGATCCGGACCCGGTGCTGGCCGCGCGCAAGGCGCGGCTGGAACGCCTTCTGACCATCCAGCACGACCCCGACAGCGCCGCCCGCGTCGCCGCGATCGAGGAGATGGCGGGCGACGTCGGCCTGGATTTCCGCGCCGCGCTGAACCCGCTTCTGGTGACCCGCGCGGTGGTGGCCCCCGACACGCCGCCGGGCGCCAATGTCGCGCGCGAACTGACCCCCGGCGATGCGGGCCTCACGCGCGAGGCGGCCCTGGCCCAGCTGGTCCAGCAGGACCTGCTGCAGCCGCCCCTGTCGGGTGCCGATCAGCGCGCGGCGCTGGCCGCCAACATCACCGACGGGGCGGTGGCGGGCGTGCCCGTGGATCAGCTGTCCGACCAGGCCGCCCGCGACCGTGCCTATCAGGCGCTGGAGGCGGCAGGCGCCGTCCCCCCCGCCGCGACGGAAACCGAAATCCAGGCCGCCCTGGATGCCAGCCGCTTCTTCGAGGTCTATGCCGAACCCGATCCGGCCGTGACGGACGCGGCCAAGGCCGCCCAGATCCGCGCCCAGGTGCGCCTTGGCGCGATGACCGGGATCGACCTGGGGCTGGACGCGCTGTCGCTGGCCTCGATCTATTTCCTGGCGGCCATCGGGCTGGCCGTCACCTTCGGCGTCATGCGGGTCATCAACATGGCGCATGGCGAATTCATCATGATGGGCGCCTATACCGCCTACACGGTCCAGACCGTCATCGCGGACCGCACGCTGTCGCTGGTGGTGGCGCTGCCCCTGGCCTTCGCGGTGACCGCGCTGGCGGGGGTGGTTCTGTACCGTCTGGTGGTCCGGCACCTGGCCAACCGCCCGCTGGAGACGCTGCTGGCGACCTTCGGCGTGTCCATCGCGTTGCAGCAGCTGGCCAAGAACATCTTCGGCACCCAGGCCCGCCCGCTGACCGCGCCCGCCTGGCTGGAGGGGTCGATCACCGTGAACGACGTCATTGGCATCAGCGCGATCCGGGTGGCGATCTTCGTGCTGGCGCTGCTGTTCCTGGGGCTGTTCCTGTTCATCATGAAGCGCACCCGGTTGGGCCTTGAGGTCCGCGCGGTCACCCAGAACCCCGGCATGGCGGCATCCATGGGCATCAACCCCGACCGCATCGCCATGATGACCTTCGGTCTGGGGTCCGGCATCGCGGGCATCGCGGGTGTGGCCATCGGTCTGTTCGCGCAGGTCACGTCGGAAATCGGCCAGCAATACATCGTCCAAAGCTTCATGACCGTGGTCGTGGGCGGCGTGGGCAACATCTGGGGCACGCTGGCGGGGGCCACCCTGATCGGCGGACTGTCCAAGGTGATCGAGTTCATGAACCCCGCCAATACGCTGGCCGCCCAGACCTTCATGATCCTGTTCATCATCATCTTCATCCAGTTCCGGCCGCGCGGGATCATCCCGCAGCGCGGTCGCGCGGCCGAGGCGTAAGACATGACCCGAACCCCCTTCATCCTGAGGAATCCGTCGGTCCTGGCGATGCTGGCCGTGCTGGCGGTGCTGACACTGGCCGTCACGCTGACCAGCCAGGCCTATGGCACCGGCGCGCTGCCGACATCGACGGTCAAGATCCTGGGCATGACGCTGTGCCTGGCGCTGGCGGCGGTCGCGATGGACCTGGTCTGGGGATACCTGGGCATCCTGTCCCTGGGCCAGATGGCGTTCTTCGCGCTTGGCGGCTACATGATCGGGCAATGGCTGATGTATGCGCGCACCGAAGCCATCGTCGCGCCGCAGCTGGCGCAGTCGCCCATCCCCCCCACCCCGCAGGAGGTCCGCGACGCGGTCACCAACCAGATCTTCGGCGTGGTCGGGTCGTCCGACCTGCCGCTGGTCTGGTCCTTTGCGCATTCGCTGTGGCTGCAGCTGTTGCTGGTCGTTGCGGTGCCGGGGCTTCTGGCGCTGGTCTTCGGCTGGCTGGCCTTCCGCAGCCGCGTCAACGGCGTCTATCTCTCGATCCTGACCCAGGCGATGACCCTGGCGCTGGCGCTGTGGCTGTTTCAGAACGACAGCGGGTTCCGGGGCAACAACGGGTTGTCGGGCCTGCAGAACCTGCCGGGGCTGGACCATGTGGGCCAGGCGACCCTGTCGGTGTGGTTCCTGTGGGCCTCGGCCGCGGCGCTGGCGCTGTTCTATGCCCTGGCGGCCTGGCTGGTCAGCGGCAAGTTCGGCAGCGTCACCCGCGCCATCCGCGACGACGAGACGCGGGTGCGGTTCCTGGGATACCCGGTCGAGGGGTTCAAGCTGGTCGTCTTCACCTTGGCCGCGATGATCACCGCCATCGCCGGGGCGCTGTACTATCCCCAGGCCGGGATCATCAACCCGGCCGAGATGATGCCCATCGCCTCGATCTACCTGGCGGTCTGGGTGGCGATCGGCGGGCGCGGACGGCTCTACGGCGCGGTCATCGGCGCGGTGGTCGTGTCGCTTCTGTCCAGCTGGTTCACCGGCGGGCGGGCGCCGTCGATCCACCTGCCGGGATACGTGGTCAACTGGGTCGACTGGTGGCAGGTGCTGCTGGGTCTGTCCTTTGTGCTGGTCACGCTGTTCGCGCCCAAGGGCATCGCCGGGGTGTTCGACCTGTTCGGCCGCAAGGGAGACCGGGCATGAGCGCGCTTTTGGAGGTCAGCGGGATCAGCAAGTCCTTCGACGGGTTCAAGGCGATCAACAACCTGTCCTTTTCCATCAACGCGGCCGAACTGCGCGCGGTGATCGGGCCGAACGGCGCAGGCAAGACGACGTTCATGGACATCGTGACCGGCAAGACGCGCCCCGACACGGGCGAGGTGCTGTGGGGGGCCACGTCGAAATCGCTGCTGAAGCTGTCCGAGGCGCAGATCGCCCGCGAGGGGATCGGTCGCAAGTTTCAGCGCCCCACCGTGTTCGAGGACCAGTCGGTCGCCGACAACCTTGTGATGGCGCTGAAGGCCGACCGCAGCCCGTTCGCGGTGCTGGGCTGGCGGCCCACGGCCGCGTCGCGGGACCGCGTGAGCGAGCTGGCCACCGAGGTCGGGCTGGCCAACCAGCTGTCCCGCCCGGCCGGAGAGCTGAGCCACGGCCAGAAGCAGTGGCTGGAGATCGGGATGCTGCTGGCATCCGACCCGCGGCTGCTGCTGGTCGACGAACCCGCGGCCGGCATGACCCTGGCGGAACGCGAACAGACCACGACGCTGCTGTGCCGGCTGGCGGAAACGCGTGCCGTGGTGGTGGTCGAACACGACATGGATTTCGTGCGCCGCCTGAACTGCAAGGTGACCGTGCTGCACCAGGGGTCCGTGCTGGCCGAGGGCAGCCTGGACCACGTGACCCGCAATCCCGACGTCATCGACGTCTATCTGGGGCGATGAGATGATCGAGGCCAAGAACCTGACCCTGCATTACGGCGGCAGCCAGATCCTGCACGGGATCGACCTGGTGGCGCGCCCCGGAGAGGTCACCTGCGTGATGGGCAACAACGGCGTGGGCAAGACCAGCCTGATGAACCTGCTGGCCGGCAGGCACCCCCGGTCGGGCGGGGACATCACCTGGGACGGCAAGCCCCTGGGCCGGCTGTCGGCGCAGCGGATGGCGCGGATGGGCGTGGGCTATGTCCCGCAGGGCCGCGCCATCTTTCCGATGCTGACGGTGCGCGAGAACCTGGAGACCGGGTTCGCCTGCCTGCCCCGCGGCGAAAGGCGCATCCCGGATGCGATCTTCGACAGCTTTCCGGTGCTGGCCGAAATGGCGCATCGGCGGGGCGGCGATCTGTCGGGCGGCCAGCAGCAGCAGCTGGCCATCGCCCGCGCGCTGATCACCCGGCCCCGCGTGCTGCTGCTGGACGAGCCGACCGAGGGGATCCAGCCCAACATCATCGCCCAGATCGGGCGGGTGATCGCCGGGCTGCGCGACCGGGGCGACATGGCGATCGTGCTGGTTGAGCAGTTCTTTGACTTTGCCTGGGATCTGGGCGACCGGTTCCTGGTCATGGAACGCGGGCGCGCGGTGCTGCAGGGGCCGAAATCCGATCTGGCGCGGTCGGACCTGCACGCCCGCCTGGCGGGACATGCCAGCGCCTGAAGGACGTCGTCGCGGACGGTGGCAGGGGGGCTGCCAGCCCCCCTGACCCCCCGGAAGGCCGGCACCCGGACATGACCGTCCTGCCCTAGCGCTTGCGTTCCCACTTGCCCGATTCTTCGGACCAGTATTCCGCCTCGACGCCCGCGGCGGTCAGCTCGCGCCATTGTGCGCGGGCGCGTTCCAGCGCCTGCGCGTCGCCCCCGTCGAACAGGATGCAGGTCCGCTGCACGGCCTGCGCGCGATCGGGCGCAACCGGGGCGCCGTCCAGCGCCATCAGGCAGAACGGGTCGTTGGCGGCGGGCTGATCGGGCAGGGTCAGCAGGATCGGCTGTCGCGCGTCATGGGGTCCGCCGGACAGGCCGTGCGGCAGGAAGCCGTCGCCCTGCCACAGCTGCTGGTCCAGCCGGTCCAGACGATCCGGGTCGGGGGCCGACAGTTCGACCCGCCAACCCGCGGACAGAGCCTTGCTCAGCAGGACCGGCAGCAGCGCCTCGGCCGGGGACCGGGTCAGGTGATAGAACAGCGCCTTGCCCATGTCAGCGCAGCACCCCGGCGATGGCGGCACGCCCGCCGGCAAGGGGTGCCGTCGCCCCGGACGCCGACGATCGCGGGCGTCCGGGGCGTGCGCAGGCGGTGCACGAGGCGTGCACCGCAGACGCCGCGGGGCTCACGCGTCCTCGAAGCCGTCGCGCACCAGGCGATCCAGCGTCATCACGCCCCAGCCCGACGCGCCCTTGGGCGCCAGGTCGGTGCCACCCGGCGGCAGGGCCACGCCCGCGATGTCGATATGCGCCCAGGGCTGGCCTTCCTTGACGAAGCGCTGCAGGAACTGCGCCGCGGTGATCGAGCCCGCCGCGCGCCCGCCCGAGTTCTTCATGTCCGCCAGGCGGCAGTTGATCAGCCCGTCATAGGCCGCGCCGAGGGGCAGGCGCCATGCGCCCTCTCCCTCCGCCTTGGCGGCCGACAGGATCTGGCCCGCCAGCATGTCGTCGTTCGAGAAGACGCCCGCATTGTCATGGCCAAGCGCGATGATGACCGCGCCGGTCAGGGTCGCCAGGTCGATCATGGCGCGGGGGCGATAGGTTTCTTGCGCGTACCAGAGGACGTCGGCCAGGACCAGGCGGCCCTCGGCGTCGGTGTTCACGACCTCGATCGTGTCGCCCTTCATCGACTTCAGGATGTCGCCGGGACGATAGGCGCGCCCGTCGGGCATGTTCTCGACTAGGCCGACCAGGCCCACGACATTGGCCTTGGCGCGGCGCAGCGCCAGGGCGCGCATGGTGCCCGCGACGACGCCCGCGCCGCCCATGTCCATGGTCATCTCCTCCATGCCGGCGCCCGGCTTGATCGAGATGCCGCCGGTGTCGAAGACGACGCCCTTGCCGACCAGCGCCAGCGGCGCCTCGTCGCCGCCGCCGTTCCAGCGCATCACCACGACCTTGGAGGGCGATTCGCTGCCCTGGCCGACGGCCAGCAGGGCGCGCATGCCCAGCTTGGCCAGCTGGTCCTCGTCCAGAACCTCGACCTCCAAGCCGATCTCCTGCATGGCCAGCAGGCGGTCGGCGAAGTCGGTGGTGGTCAGGACGTTGGCGGGTTCGTTGACCAGGTCGCGGGTGAAGAACACGCCCTCGGCCACCGCGGCGGCGTCCTGGGCGGATTTCGCCAATGCCTCGGGGTCCTTGACCATCACGGTGACGCGGGCCTTGTCGCCGATGGGCGCATCGGCGCTGTCGGGGGCCTCGGTCGCCTGCGCGTCGCCCAGGACGGCGTCGTCCTGTCCGGCCTGCTGTTCGGGGATCAGCCCCTCGGCCTGGGCCGGGGCGGCGTCCGGCGTCGCGGGCTTGGTCTTGTAGACCGAGAAATCATAGCCCCGCAGCGCCAGCCCGAACGCGATCTGTCCGGCCTGCTTGTGGCTGCCCGCCAGAACCAGCGTGTGCCCGGTGCCCAGCTTGGCGCCCAGGGCGGCCCCCGCGCGGCGTGCCTCGGCCTGGGTGGCGGAATTGGGCAGCATGACCAGGATCAGCGCGTCGGCGGCCATGCCCGCGGGAAAGGCCAGCTCCAGCGCCTGACCGGGCTTGAGCGCGCGGCCCGCCTTGGAGGCCAACGCGCGTGTCGCGGCGTCGCGGATCACGCGGGGCAGCTTGCCCGGCAGCTTGGACGCGTCGGTCATGATCAGAGCCACGCGGCCCTTGTGATCGGCCAGCTTGTCCAGCGCGACCTCGGTGAAGTTGATTTCGACAGGTTGGGTCATTGCAAAACGGTCCTCACGTCTGGTTGCGCCGACCCTAGACCCCCGCCCGGCCCTTTTCCAGAGCCGCCCTTGCCGCTAAGCAGGACGGAACGTCACGCCAAGGACCATCCATGCCGCGCATCGACCGATACATCCTGGGACAGCTGCTGACGCTGTTCGGGTTCTTTGCCTTGGTGCTGGTCTCCGTCTACTGGATCAACCGGGCGGTCAGCCTGTTCGACGATCTGCTGAACGACGGCCAGACCGCCCTGGTGGTGCTGGAGTTCACGGCGCTGACGCTGCCGCTGGTCATCTCGGTCGTGCTGCCGGTGGCGGCATTCGCGGCGACCGCCTATGGCACCAACCGCCTGGCCGGCGAATCCGAACTGGTGGCGATGCAGTCGGCGGGCCTGGGGCCGTGGCGGCTGGCGCGGCCGGTGCTGATCTTCGGCGTCTTCGTCGGCGTGATGGTGGCGGTGCTGGTTCACGGGCTGGTGCCCATGGCCCGCGCCCGCCTGGCCGACCGCAGCGCCGAGATTGCCGAAAACGTGACCGCGCAGTTCCTGCGCCCCGGCAGCTTCCAGTACCCGGCGCGCGGGGTCACGCTGTTCATCCGCGACGTGGCGGGCGACGGTCGCCTGCTGGACCTGTTCATCGAGGATTCGCGCGATCCCGCCGACCAGGTCACCTATACCGCGCAGGAGGCGCTGGTCGTCCGGAACGATACCGGCCCGGTCCTGATCCTGCTGGAGGGCATGGCGCAGAACCTGCGCCCCGGCCCCGACGGCCCGGTCCTGTCGGTGACCCGTTTCGACGAATTCAGCTATGACGTGGGGGCGATGTTCGCGGGCGGCGGCAGCCGGGGCCGCGACCTGCGCGATTTCGGCACGCTGGCGCTGCTGCAGGCCGACCCGGCCGTCCTGGAGGCCACCGGCGCGACCGCCGCCGACGCGCAGCGCGAGGCGCATGAGCGGCTGGCCCAGCCGCTGCTGTCGCCGATCGCCGCGATGCTGGGCTTTGCCACGCTGCTGATCGGCGGGTTCTCGCGGTTCGGGGTGTGGCGGCAGGTGGGCTGGGCCACCCTGTCGCTGATCGCGGTGCAGTTCCTGACCAACGCGGCCGCGAACCAGGTTGGCCGCGATGCTGCGCTGTGGCCGCTCCTGTATCTGCCCGCCGTCCTGGGCGCGGGGCTGTGCCTGTCCTTCCTGTGGCTGGCCGCCCGGCCGCGCGGACCACGCGAGGTCGCCCGATGATCCTGGCTCTTTACGTCGCGCGCCGCTTCCTGCGCGCCTTCATGATGATCGCGGGGGTGTTCCTGCTGATCCTGTTCCTGATCGACATGATCGAGATCATCCGCCGCTTTTCGGGCCGCGACATCGGCCTGGGCGGGGCGGCGCGGCTGGCCGGGCTGAACATCGCCGGCAGCTTCTATTCCATCCTGCCGCTGATGACGGTGCTGGCCGGGATCACGCTGTTCCTGGGCCTGGCCCGCAGTTCGGAAATGGTGGCGATCCGCGCATCGGGCCGGTCGGCGCTGCGCGTGGTGCGCGCGCCGGTGGCCACCGCGATCGTGCTGGGGGCGCTGACCGTTGGTCTGCTGAACCCGCTGGTCGCCGCCACCGGCTCGCTTTACGACGACGCCGTGGCCGAGATCGACCGCGCCGGCAGCCAGACCGTCAGCCTTGGCGACAGCGCCGTATGGCTGCGCCAGGCCGTCCAGCAGGGCGGAGAGGAGGCCGGCCAGATCGTGATCCGCGCCAGCCGCGCCAGCCCCGATGCCGTGACCCTGTATGACGCCAGCTTCCTGGTCTTCGGCGCCGAGGCCGGTCCGATCCGTCGCATCGAGGCCCGAGAGGCGCGGCTGACCCCCGGGGCCTGGGACCTGCGCGATGTCAGCGACTTTCCTCTGGATCAGCCCAATCCGCAGGCGGCCGCGACCCGCAGCGCCGCGATGACCTTGGCGTCGGACCTGACCGCCCAGCGCATCCGCGAGGGGTTCGGTCGTCCCGAATCGGTGTCGGTCTGGCAGCTGCCGCAGTTCATCGCCGGGCTGGAACGCGCGGGCTTTTCCGCCGCCCGGCACAAGGTCTGGTTCCAGACCGAACTGGCACGCCCGTTCCTGATGGCCGCGATGGTGCTGATCGCCGCGGCCTTCACCATGCAGCATGTGCGGGGCCGCAACACCGGTGGTGCCGTGCTGATGGCGTTCGGCGCGGGGATCGCGCTGTTCTTTCTGCGCAACCTGGCGCAGGTTCTGGGGGATAACGGGCAGATCCCGCCCGCGATGGCGGCCTGGACGCCGCCCCTGGTCGGCGCGATGCTGGCCCTGGGGCTGATCCTGAGACGGGAGGACGGATGAGCGCGCGCATGGTAAGCCGGGGCCTGCTGCGGGCGGGGGTGGCGCTGATCGCGCTGTCCGGTCCGCTGGCCGCCCAGTCGATGTTCGATGCCGATGACGGCATGGGGGTGCAGCCGCTGACGGGCATGCCGGGCAGCATGTCCGCCGACAGCGGGGTGACGGCCCTGGCGCCCGAATCGGTGGCCTTGGGCAGCGCGCCCGTGGCCGACCGCACCCCCTCGCCCCAGAACCCGATGGTTGTGGGGCCCGATGCCGACGTGACCCTTCCCGGCAGCGGGCCGCGCGATCCCCAGTCCGGGGCCGCCACGCTGCTGGCCGACCGGATCGACGTCGCGGGCGACCAGACCCTGACCGCGTCCGGCGGCGTCGTGGTCTGGCACCAGGGCGCCCGGCTGGTTGCCGACCGGATCGTCGTCGACGGCGACAGCGGCGATCTGACCATCGAGGGGCCGATCCACCTGTCCCGCCCCGGCGCCGCCGACCCCGAGACCGACGCCATCCTGATCGCCGACAGCGCCCAGCTGGACAGCGAACTGCAGGACGGCATCGTCCTGGGCGCGCGGCTGGTGCTGGCCCGCGAACTGCAGCTGGCCTCGACCCGGCTGGAGCGGCGCGAGGACGGACGGATCAGCCAGCTGGACAATGTCGTGGCCTCCAGCTGCCAGATCTGCGCGACCGATCCGACACCCCTGTGGGAGATCCGCGCCCGCAGCATCATCCACGACGCCGACACGCGGCTGATCACCTTCGACCGCCCGCAGCTGCGTGCCTTCGGCGTGCCGCTGGCCTATGTGCCCTTCCGCGTGACCGCGCCCGACCCGTCGGTGGAACGCCGCTCGGGCTTTCTGCGCCCCGAGATCCGCACGACATCGGGCCTGGGGTTCGGGGTCAAGCTGCCGTATTTCCAGACCCTGGGCGACAGCACCGACCTGACCGTCACCCCCTATGTCAGCGAAAGCCGCACCCGCACGCTGGAGCTGCGCTATCGCCAGGCCTTCACCACCGGGGCCACGGAATGGAACGGCGCGATCAGCCGCGACGACCTGCGCCCGGGCGAGACGCGCGGATATCTGTTCGGCGCGGCCCAGTTCCTGCTGCCACGCGACTATCGCTTGGCGCTGCAGGTCCAGCATGCCAGCGACCGCGCCTATCTGCTGGATTACGGCGTCACCGATGCCGACCGCCTGTGGAGCGGCGTCAGCGTCGAACGCGTGCGCCGCGACAAACTGTTCTGGGGCCGCGTCGGCAACTATGAGACCCTGCGCGAGGACGAGGACAACGCGACCTCTCCGGCACAGGTGGCCGACGCCATCTGGATGCGCCGCCTGACGCCACGCCTGATCGGCGGCGAGGCGCTGCTGGAATGGTCGGCCCATGCCCATCGCCGCCCGTCGGACAGCGACCTGGTCGGTCGCGACGTGGCGCGCGCATCCGTAGGCCTGGACTGGCGACGCAACCAGATCCTGCCCGGCGGGATCGTCGCGGCCGCCCTGGCCGGGCTGGACGCGGATCTGTACCGCATCGCGCAGGACGACCAGTTCGACGACGTCGTGACCCGCGTCGATCCGCAGGTCGGGTTCGAACTGCGCTGGCCCCTGGCCGGCGGAACGGGCGGCGCCACCCATATCGTCGAGCCGGTGGTCCAGGTCCTCTATTCGCCGCGCGGCCGCGACCAGGACATCCCGAACGAGGACAGCCGCCTGATCGAGTTCGACGAAGGCAACCTGTTCTCGGACAACCGCTTTCCGGGCTGGGACGTGCGCGAGACCGGGCTGCGCGCCAATATCGGCGCCACCTGGACGCGGATCGATCCGACAGGCTGGTCGATCGGGGTGACCGGCGGGCGCGTGCTGCGCGCACGCGATGCCGACAACTTTGCCGCCGACAGCCCCCTGGGCGGGCGCAGCTCGGATTGGCTGCTGGCCGCAAATTTCGACAATGGCGGCGGGCTGGCCGTGGCCAACCGCGCGCTGTTCGACGATTCGGCGCGCATCTCGCGCAACGAATTGCGGGTGGGCTGGCTGCGCCCGGACCTGAACCTGTCGGCCGGCTATATCTGGATCGACCGCGACGAAGACGAGGGCCGCGTCGTCAACGCCAGCGAACTGGCCGCCAATGTCGGATGGCAGATCGCGGACGGCTGGTGGGGCGAGGCCGAGACGCGGTATGATTTCGCCGCCGACCGGGCACAGCGCGCGGCCTTGCGCGTGGCCTATCGCAACGAATGCATCACGCTGGAAAGCGGCCTGTCGCGGCGCTTCAGCAGCAGCGACCTGCTGCGCGCGGAAACCAGCTTCGACCTGTCGGTCCGCCTTGGCGGGTTCGGCGCACAAGAAGACGGCCCCGGCACGGTGGCGCGCCGCAACTGCATGCGCTAACCTGCGGGCCAAGGACCAGATGAGGGCAGACATGCGGCAATTTCTTTCGGGTATCGCCCTGGCGGCGATGATCGCCACGGGCGCCGTGGCGCCGGCGGCGGCGCAGAACCTGTTCGCGCCCGTCGTCTATGTGAACGACAGCGCCGTCACCCGCTATGAGGTCGATCAGCGGATGCGGTTCATGCAGGTGATCGGCGCCCCCGACGCCAGTGCCACCGCTGCCGAACGGGCACTGGTCGACGACCGCCTGCGCATCCAGGCCGCCCGCCAAATCGGCGTCGAGATCACCCCCGAGGGGCTGCAGGCCGGGCTGGAGGAATTCGCAGGCCGCGCGGGACTGGACGCGGCGGGCTTCATCGCCCAGCTGGAACGCGCCGGCATCGAGGAAGGCGTGTTCCGCGATTTCGTCGAGGCCGGCACCGTCTGGCGCGACGTCGTGCGCGCCCGCCTGCTGCCCCGCGTCAACGTCACCGACGCCGAGGTCGACCAGGAGCTGCAGCGCGTGATCGAGACGCCGATCATCGACCGCGTCCTGCTGTCGGAGCTGATCATCCCCGCCCCGCCGGGACAGGAGGCGCAGGCCCTGCAGCTGGCCGAACGCATCGCCGCCTCGCGCCCGACCGAGGCCCAGTTCGCCGAAGCCGCGCGGCAGTATTCGGCCACCCCCTCGGCCGAGGCGGGCGGGCGGCTGGAACTGCTGGCGCTGGACAACCTGCCGCCCAGCCTGCGTCCGATTATCGCCGGCCTGCAGCCCGGCCAGACCACGCCGCCCCTGCCGGTCGAAGGCGCGGTGGTCCTGTTCTTCCTGCGCGACGCCCAAGGCACGCTGCGCCCGGGCGCGCGGGAACAGGTGCTGGACTACATGACCCTGCGGCTGGCCTCGGTCACCGATGCGGCCAGCCTGGCCGCGCGGGCCACCAGCTGCGACGACCTTTACGTCCAGGCAGGCCCCGAGGCCGCCGCCCAGATCCAGCGCCAGACCGTGTCCCAAGGCGCGATCCCACAGATGATCGGCGCGCGCCTAGCCTCATTGGACGCCAACGAGGCCGGGGTGGTCCCGTCGGGCGCGGGGGCCGATCTGGTGATGCTATGCTCGCGCCAGCCCGCGCTGGCCGCCCAGGCCCAGGTGGCCACCACCGCCCTGCCCGATGACGGGGTCGAGGCGGCGATCCCCCAGCCCGAAGTCCAGGGCATCCCCTCGCGCGAGGCCGTCCGCGACCGGCTGTTCAACGCCAAGATCAACACCGCCGCCGAAGGGCTGCTGGCCGATCTGCGGGCCGACGCGATCATCCGGCGGCCCTGATGGCGCGCATCCTGCTGACCTGCGGCGAACCCGCGGGAATCGGCCCCGAACTGGCGCCGCTGGCGCTGGCCGCGGGCGTGGACCTGGTCTGGATGGGCGATCCGCGCCACCTGCCTCCGACCGCCGCCTGGACCCCGGTCGCGGACCCCGACGATGCCGTTCCGCCCGGACACCTGCCGGTGCTGCGCCATGACTTCGCAGGCCCCGCCACGCCCGGCCGCCCCGACCCCGCCCATGCGGCCGATGTCGTCGCGGTCATCGCCCGCGCGGTCGATCTGGCGATGGCCGGCCGCGTGGCCGCGATCTGCACCGCCCCCATCAGCAAGGAGGCTCTGATCCGCGGCGCGGGCTTCGCCTTCCCGGGCCATACCGAATTCCTGGCGCATCTGGCGGGCGACGTGCCGGTGGCGATGATGCTGGCCTCGACCACGGTGACGCCGCCCTGCCGTGTGGTGCCCGCGACGAGCCACATCCCCCTGGCCGACGTGCCCACAGCCCTGACCGAACAGGCACTGGAACAGGCGATCCGCCTGACCCATGCCGCGATGATCCGCGACTTCGGCCTGCCCACCCCGCGCATCGCGGTTGCGGGGCTGAACCCCCATGCGGGCGAAGGCGGCATGATGGGCACCCAGGACCGCGACATGATCGCCCCCCTGATCGCCCGTCTGCGCGATCAGGGCCTGCACGTCACCGGCCCCCATCCGGCGGACACCCTGTTCCACGCCCCCGCGCGGGCGCGCTATGACGCGGCCGTCGCCTGCTATCATGACCAGGGCCTGATCCCCATCAAGACGCTGGACTTCGACGGCGGCGTGAACGTGACGCTCGGCCTGCCCTTCATCCGCACCTCGCCCGATCACGGCACCGCCTTCGACATCGCGGGCAAGGGGCTGGCCGATCCGTCCTCGACCATCGCCGCGCTGCGTCTGGCGCGCTCCATGGCGGACAGCCGGGCATGAGGTTTCTCCTTTGCCCAAATACCCATTGGCGCGCCCCCGCCCCCAGGATCCTGCGATGATCGACAACCTGCCCCCCCTGCGCGAGGTGATCGCGACCCATGACCTGCGCGCGAAAAAGCAGCTGGGCCAGAACTTCCTCCTGGACCTGAACCTGACGCACAAGATCGCGCGGCAGGCGGGCGACCTGACCGGATGCGACGTCCTCGAGGTCGGTCCCGGCCCCGGCGGTCTGACCCGTGGCCTGCTGGCCTGCGGCGCACGCCACGTGCTGGCCATCGAAAAGGACCCCCGCGCCCTGCCCGCGCTGGAACAGATCGCCGACGCCTATCCCGGCCGCCTGACGGTCATCACCGGCGACGCGCTGCAGATCGACCCCTTGGCGCACCTGACGCCGCCGATCCGCGTGGCCGCGAACCTGCCCTACAACGTGGGAACCGAACTGCTGATCCGCTGGCTGACGCCCCGGGACTGGCCACCCTTCTGGCAATCGCTGACGCTGATGTTCCAGCGCGAGGTGGCCGAACGCATCGTGGCCCGTCCCGGCTCCAAGGCCTATGGCCGGCTGGCGCTGCTGGCGCAGTGGCGGGCGGACGCGCAGATCGTGATGTCCCTGCCGCCCGAGGCCTTCGTGCCCGCGCCCAAGGTCCATTCCGCGGTCGTCCACCTGACCGCCCTGCCCCAGCCGCGCTTTCCCGCTGATGCGGCGATCCTGTCACAGATCACGGGGGCCGGCTTCAACCAGCGCCGCAAGATGCTGCGCGCCAGCCTGAAAGGCCTGCACCCCCAGATCGAGGCGCTGCTGGACAGCGTCGGCATCCCCCCCACCGCCCGCGCCGAGGAAATCGAGCTGGAACGCTTCTGCGCCCTGGCTCGCGCGCTTCAGGCGGCCCGGCAAGGCTGATCCCGCGCCATCGGCCCCGCAACGACGCCGGACGCCCAAAGTGACGCCCTTCATGGGATTTTACGACAAAGGGCGCGCCGATCTGGCGCGCCCTTTCCTATCTTTCCGATGATCGGCCCGGATCAGTCCTGATCGCCCTCGGGGCGGACAGGGGCCAAACGCTCGGCCTCGGCCACGGGCTTGCGGCGGCTGCGGGTCGGCGCGGGCGTCCCGTCCTCGGACACTGCACGCGGCGCGCGGGGACGAGAGACGCGGGTCCGTGCGGGCTTGGCCGGGGCTTCCGCCTCGGGCGTGCGGACGGCGGCGCCGCCGTCGTCCTCAGTGGCAGGCATCACCTCGGGCAGGCTGGGCTGCTGCAGGAACTGCGGCGCGTTCTCCTCGGACAGGTCGGGACGCGCGTCCTGGCGCGGCTCGAACCGCGGGCGCTGCTCACGCGGCTGGTTGTCGCGCTGGCTGTCACGACCCTGATTGTCGCGGGCCTGATTGTCACGATTCTGATTGTCGCGGGGTTGGCTGTCGCGACCCTGGTTGTCGCGGGGCTGACCATCGCGGGCCTGGTGATCGCGCTGGCCGTCGCGCGGCTGGTGTCCGCCATCGCGCTGCTGGTCCCGCTGCTGTCCGCCGTCACGCTGCTGATGGTCGCGGCGCTGGTTGCCCTCGCCCTGCTGGCCCTGGTTGCCGTTCTGGCCACCATTGTTCCGATCGCC
This sequence comes from Paracoccus marcusii, assembly GCF_028621715.1. Taxonomy (NCBI): domain Bacteria; kingdom Pseudomonadati; phylum Pseudomonadota; class Alphaproteobacteria; order Rhodobacterales; family Paracoccaceae; genus Paracoccus; species Paracoccus marcusii. Next base: position 1,492,248 of record NZ_CP117466.1, on the reverse strand, counting down.
GCTGTTCTGGCCACCGTTGTTCTGACCGCCGCTCTGGCCGCCCTGGTGATAACCATGGCTGCCGATGTTGCTCTGATAGCCGTCATCGTCGGGGCGGCCCTGGCGTTCGGCCATCTCGCGGTTCGCCTCGCCCAGCATGCGGGTGTAATGCTCGGCGTGCTGCAGAAAGCTCTGCTCCGCGACGCGGTCATGGGACAGCTGCGCGTCGCGCGCCAGCGTCAGGTATTTCTCGATGATCTGCTGGGGGGTGCCACGCACCTTGCCCTCGGGCCCCGAGCTGTCAAAGACGCGATTGGTGATGTTCCCCAGCGTGCGCTGGCGGTTCGATTTGCTACGCGAGCGGGATTTTGATGATCTCATCAGTCTTGTCTGTAATGTTTCCGGGCGTCGGGATGCCAGCGTGAACTGGACGGCGGTGTCGGACGGATACGGGGGCTGTGACCACTCCGTTCAGCCCTGCCTTGCCCAACCGCGGCGCACCAGATGCACCCCTTCGGTATCGGCAGTTGTCAGGCTGACCCATGCGACGGCTAGGGCCTGTCGCACGCTGCCGACTAACCATGCAATGACGGGCCAGACAAGGGAAAACTGCGAAAACCACGCCGAAATGGGCGTCAAACCGCCGCAGCGGGCGCGAAATCCGCCAGCACCACCCGGTCGCGTCCATCCAGATCGGGCAGCACGCGGACCTGCGCGCCCTGCGCCCGGAACAGCGCCGCGACCGCCGCGCCTTGGGTCGGTCCGATCTCGACCAGGGCGGCGCCCTTTGGCGACAGCAGGCCGCGCACGCCCGCCGCGATGGTGCGATAGGCGCCGAGCCCGTCGCCTTCGTCCGTCAGCGCATGGCGGGGTTCCCAGTCGCGCACGTCGGGGTCCAGCAGCGCCATCTCGATCGCCGCGATATAGGGCGGGTTCGACACGACCAGGTCGAACGGCCCCTCGACCCCGTCCAGCCAGTCGGCTTGGCGGAACCGCGCGTCGACGCCGATCCGCCGGGCATTGTGACGCGCAACCTGCAGCGCGGCCTCGGATATGTCGGTTCCCAGCCCCGTCGTCCCCGGACGCGCCGCCAGAAGAGAGATCAGGATCGCCCCCGTCCCCGTCCCCAGGTCCAGCACCCGCCGCCAGGGCCGCGCCAGTGCCGCCTCGACCAGCGCCTCGGTCTCGGGGCGCGGGTCCAGCGTGTCGCGCGTGACCTTGAAACGATGCGCCCAGAAATCGCGGAAACCGGTGATCTGGGCCACGGGCTGGCGCAGGGCGCGGGCCGCGATGCCGCGGTTGAACTGCGTCGCCTGATCGTCGGTCAGCGCGCGGTCGTCGGTGATGCGCAGCTGGCCCGGCTCTATCTCCAGCACCGCGGCCAGGATGCGGTCGGCATCACGCGACGCGCCCGCGATGCCCGCCGCGCGCAGCAGCGCCGTGCCCTGGGCCTGGGCGTCCGACAGCCTCACTGCGCCTCGGCCAGGCGGGCGGCCTGGTCATGGGCGGTCAGCGCGTCGATGATCTCGGCCAGGTCGCCGGCCATGACCCGGTCCAGGGCATAAAGCGTCAGGTTGATGCGGTGGTCGGTCATGCGGCCCTGCGGAAAGTTATAGGTGCGGATGCGCTCGCTGCGGTCGCCGCTGCCGACCTGCGCGCGCCGGTCGGCGGATCGTTCGGCATCGGCGGCGGCGCGCTGCATGTCATAGAGGCGCGCGCGCAGCACGGCCATCGCGTTGGCGCGGTTCTGGTGCTGCGACTTCTCGCTGCTGGTGACGACGATGCCGGTGGGCAGGTGGGTGATGCGCACGGCCGAATCGGTCGTGTTGACATGCTGGCCGCCCGCGCCGGACGCGCGCATCGTGTCGATGCGGATGTCGGTCGCGGGAATGTCGATCTCGACGTCCTCGGCGGCCTCGGGCAGGACGGCCACGGTGGCCGCGCTGGTATGGATGCGCCCGCCCGATTCGGTCGAGGGGATCCGCTGCACCCGGTGCACGCCGGATTCGTATTTCAGGCGGGCAAAGACGCCCTCGCCCTCGATCCGGGCGATGGCCTCCTTGATGCCGCCCAGCTCGGTCCGGGTCAGTTCCAGCGTCTGGAACTGCCAGCCCTGGGCCTCGGCGTGGCGGCGGTACATCTCCAGCAGGTCGCCCGCGAACAGCGCGGCCTCGTCGCCCCCGGTTCCGGGGCGGATCTCCAGGATCGCGGGGCGCGCGTCCGCCGCGTCGCGCGGCAGCAGCGCCAGCCGCAGGTCCTGCTCCAGCGCGGGCAGCAATGCGCCCAGGCGGCGCAGCTCATCCTCGGCCAGGTCGCGCATCTCGGGATCGGCCAGCAGGGCGCGGGCCTCGACCAGCCCGTCCTGGGCGGCGCGCCAGCGGTCGATCTGGGCCACGACGGGCTTCAGCTCGGCATATTCACGGCTGATCCTGGCGATCTGGTCGGCGGCGGGGCCGGCATTCAGCTGCGCCTCGAGAAACTCGAAGCGGGCGGCGATCTGGTCAAGGCGGTCCTGGGGCAACATGGATGCGGCTTACCCCCCGGCCCCGGACCGTACAAGCGCCCTTGCATCCCGGCACGACGCCGGGGGGGTCCGGGGGGCGCGCAGCCCCCCGGCGCGGCGCGGGACGCAACTCATCGCCGCGACCAGCCGAACAGCGCGATCAGCTCCAGCGCGACATGCGCGCCCGCGATCGCCGTGGCCCCGGTCGTGTCATAGGGCGGAGAGACCTCGACCACGTCGCCGCCGATCAGGTCGATCCCCGCCAGCCCGCGCAGCAGCGCCGCCGCCTGCCAGCTGGCCAGCCCGCCCCAGACCGGGGTGCCGGTGCCCGGCGCAAAGGCCGGGTCCAGCGCGTCGATGTCGAAGGTCACATAGCAGGGCCGGTCGCCGACCACCGCCCGCACCCGCGACAGCGTCGCCTCGATCCCGTCCCGATGCACCGACGGCGCATCCAGGATGGTCACGCCCAGCGTGTCGGGATTGTCGGTGCGGATGCCGATCGACACGCTGGCCGCCGGGTCCACGATCCCCGCCTTGATCGCCTTGTATAGGAACGTGCCGTGGTCGATCCGGTCCGGGTCGTCGTCGACCCATGTGTCGGAATGCGCGTCGAACTGGATCAGTGCCACGGGCCCCCGCCGCGCCGCGACCGCGCGCAGGATCGGCAGCGTGATGAAATGATCGCCCCCCAGGGTGATCGGCGCTGCACCCGCATCCAGGATCGCGCCGACATGCGCCTCGATTCGGGCGGGCACCTCGCGGACATTGGCGTAATCGAACGCCATGTCGCCGTAATCGACCACATCCAGCACCGCCATCGGATCATAGCCCCAGCCATAGGGCGGATCGAAGGCCTGCAGGCTGGACGCCTCGCGGATCGCGCGCGGTCCGAAGCGTGTGCCGGGCCGGTGGGTCACCGCCTGGTCGAAGGGGATGCCCGTGACCGCTACGTCGACGCCGCCCAGGTCCTTGGTATAGCGGCGGCGCAGAAAGCTCGTGGCCCCGCCAAAGGCGTTCTCGAAGGACAGCCCGCGCAGGCTGTCGCGCGTGAAGGCCTGATCCACCTGGGTCTTCGCATCTTCCAGCGCCATCGCCGCTCCCCCTGTCGTGCCGGCGGCCAGATTGGCCGCGCGCATGGACGGGCGCAAGGGGCGCCGGACGCGGCCGGGGGCGAAAACCCTTGCATCCGCGCGGTTCGCTGCTATGACACGCCATCCTTCCGCCTGAGCTTGACTGTAACGGCGCAGCCTCTCGTGACGGGTGCGGAAGGGACGGCCCGTCGATGAAATGCGCATTCAAACCGAAAGGATCGCCATGCCTCTGTACGAGCATGTGCTGATCGCCCGCCAGGACCTGTCGAACACGCAGGCCGAAGGGCTGATCGAACACTTCTCGACCGTTCTCGCCGACAATGGCGGCAAGGTCGTCGAGCACGAATACTGGGGTGTGCGCACCCTGGCCTACAAGATCAACAAGAACCGCAAGGGCCACTATGCCTTCCTGCGCACCGACGCCCCCTCGGGCGCCGTGCTGGAGATGGAACGCCTGGCCCGCCTGCATGATGACGTGATGCGCGTGATGACCATCCGCGTGGACGAGCATCAGGAAGGCCCCTCGGTCCAGATGCAGAAGCGCGAAGAGCGTGGCGAGCGCGGTGACCGTGGCGACCGTCCCCGGGGCGACCGTGGCGACCGCGATCGCGGCGACCGTGGTGATCGTGGCGGCGACCGCGGCGAACGCCGCGAGCGGAACTGAGAGGATCTGACGAATGGCCAACAAACCCTTCTTCCGTCGTCGCAAGGTCTGCCCGTTCTCGGGCGATAACGCACCTGCGATCGACTACAAGGACACCCGCCTGCTGCAGCGCTACATCAGCGAACGCGGCAAGATCGTGCCCTCGCGCATCACCGCCGTCTCGGCCAAGAAACAGCGCGAGCTGGCCCGTGCCATCAAGCGCGCGCGTTTCCTGGCCCTGCTGCCCTATGTCGTCAAGTAAGGAGACCTGAACGATGCAAGTCATCCTGCTGGAACGTGTGGCCAAGCTGGGCCAGATGGGCGAAGTCGTCAACGTCAAGCAAGGCTTCGCACGCAACTATCTCCTGCCCCAGGGCAAGGCGATGCGCGCGTCGGAAGCCAACATCAAGGCGTTCGAAGGTCAGAAGGCGCAGCTGGAGACCCGCAACGCGGAGTCGAAGGCCGAAGCCCAGAAGATCGCGGACAAGCTGGACGGCCAGACCTTCGTGGTCATCCGTTCCGCATCCGATTCGGGCGCGCTGTACGGCTCGGTCACCACGCGTGACGCGGCCGAGGCCGCGACCGAGGCCGGCTTCACCGTCGACCGCAAGTCGGTTGTCCTGCGCGAGCCGATCAAGGACCTGGGCCTGCATGACGTCACCGTCGTGCTGCACCCGGAAGTCGAGGCGACGATCACCATGAACGTCGCCCGCTCGGCCGAAGAGGCAGAGCTGCAGGCGCAGGGCAAGTCCATCCAGGACATGGCCGCCGAAGCCGACGCCGAGGCCGAGTTCGAGATCGCCGAACTGTTCGACGACATCGGCGGTGCCGATGACGGCGAAGGCGACGACCGCGACCGCAACTGATCCCACCGGATCAAGCGCAGACTTTTTTGCCGCGCCGGGAAACCGGCGCGGTTTTTCATTCGTTCCTGTCAAAATTCTCCTTGCTGTGACACATCCCGACATGGACCTGATGACTGGACCCGACATCGCCCCGGCCCCCTTGGCCGTGGCCAAGGAAGTGGTGATGACCGACGCGCTGTCCCTGATGCTGCAGACCCGCCCGCATGTGCTGGCCGACGGCGCGACGGGGACCGCCCTGTTCAACATGGGCCTAGACGCCGACACCCCGGCCGAGATCTGGAACGCCACCCATCCCGACCGCATCGCCGCCCTGCACCGCAGCGCGATCGAGGCCGGGTCCGATCTGTTCCTGACCAACAGCTTTGGCGCGAATGCCAGCCGCCTGGCGCGCCACGGCGCCGCCGCGCGCGTCACCGAACTGAACCGCCGCGCCGCCGAGATCGCCCGCGATCAGGCCGACCGCGCGGGCCGCACCGTCATCGTCGCGGGCAGCATGGGCCCCAGCGGCGAATTCATGGCCCCGATGGGCAGCCTGACCCATGCACGTGCCGTCCAGATGTTCCACGAACAGGCCGAGGCGCTGCGCGACGGCGGCGCCGACATCCTGTGGGTCGAGACCCTCTCCTCGCTGGAGGAGCTGCGCGCCGCGGCCGAGGCCGCGCGCCTGGCCGGCATGGCCTGGTGCGGCAGCCTCAGCTTTGACACGGCGGGCCGCACGATCATGGGCGTGACGCCCGGACAGCTGGCCGCCGCGGTGGAACGTTTGCCCAATCCGCCCGTGGCCTATGGCGCCAATTGCGGCGTCGGCGCGTCCGACCTGCTGCGGTCGGTCACCGGTCTTGCCGCATCGGGCAATGAACGCCCAACCATCGCCAAGGGCAATGCGGGCGTGCCGCATCTGCAGGACGGCCATATTCATTACGACGGCACGCCCGAGCTGATGGCCGATTACGCCTGCCTTGCGCGCGACCTGGGCGTGCGGATCATCGGCGGCTGCTGCGGGACCATACCCGCGCATCTGCGCGCGATGCACGAGGCGCTGGAGACCCGGCCCCGCGGCCCCCGCCCCGCGCTGGACCGGATCACCGCACAGCTGGGCGCCTTCAGCAGCTGCGGCGAGGACGACCGCCGCCACTAGAACAACGACAGCTGGTCCCCGGCCTTGGGCGGCGGCCCGAACCGCGAACAGTCCAGCGCCGGCCCGCCCGTGCGGTACCCCAACCTGGTTCGCGCCAGCCGGAACCGCTGCTGGGCCAGTTTCGCGTGCAGGCCCTCTCCGCGAAACCGGTGGCCGAAACGCGGGTCGTTGTCGCGCCCGCCGCGCATGTCCTGCACGCGGTTCATCACATGCGCGGCCATCCCCGGCCGGTGCCGTTCCAGCCAATCGCGAAACAGCGGCGCCACCTCATGCGGCAGGCGCAGGGGGATCATCGTGGCGGTGGTGGCCCCGGCCTCGCGCGCGGCGGTCAGGATCGCCTCGATCTCGGGCTCGGTCAGGACGGGGATGACCGGGGCGACCATCACGCGGACGGGCACGCCTGCGCGTGACAGATCCCGGATCATCCGCAGACGGGTCGCGGGTGCCGGCGCGCGCGGTTCCAGCGTGCGGGCCAGATCCGCGTCCAGCGTGGTGATGCTGACACCCACCGAGGCCTGATCGCGTGCCGCCAGTTCCGCCCACAGGTCCAGATCGCGCAGGACTGTCTGGCCCCGCGTCACCAATGTCACCGGGTGGTTCCAATCGCGCAGCACCCGCAGGATGCCGGGCATGATCGCAAGCCGCTTTTCGACCGGCTGATAGGGATCGGTGTTCGTGCCCAGGGCGATCGGCGCGGGGCGATAGCTGGGCCGCGCCAGTTCGCGCGCCAGCAGGTCGGCCGCATCGGGCTTTGCGGTGATCCGCGTCTCGAAATCCAGACCCGGCGACAGGCCCAGCCAAGCATGCGTCGGCCGCGCATAGCAGTAGATGCAGCCATGTTCGCACCCCCGATAGGGATTGATCGACCGGTCGAAGCTGATGTCCGGAGAGGTATTGCGGCTGATGATGCTGCGCGGGCGCTCGACCGTTACCTCGGTCCGCAGCAGGGATTGATCCTCGGCGATGTCCCAGTCGTCGGCTTCGCGGGTCCTGACCTGCTGTTCGTACCGCCCCGCGGGGCGAGTGTCGGCCCCACGGGCCTTGATGCGCTGGTCGGGATCACGGGGCGGAAGCATCTTGCAATTATAGAACATAATAAGAACATCGCAAGCCCCCGGTTGATGTTCCGCAAGCCCGCCCACATCTCTGATCCGACGCAATCACAGGACATCCCGATGAGTGACGACTATACCCCGCCCAAGGTCTGGACCCCGGGCAAGGAGAATGGCGGCCAGTTCGCCAGCATCAACAAGCCCACCGCCGGGGCCCAATATGACCGCGACCTGCCCGTGGGCCAGCATCCGCTGCAGCTTTATTCGCTGGCAACGCCCAACGGGCAGAAGGTCACGATCCTGCTGGAGGAGCTGCTGGAGGCCGGCCATGACGCTGAATATGACGCGTGGCTGATCAAGATCGGTGACGGCGACCAGTTCGGAAGCGGCTTCGTCGCGGCGAACCCGAATAGCAAGATCCCCGCACTGATGGACCATTCGGTCAGCCCCCCGCAGAGGGTCTTCGAATCAGGATCCATCCTGCTTTACTTGGCCGAGAAATACGGGGCCTTCCTGCCCACGGATCCCGCCGCACGAACCGAGACATTGAACTGGCTGTTCTGGCAGATGGGCGCGGGCCCCTATCTGGGCGGCGGCTTCGGGCATTTCTACGCCTATGCACCCACCAAGATCGAATACGCGATCGACCGATTTACGATGGAGGTCAAGCGTCAGCTTGACCTGCTGGACAAGCGCCTGGCCGATAGCCGCTTCATCGCGGGCGACGACTACACCATCGCCGACATGGCGATCTGGCCGTGGTACGGGCGACTGATCACGGGGGGCGCCTACGGCGATGCGGCGACCTTTCTGGATGCCGAAAGCTATCGCAACCTGCATCGCTGGCAGGCCGAGATCGCGGCGCGCCCGGCGGTTCAGCGTGGCATCATGGTGAACAACGTGTCCGGCGATCCCGCGAAACAGCTGCATGAACGCCATGACGCGTCGGATTTCCAGACGAAGACGCAGGACAAGCTGCAGGCATGAGGAAGGGGGGCGTTGCCCCCCGTCCTTCGGACTCCCCCCAGGGTATTTGGACAAAGGAGAATGACATCTTCTTTGCCCAAATACCCCACGGGGGTCCGGGGGGTGTGAAACCCCCGGCTTCGACAGATCAGTTGCGCGCGCGGTCGACCATCTTGCCCTTGGAGATCCAGGGCATCATCTCGCGCAGCTTGGCGCCGACCTGTTCGATCTGATGCTCGTCGTTGATGCGACGCGTCGCCTTGAACGACGGCTGGCCGACGGCGTTCTCCTGCATGAAATCGCGCACGAACTTGCCGGTCTGGATGTCGCGCAGGACGGCCTTCATGCGGGCTTTCGTCTCGTCATAGGGCAGGATGCGCGGGCCGGACACGTATTCGCCGTACTCGGCCGTGTTCGAGATCGAGTAGTTCATGTTCGCGATGCCGCCTTCATAAATCAGGTCGACGATCAGCTTGACCTCGTGCAGGCACTCGAAATACGCCATTTCGGGCTCGTAGCCGGCCTCGACCAGCGTCTCGAAGCCCATGCGGATCAGTTCGACCAGGCCGCCGCACAGGACCGCCTGTTCGCCGAACAGGTCCGTCTCGCATTCCTCGCGGAAGTTGGTCTCGATGATGCCCGACCGGCCACCACCGATGGCCGAGCAGTAGGACAGGCCGATATCCATCGCCTTGCCCGAGGCGTTCTGATGCACCGCGACCAGGCAGGGCACGCCGCCGCCCTTGGTGTATTCGCCGCGCACCGTGTGGCCGGGGCCCTTGGGCGCCATCATGATGACATCGACGCCGGGCTTGGGCTCGATCAGGCCGAAATGCACGTTCAGGCCGTGGGCAAAGGCGATCGCCGCGCCTTCGCGCAGGTTGTCATGGACGTACTTCTTGTAGGTCTCGGCCTGCAGTTCGTCGGGCATGGTGAACATGATGACGTCGCACCAGGCGGCGGCCTCGGCGATGCCCATGACCTTCAGGCCCTCGCCCTCGGCCTTCTTGGCGGACGGGCTGCCCTCGCGCAGGGCCACGACGACGTTCTTGGCACCGCTGTCGCGCAGGTTCAGGGCATGGGCATGGCCCTGGCTGCCATAGCCCAGGATCGCGACCTTGGCGTCCTTGATCAGGTTCACGTCGCAATCGCGGTCATAGTAAACGCGCATGGGGAAGTCCTTTCGATTTGCTGACACCGTTCTAGCTCGTGGACCGGGTTCGAACCTTCGCATTCGATCAGTGTTTCAAACATCTTGCGAAAAGATCATGCAATGATAATGCCATTACCATGACTTTCATGCCTGACTCCACCGATCGCCGCATCCTGCGCCAGCTTCTGGCCGATCCCGCCGCCGCCAATGCGACGCTGGCCGAACGCGCCGGTGTCACCGCGGCCAGCCTGTGGCGACGGATGGAGCGCATGCGCGAGGCGGGCGTCCTGCGCGGCGTGCAGGCCCGCATCGACTGGCGCGCGATGGGCTGGGCGGTCGAGGTCAGCCTGCGCTTCACGCTGGACAAGACAAACCCGCGCGCCTTCGACGAGTTCGTCGCCGCCCTGCGCCAGGTCCCCGAGGTGATCGAGATCCAGTCCTTCCTGGGTAGCGTCGACTGGCGAGCCTCGGTCATCGCCCGCGACATGGCGCATTGGCAGCAGGTCTATCGCGACCGCATCCTGACCCTGCCGCATATCGCCGAACTGGACGCGCTGATGCTGGTCGCGACCATCAAGGACAGCGAGGATCTGGCCCTGTGACCGACCTGGACGCGACCGATCTGGCCATCCTGCGGGCGCTGGCACGCGACGCGACCACCAGCGCCGCCGATATCGGGCGCGCGGTCGGCATCGGCCAGCCTGCCGCGTGGCGGCGCATCCGGCGGCTGACGGATCAGGGCGTGATCGCCGGCCGGCGCGTGGTGCTGGACCCGGCCGCGCTTGGCTTTGGCGTGACCGTGTTCCTGGGGATCAAGCTGGCCGCCAAGGGCCGCACCGGGCTTGAGGATTTCGAACGCGCCGTCACCGCCATCCCCGAGGTGCAGCTGGTCCAGCACGTCCTGGGCCAGTTCGACTACCGGCTGCGAATCACCGCCCGCGACATCAGTGATTTCGAACGCATCCTGCGCCGCCGCATCATGACCCTGCCCGGCGTGGGCCAGGTCGAGGCGAACGTGATGCTGTCCGAGGAACGCCGCCCCGGTCCCTTGGGCTGAGGGAACATCGGCGTGGGTCCCCGGTTGGGGGCAGGCACTTTTTATGAAAGGCCATGCCATGACCCATGCCCGCTTTCTGGCGACCATCGCCGTCTCGACCGTTGCGATGTTCGCGATGATGTATCTGAACACCTGGGATCTGTCACATGTCCGGTTCAGTCAGACCCGCGCCTGGATGGCCCTGTATATGGGGGGCGGGATGGCGATCGTGATGCTGGTCGCGATGTGGGGGATGTTCGCGAACCGCCGCGCCAATGTCGCGGTTCTGGCGGGGGCGGTCGCCATCCTTGGCCTGGGCGTCGCGATGGTGCGCAGTCAGGCGACGGTGGACCAGGTGTCCTGGATGAAGGCGATGATCCCGCATCACTCCATCGCCATCCTGACCAGCACCCGGGCAAAGATCACCGATCCCCGCGTCCGCGCGCTGGCCGATGGCATCATCGAGACGCAGCGCCGCGAGATCGCCGAGATGGAGGCGCTGATCGGCGACTTGGAGGGCGCCAAGTGACCGGCGCCCCGCCACTTACTCCGGGATCACCCGGACGGCGCCCTTTGCCGCGCTTGTGGTCATCGCCGCATAGGCGCGCAGGGCGGTGGTGATCTTGCGCTTGCGCGGCTTGGCGGGCTTCCAGCCTTCCGCATCGCGGGTGGCGCGGCGGGCGGCCAGGGTCGCGTCGTCGACCACCAGCTCGATCTTGCGGTTCGGGATGTCGATGCGGATCAGGTCGCCCTGCTCGACCAGACCGATCGTGCCACCCTCGGCCGCCTCGGGAGAGACATGGCCGATCGACAGCCCCGAAGACCCGCCCGAGAACCGCCCGTCGGTCACCAGCGCGCATTCCTTGCCCAGACCCTTGGATTTCAGATAGCTGGTCGGATACAGCATCTCCTGCATCCCCGGCCCGCCGCGCGGTCCTTCATAGCGGATCAGCACGACCTCTCCGGCCTTGACCTTTCCGGTCAGGATGGCGCTGACGCTGTCGTCCTGGCTTTCGAAGATGTGCGCGGGCCCCTCGAAGGTCAGGTTCGAATCGTCCACCCCCGCCGTCTTCACGATGCAGCCGTCCTCGGCCAGGTTGCCGTAAAGAACCGCCAGCCCGCCATCACGCGAGAACGCATGCTCCGACGACCGGATCACGCCCGTCTCGCGGTCCAGGTCCACGTCGTCATAGCGGTTCGCCTGAGAGAACGCGGTCTGCGTCGGCACCCCGCCCGGCGCCGCACGGAAGAAATCGTGCACCGACGCCGCGGTCGTGCGCGACACGTCCCACCGGTCCAGCGCCTGCGCCAGCGTGCCGGAATGGACGCTGCCCACCGAGGTGTCCAGCAGTCCGGCGCGGTCCAGCTGGCCCAGGATGGCCATGATGCCGCCGGCACGATGGACGTCCTCCATGTGCACGTCCGATTTCGCGGGCGCGACCTTGCACAGCACCGGCACCTTGCGCGACAGGCGGTCGATGTCGGACATGGTAAAATCGATCTCGGCCTCATGCGCCGCGGCCAGCAGGTGCAGGACGGTGTTGGTCGACCCGCCCATGGCGATGTCCAGCGTCATCGCATTCTCGAAGGCGGCAAAGCTGGCCACATTGCGCGGAAGCACGCTGTAATCGTCGCCGTCATAATGGCGTTTCGCCAGGTCGACGATCAGGTGGCCCGCCTCGACGAACAGCCGCTTGCGGTCGGCGTGGGTCGCCAGGGTCGATCCGTTGCCCGGCAGGGACAGGCCCAGGGCCTCGGTCAGGCAGTTCATCGAATTGGCCGTGAACATCCCCGAACAGGACCCGCAGGTCGGGCAGGCCGACCGTTCGATCGCCTGCACATCCTCGTCGCTGACCGAATCATCGGCCGCCGCGACCATGGCATCGACCAGGTCCAGCGCCTTGACGCGACCGTCCTGCAGCACGACCTTGCCGGCCTCCATCGGTCCGCCCGACACGAAGACGGTGGGGATGTTCAGGCGCAGCGATGCCATCAGCATGCCCGGCGTGATCTTGTCGCAGTTGCTGATGCAGACCATCGCGTCGGCGCAATGCGCATTGACCATGTATTCCACCGAATCGGCGATGACCTCGCGCGAGGGCAGCGAATACAGCATGCCGTCATGGCCCATGGCGATGCCGTCATCGACCGCGATGGTATTAAATTCCTTGGCGATGCCGCCGGCCGCCTCGACCTCGCGGGCGACCAGCTGGCCCAGGTCCTTGAGGTGGACATGGCCGGGCACGAACTGGGTGAAGCTGTTGACGATGGCGATGATCGGCTTGCCGAAATCGCTGTCCTTCACGCCTGTCGCGCGCCACAGGCCCCGTGCGCCGGCCATGTTGCGGCCATGGGTGGTGGTGCGGGAACGATAGGCGGGCATGGCGGATCTCCTTTGGCTTGCATTGCGTCTATCACCCCTCGGCACGGAAGGAAATTACCCCCGACGCGGGAATTTCGCGGTTTTCTGTCGGCAGGGCGCGACGCGGCGGGGGGTCCGGGGGGCGCAGCGCCCCCGGCCGTCGCGGGACGCAAGCGCACCCCGCCCTCGGGACTTGTCAGGAGGCCAGCTTCATCGTGACGATGCCTGCGACGATCATCCCCGCCGCCGCCATGCGCATCGCGGTGACGGGCTCTGCCAGAAACACCACGCCCACGACAAAACTGCCCACCGCGCCGATGCCCGTCCAGACCATGTAGGCCGTCCCCAGGGGCAGCGACCGCATCGCCGTCGCCAGCAGCCAGAACGACGCGATCATGCCGACGACCATCACGATGGTGGGGATGGGGCGGGTGAACCCGGCCGAATATTTCATCGCCGTCGCCCAGACGATTTCCAGAAGACCGGCCGTGAACAGAAGAAGCCATGGCATGGCTGAACCCTCCGAATGGTCCGGGCCGTCCCGGAAGTGTCAGCCCGTCAGGGGGAGGTCGTCCTCTGCCGCCCCATCTAGGACGCCTGATTCCCCCGGTCAAGACGCCGGATCTCGGCGCGATCCCGCCCCGTCCCCGTCAAAACGTCGCGCATTCTCCGCATGGCCTTCCCAACCCGACCCATGCGGCCCATATTGGATGTCAGGAGAAGGAGTGTCCCATGCCGCTGACCCATTTCCTCGCGTTGATCGCCGTGACGATCCTGGCCGCCGCGGTGACGCTGTGGGCAGGGCTGTCGGCGGGCGTTCCCCCGATCGCCTTCCTGCTGCTGGCGCTCAGCGGTGCGGTGCTGGTGCATCTGAACAACCGCGACCGCCACGATCACGACGGCTGATCGCTCAGCTGTCCAGTTCGGCGTCCCAGTACAGGAAGTCCATCCAGCTGTCGTGCAGATGGTTCGGCGGAAAGCGCCGCCCGATCGCATGCATCTCGTCCGCTGACGGTCGGCGCGCGGGCTTGCGCAGCTGCATGCCGGAATGGCGCAGGCTGCGGTTGGCCTTCTTCAGGTTGCAGGGCGAACAGGCTGCGACCACGTTCTCCCAGCTGGTGATCCCGCCGCGCGACCGCGGCACGACATGATCGAAGGTCAGATCGCCCTTGGCCCCGCAATACTGGCAGCAGAATTCGTCCCGCAGAAAAAGATTGAAGCGCGTGAATGCCACGCGCTTCTGGGGTCGAACGAAATCCTTCAGCACCACCACCGAGGGGATGCGGAACGCCTGTCGCTGGCTTCGCACCTCGTGGTCGTATTCGGCGATGATGGTCACCCTGTCCAGGAACACCGCCTTGATCGCCTCCTGCCACGGCCACAGCGACAACGGGTAATAGGACAGCGGCCGGTAATCGGCATTCAGGACCAGCGCCGGGAAATGGCGCAGGTTGGCCGGCTCGCGCACGAACTGCGTTCGGAAATCGGAATGAAGATGGTCGTCCAGCATAGCGCCTTCCCGTCTGCCCCGTGGGGTTGACCGGGGCGCCCGTCAGATCCGTTGCGTCGACTATATCTGGCGGCGGTGATCTGGCAAGCCCCCGCATCTATTCCCGACGGACCATCCCATAGACGCCCAGGATGACAGCAGCGTGACGCCCCCGCGATCAGTCGGGCAGATGCTCCTTCAGAAAGGCCAGCGCGACCGACAACCCGTCCGGAGAGATGCCGTGCCCGGTCCCCTGCATCACGTGGCCATAGACGGTGAATCCCGCCTCCTGCAGGGTCTGGCCGGCCAGGGACATGTCGTCGAAGGGCACCACCTCGTCCTGGTCGCCATGGATCAGCAGGACCGGCGGCTTGACCCGCGCCTCCTCCGCCAGGACCTCGGGGGTCAACAAGCGGCCCGAAAATCCGACGACCCCCGCCACGGCCACGTCGCGGCGCGGGGCCACGTGCAGCGCCATCATCGTGCCTTGGGAAAAGCCCACCAGCACAATCCGCTCGGGGGTCAGCTCTTCGGCGGCCAGCACGGTGTCCAGGAATTCGTTCAGCGCAGCCACCGACTGGCCCATGCTGATGCGGGCATCGACCTCGGACGATCCGTCCAGCCAGGGAATCGGGAACCACTGGAACCCCATCGGATTGTTGCGCGACGGCTCGGGCGCGTCGGGCGCATAGAAGGCCGTCGTGGGCAGGTGCGGCGCCAGAGGCTCGGACAGGCCCAGAAGGTCTGTCCCGTCGGCGCCATAGCCGTGCAGGAAGACGACGACCGATCCGGCCTTCTCGGGGCCCCGGCGGGCGGATTGCAGCGGTTCGGTCATGATATTCCCTCGCGTCCTTTGGCCCAGCGGTAATAGGCCCAGAGCCCCCGCGCCGCAACCGCGCGCCACGGCGCCCAAGGCTCGGCCAGCGCACGCAATGCCACAGGGCCGGGGCGTTCGGGCAAGCCATACATGCCGCGCGCCGCCTCCTGCAGTGCCAGGTCGCCCGCCGCGAAGACGTCCCTGCGGCCCAGCGCGAATTTCAGATAGATCTCGGCCGTCCAGACCCCGATGCCCGGCAGGGCCACCAGTCGCGCCATGGCCTCATCATCGGGCAGATCGCGCAGGCCCTGCCAGTCCAGCTCCGCCGCGGCGATCCCCCTCAGATAGCGCGCCTTGGGACGCGACAGGCCCGCGGCGCGCAGGCTGTCGTCATCGGCCTCGCGCAGGGTCGCCTCCCGGTCCAGCCCAGCGGCCTGCAGCCGCCCCCAGATCGCCGCCGCCGCCGCGACCGACACCTGCTGGCCCACGATGGCCTGCGCCATCGCCGCGAATCCGTCCGGCTGGCGGCGCAAGGGCAGCGGGCCAAGCTGGGGCAGCACCCGCGCCCAGACCGGGCAGACGGCCGCCAGATGCGCGGCCCCTTCGTCGATGTCGTCCTGGGTCAGGATCAGGCGCGGCTCAGCCACCCGCCTGCGCCTCCAGCTTCAGCCGCGTCTCCCACGCCATCGAGATATGCTGGCGCAGTGCGCGGTCCGCCGCCGCCCCGTCGCCCGCAGCGATCGCCTCGACGATGCGGGCATGTTCGGCCAGCGCGGTCTCGCCCCGCCCCTCGGCGGCCAGCGACGTCCGCGCCATCAGCGCCATGGTCCGATGCACCAGGTCCAGCTGCTGCACCAGATAGCGGTTGTGCGACGCCAGGTGGATCTGCCGGTGGAATCGTTTGTTGGCCCGCGCCAGCGCCTCGGGGTCGCCCTTGGTGCGGCGGTCCTCCTCGACCATCTGGGCCAGCACGCGCACCTCCTCGGGCGTCGCGTGGCGGGCAGCCAGGCGGGCGGCCAGCGCCTCCAGCTCGGCCCGCACGGTGTACAGCTCGGCCAACTGGTTGTGGTCCAGCGATGCGACGATCAGGCTGCGCCCGTCGCGCACCAGCATGGCCTGGGTCTCCAGCCGCTGCAGCGCCTCGCGCACGGGGGTGCGGCTGACGCCGAACCGCTCGGCCAGCTCGGATTCGACCAGCCGGTCGCCGGGGCGGTATGTGCCGCCCTCGATGGCGGTCAGGATCAGGGAATAGGCGTCTTTCATCCGCGAACGATTGGCCCGCGCGCGCCGAATTGCAAGCGGCCAGCGCGCAAGCTATGCCTCTGCCATGGATTTTTCGCATGTCACCACCTGGATCTTCGATCTGGACAACACCCTCTACCCGCCCGAGGCGCAGCTTTTCGCGCAGATCGAGGTGCGTATGACCGCCTGGATGATGCGCGCGCTGGACGTGCCGCAGGATCATGCGAACCGCCTGCGCGCGGATTACTGGCGGCTGCACGGCACCACGCTGGCCGGGCTGATGGCCGAACATCAGGTCGATCCCGCGGCCTATCTGGCCGACGTGCACGACATCGACTTTTCGGTGCTGACCCCCGACCCGGACCTGGCCGAGGCCATCGCGGCCCTGCCGGGGCGACGGATCATCCACACCAATGGCGACGCGGGTTATGCCCGCCGCGTGCTGGCCGCCCGCGCACTGCCCGAGGACCTGTTCGACGCCGTCTATGGCATCGAGGAGGCGGGCTTTCACCCCAAGCCCGACCCGCGCGCCTATGCGCCGATCCTGGCCGCGTCCGGCATCGACCCCACGCGGGCCGCGTTCTTCGAGGATGACCCGCGCAACCTGATCGTCCCGCACGACCTGGGCATGCGCACCGTTCTTGTGGGCGACGGTCGCCACGGGCCCGACGCGCTGACCGGCGGGGTCGGCCCGCATGTCCAGCACCGCACCCATGACCTGACCGGATTTCTGCGCGCGCTGGTCTGACTGCGACAGCGCCGCCCCTTTCCCCCGCCCGCGCGGCGGGGCAGTCTGACCCGGAACCGAAGGGGCCTGCCATGACCGACACGCGCATCGACGACATCGACATCCTGATCTCGGGCGGCGGGCTGGCCGGTCTGATCGCCGCCTGCGCCTTCGGGGCCCAGGGGTTCTCGGTCCTCTGCGTCGATCCTGCCCCCCCGGTGACGGAGGAGGACGCGGCGGGCGCCGACCTGCGCTCCACCGCCTTCCTGATGCCCTCGGTCGCGCTTTTCGAACGCATCGGGCTGTGGGAGAGCCTCGCCCCCCACGCCACCGCGTTGCAGGTGATGCGCATCGTCGATGCCGGGGGCGCCACCGCCACGCCGCGCCTGACCCGCGACTTCGACGCGGCCGAGATCGGCGACCAGCCATTCGGCTGGAACCTGCCCAACTGGCTGATGCGGCGCGAGCTGATGGCGCGCACCCAGGCCCTGCCCTCGGTCCGGGTGATCCACGGCACCGGCACGGCGACGGTCCTGCCCCGATCCGAAGGTGCGGTCGTGACCCTGACCGACGGCCGCCGCCTGCGCGCCCGCCTGCTGATCGGCGCGGACGGCCGCGATTCCGCGGTCCGTCGCGCCCTGGGCATCGGCACGCGCACCTGGCGCTATGGGCAAAAGGCGCTGGCCTTTGCCGTGACGCATGAACAGCCCCACCACAACGTCTCGACCGAGGTGCACCGCTTCGGCGGGCCCTTCACGCTGGTCCCTCTGCCCGACCGCGACGGACAGCCCGGTTCGGCCGTGGTCTGGATGGACGACGCCGCCGCCATCGACGCGCTGCTGGCCCTGCCCGCCCCAGGCTTCGAAGCCGCGCTGAACGACCGCTCCGCCGGGGTGCTGGGCCACCTGCGCCAGGCGACCCCCCTGACCGCCTGGCCGATCGTCAGCCAGATCGCCGACCGCTTCGCCGGCCCCCGCACCGCGCTGATCGCCGAGGCCGCGCATGTCCTGCCCCCCATCGGCGCGCAGGGCCTGAACATGAGCCTGGCCGACCTCTCGGCGCTGCTGGAGCTCAGCCGCGCCGATCCGGGCAGCGCCGACAGCCTTGCCCGATACAACCGCACGCGCCGCCCGGACGCCTATGCACGCATCCTGGCCATCGACGCCCTGAACCGCGCCAGTCAGGCGCAGCTGCGCCCGCTGCGCGACCTGCGCGCCGCGGCTCTTGGCGGGTTGTACGGAATCGCACCCGTGCGCCGGATGATGATGCGGGCCGGCCTGGGTCTCAGCTAAGACACCGGCACCGCGCGACACCGGGGGGTGCGGGGGGCTGGCCCCCCGCCGTCGCGGGACGCACTCAGATCAGGCCCGCATGCTCCAGCGCCGCGTCGATCAGATGGCGCGTCGGTTCGGTCAGTGGCGTCAGCGGCAGGCGCACCCGCTCGTGGCACAGGCCCAGGCGCGACATCGCGTATTTCGCGCCCACCAGCCCCGGTTCCACGAAGATTGCCAGATGCAGCGGCATCAGCCGGTCCTGGATCTCCAGCGCCGCCGCGTAATCGCCGCGCAGCGTGGCCTCCTGGAACTGCGCGCACAGGCGCGGGGCGACGTTCGCGGTCACGCTGATGCAGCCCACCCCGCCATGCGCGTTGAAGCCCAGGGCCGTCGCATCCTCTCCGGACAGCTGGATGAAATCCGCCCCGCAGGTCATGCGCTGGCAGCTGACGCGCTCCAGCTTGCCGGTCGCGTCCTTGACCCCGATGATCGACGGGATCTTCGCCAGGACGCCCATCGTCTCGGGCATCATGTCGACAACCGACCGCCCGGGGATGTTGTAGATAATGATCGGCAGGTCGCAGGCATCCGTCAGCGCGGTGTAATGCGCGATCAGCCCCGCCTGTGTCGGCTTGTTGTAATAGGGCGTGACGACCAGACCCGCATCCGCGCCCACGCTGGCCGCGTGCTGCAAGAGGCCGATGCCCTCGCGCGTGGAGTTCGACCCGGCGCCCGCGATGACCGGGATGCGACCGTTCACCGCACGCACCACCTCCTCGATGACGGTGCGATGCTCGTCATGGGTCAGGGTGGGACTTTCGCCGGTGGTACCCACGGGCACGATGGCGTGGCTGCCCTGTTCGACATGCCATTCGACCAGCTTCTTCAGCGTGTCCAGATCCAGCTCGCCGTCCGGGGTGAACGGCGTGACCAGGGCTGGCATCGACCCTTTGAACATGACACGCTCCATGATGATCCTTGGTGAAAGCAGGCAATTGCGCGGCCATCCCTAACCAAGGGCCGCGAACTTGCCAAGGTTGTGAATTGCACGCGGGGCGTTTGACGGTGACACAGGGTGGTGATGCGACTTCTGCGTGACATGACGATGGCGGGCCTTCTGGCCCTGTCCCTGGCCCTGCCCGCACGGGCCGAGGATCCGGGCGCAATGGCGCTGGCCCTGGCCGCGACCCAGGTCCAGGACTGGGTGACCGCCCGTGACGCCGCCCGCGCCGCAGGCCCCTTGGGAGAGGCGCTGGTCGGCTGGCACGCCCTGCGCGCAGGCCACGGCGATTTCGCCGATTACGCGGGCTTTCTGCGCAACCATCCCGACTGGCCCGGCCTAGACCTGCTGATCCAGCGCGGAGAGGCGCGGCTGCGTCCCGGCGCCGATCCCGACGACATCCGCCTGTGGTTCGACGGCCGCAGCCCCACCACGCGGGCCGGCCTGAACGCGCTGACCGCGATCCTGCCCGACGCCGATGCCTCCCTGGCCCGTCAGGCCTTCTTCACCACGCAACTCCTGCCGGCCGAGGACGAGGCCGCCCTGCTGGCCGCCTTTCCCGAACTGCTGCCGCTGATCCCCGCGCGCATCACCGCGATGCTGGATGCGGGGGAATGGGCACAGGCCGAACGCCTGCTGTCCCGCCTGCCCGAGGCCGACCGCCCCCTGCCCCGCGCCCGGATCGCCGTGCAGGCGGGCCGTGCCGGCGTCGACGACCTGATCCTGGCGCTGCCTGCCGACCTGCGCTCCGATCCGGGCCTGGCGATGGACCGCTTCGACTGGCGCGTGGGCGCAAAGCAGCATGAGGGCGCCCAGGCCCTGCTGCTGGAATCCTCGACCAGCGCGGAGGCGCTGCGCGTTCCGGCGCGATGGGCGTCGATGCGGGTGGATTACACTCGGCTGGCCATGCGGAACGGCGACTGGGACCGCGCGCTGCGCTTGGCCACGCCGCATTTCCTGACGCCCGACAACCGCCATTACGCCGACCTGGAATGGCTGGCGGGCTTTGCCGCGTTGAAGACCGGCGATGCGGCCCGCGCGCTGACGCATTTCGACCATCTGGAAACCGTCGTCGGCGCCGCGATCAGCAAGTCGCGCGCCTTCTACTGGCAGGGCCGCGCGCATGAGGCCCTGGGCGACGATGCCGCCGCACGCACGGCCTTTGGCGCCGCGGCCGACCTGCCCGGCACCTATTACGGTCAGCTGGCGATGGAGAAGGTCGGCCGCAGCCTGCCCGCCGATTACGCCGTGGCCGACGCGGCCATCGACACCCTGCCCGACTGGCGCGGCAGTGCGCTGCGCGAGAACCCGATCTTTCGCGCAGGCCTGTGGCTGGTCGCCAGCGGACGGCGCGACGATGCGCAGCGCTTTCTGCTGCACTTGGCGGAAACCGCGGCGCCCGACGACATCGCCCGCATGGCGCGCCTGATGTACGAGGCCGGGACTCCCTGGCACGGGCTGCGCCTGGCCAAACAGTCGGCGAACCAGGGCGTGATCTGGCCCGTCGCGCATTTCCCCCTGACCGGGCTGGAGCGCGAGGACCTGGGCCCGCCCCCGGAACTGGTCATGGCCATCGCGCGGCAGGAATCCGAATTCAACCACACGGCCTCCAGCCCCGTCGGCGCGCAGGGGCTCATGCAGGTCATGCCCGGCACCGCCGAACAGGTCACGCGCCAGATCGGCATGCCCTATGACCTAGCGCGCCTGTCCAACGATGCCAGCTACAACGCGCGGATCGGGTCGCAATACCTGATCGACCTGGCCGACCGGTTCGGCCCGTCCGTGGCGCTGATCGCGGCGGGCTACAATGCCGGGCCGGGGCGGTCCGCGCGTTGGCTGAACGATTTCGGCGACCTGCGCCGCGATGCCGATCCCGTGGACTGGGTCGAGCTGATCCCCTTCGACGAGACGCGCAACTATGTCATGCGCGTGGCCGAGGCGCTGCCGATCTATCGTGCGCGCATCCATGGCACGCCCGCGCCGGTCGTCACCCGGTGGGACCTGTCGGGCGGCGGTGCGGTGCCGCCCCCGCCGGCGCGCCTGACGCTGGCCCTGTCGGCCAAGCCGCGGCCCAAGCCCTTCATCGGTCCGCGCCTGCCCGAAGGCTGGTTCAGCGCGACCGCATCCGCTGTCGCCACAGAGTGAACAGGCTGGCCGCGACCACGATCGCGGCCCCGATCACGACGTTGGCGCGCAAGGTCTCGTTGAACAGGACCACGCCCAGGATGCTGACCCAGACGAGCTGCGTATAGCCGAAGGGCTGCAGGGCCGACGCCTCGGCCAGCTCATAGCTGCGGATCATCAGGTAATGCGAGGTCATGCCGCAGACGCACAGGCAGGCCATCCAGACCCAGTCCATCGGTGCCAGCCACTGCCAGTCCCAGATACCCACCAGCGTCATGGCCACCGCCCCTGACACCCCGGTCCAGAAAAAGCTGACCATCGCCGGATCGTCGCGCGACACATGTCGCGTCAGCAGGCCGTACAGCGCGAACATCAGCGCGGCCGCAAAGGGCAGCAGCGCCGCCATGCTGATGACCCCGCCGCCGGGGTTCAGGATCACGATGATCCCGGCAAAGCCCACCGCGATGGCGGTCCAGCGCCGCCATCCGACAGCCTCGCCCAGGACCGGCCCGGACAGGGCCGCGACCAGCAGCGGATAGACGGAAAAGACCGCATGCGTCTCGATCAGGCCCAAGCGGACGAAGGCCTCGACCATGATCAGCACCTCCAGCGCCAGGATCACGCCGCGGGCGATCTGGGTCAGGGGGCGTTTCGTGCGGATGGCGCGTTTCAACCCGCCCGGCTGGCGCGCGACCAGCGCGATCACGAACAGCGCAAAGACCCAGTACCGGATCATCACGATCAGCACCGGCGGATAGCCCCCGCCCAGGATGCGAGAGAACACGTCCTGGAAGGCGAAGATCAGGCTGACCGCGCACATCATGGCGATGGCAAGGCCGGTGCGGTCGCGGACGGGGGCCTGCCCCTGCGGCGGAACCGGGGGCGGCGCCGCGACGGCGGCGGATGCGGCATAGGGCTGGGTCGGTCGGTCGTCGGACATAAGCGGGCGCCTTCAGGGTTGCCCCCTGTTGCGCCCACCATTCCGCAAGGTCAAGCGAGGGTCAGGGTTGCACGGTCTGCAACCCTGACCTGTTGCAGCCTAGTCGCGGGCGCGGATGATCTTGGCGAAGGGGTCCAGCAGGGTGGGGTTCGCCGCGATGAGACGACCCGATTCCAGCGGATCGTCGCCCTCGCGGATGCCGTGGACGAAACCGCCGGCCTCGCGCACCATCAGGATACCCGCGGCCACGTCCCAGGATTTCGTGCCGCGTTCCCAATAGCCGTCGAACCGTCCGCCGGCGACATAGGCCAGGTTCAGCGCCGCGGACCCGAAACCGCGCACGCCCGCACAGACGGGCATCAGCTGGGCCAGATCCTGGATCATCGCGGGCAGCGGGCCGGTCCCGGCATGCGGGATCCCGGTCGAGAACACCGATTCGGACAGCTTGGTGCGGCCCGACACGCGCAGGCGCTGGTCGTTCATATAGGCGCCGGTGCCCTTTTCGGCCACGAACATCTCGTCCTTGGCGGCGTCGAAGATGACCGCGGCGACGATCTCCTTCTTGTGCTCCAGCGCGATGGAGACAGCCCAGTGCGGCAGGCCGTGCAGGAAGTTCGTCGTCCCGTCCAGCGGGTCCACGATCCAGCGACGGGTGGGGTCGTCGCCCTCGGTCTTGCCGGTCTCCTCGCCCAGCCAGCCATAGCTGGGGCGGGCGGTCATCAGCTCTTCCTTGATCAGGCGCTCGGCCTCGCGGTCGGCGCGGGTGACGAAATCGCCGGCGCCCTTGACGCTGACCTGAAGGTTCTCGACCTCGCGGAAGTCCTTGACGAGGGCGCGACCCGCCTTGCGGGCGGCCTTGATCATCACGTTCAGATTGGCGCTTGCCATCGGGTGCTCCGGGAATTGGGGTTGGCCGCGTCATAGGGCAGACGCGGCGGAAAGCCAAGCATCACGCACCGGCCTAGCTGGACGGGCCGCGCAGCATCCGCAGGGGTTCGGTGCGCGATAGGCGCAGCACATGCGCCATGTAGGGCTGCGACAGGTCGTCCGACCGCACCGCCGCGTACAGACGGCGGCGGATCCCCTGCGGCCCCAGCGGCAGCAGCACCAGTTCCGGGTTCGCGGCCTCGCGCCGCAGGACCCAGTCCGGCATGACCGCGACGCCCCGCCCGGATGCCACCAGCATCAGCGCCACCGCGGTCAGTTCGACCGTGCGCTGGCGCGCGGGTTCGATGCCCGCGGGCGTCAGGAACTGGCTGAACACGTCCAGCCGTGCGCGGTCCATGGGATAGGTGATCAGCGTCTCGGCGGCCAGATCGGCGGGATCGGCATGGCCCTTGGCCGCCAGCGGATGTCCCGCCGGCACGACCAAGGTCGGCGCATAGTCGAACAGCGGCTGAAAGGTGACGCCCGCCAGATCCTCGGGGTCCGAGGAGATCACCAGGTCCACCTCCTCGCGCACCAGCGCGGGCAGCGCTCCGAAGGCCAGCCGCTGACGGATGTCCACGTCCACATCCGGCCAGGCGCGGCGAAAGATGTCCAGCACCGGCAGCAGCCAGTCAAAGCAGGCGTGGCATTCCATCGCGATGTGCAGCCGACCGATGCGCCCGGCCTCGACGCCCTTGAACTCTGCCTCGGTCGCCTCGACCAGGGGCAGGACCTGTTCGGCCAGGCGCAGCAGGCGCATGCCCGCGGCGGACAGGCGCATGGGCTTGGCGCGGCGCACGAACAACTGGGCACCCGACTGCTCCTCCAGCGCCTTGACCTGGTGGGACAGCGCGCTCTGCGTGATGTTCAGCACCTCGGCGGCGCGGGCCAGGCCGCCCTGTTCGTGGATCGCATGCACGGTGCGCAGATGGCGCAGTTCCAGATGCATGATGAAACGCCCTCACGTTGATGTTGAAGATTATGAATTTGTCTCACGCCACGCCCCATGGCACAAGAGCCGCCAACACGAAGGGATTCGCCATGACCACGCCGAATGTCAGCTTTGAGTTCTTCCCGCCCAAGACGCTGGAAGCCTCGTTCAAGCTGTGGGAGACCGCGAAGGTGCTGGCCCCGCTGGCCCCCGATTTCGTGTCGGTCACCTATGGCGCCGGCGGCACGACCCGCAAGCTGACCCATGAGGCCGTGACCACGATCAACCGCCAGTTCGGGTTGCAGGTCGCGGCGCATCTGACCTGCGTCGAGGCCACCCGCGCCGAGACGATGGAGATCGTGCAGTCCTATGCCGATGCCGGGATCACCCAGATCGTGGCGCTGCGCGGCGATGCGCCCAAGGGGGCCGACCGCTTCACCCCGCATGACGACGGCTTCGCCAATTCGGTCGAACTGATCGAGGCGATCGCCGCGCGCGGCGACATGACGATCCGCTGCGGCGCCTATCCCGAACCGCACCCGGACAGCGCCGATGGCGATGCCGACGTGACCTGGCTGAAGCGCAAGATCGAGGCCGGGGCCACCAGCGCCATCACGCAGTTCTTCTTCGAACCCGAAACCTTTTTCCGCTTTCGCGACAAATGCGTCGCGGCCGGCATCGACGCGCCGATCATCCCCGGCCTGCTGCCGGTCCAAAGCTGGGCCGGGACCAAGCGGTTCGCCGCGACCTGCAACACCACCGTCCCGGACTGGGCCGAGGAGGCGTTCCAACTTGCGGCCCTGGACGGCCCCGACGCACAGCGCGCGCTTGCGACCGACCTGTCGGTGGAGCTGTGCGAAAAGCTGATCGCGGGCGGCGTGGACCAGCTGCATTTCTATACGCTGAACCGTCCCGAACTGACCCGCGACGTCTGCGCCGCCTTGGGCGTGCGCCCCAAGGCCGGGCTGGAGGCCGTGGCCTGACCACCCCTTAGGCGGGATCGACGGGCGGGCGGCGCCAGCGCGCGGCGATGGTGGCGGGCGATCTGCGGCGCAGCGGGCGGTGCGCGGCCAGGTGTCCGGTCAGGCGGGCCGGGCCGGCAACGGGTCTTGGCACCGTCGGATGCAGCGCCTCGGTCATGTGGCGGCCGGCAAGGCGGGGCGTGCGCGCCAGGAACGCCTTGCCCCAATTGCGCCACGACCCGATTGACGGCGCCGCGGCATCTCCCGGAAACAGCCCCCGCCATCCGGGCGGCAACGGCAGGCCGACCTGTTCGGCCCGATCCAGCATCCAGACCAGCGGGATGTTCGCCAGGGGCCGCGACATCTCGAACCCGGACAGCTGTCCGCCGATGTCGGGATGCGCGCCGCGAAACCACATCTGCTCGATCCGACCCGCCGCATGGGCATCGTCCCACAGCAGCGGCGCAAAGGCGGCGCGGGTCTCATCCAGGGCCAAGGCCTGGAACCCGTGCTCGATCCCCTGCCCCAGATGCGCGTCGTGAAAGCGGAACCGCGGTTCCGTCAGCATCCACAGCACCGGCAGCCGCAGGCCCAGGGCCATCACGGTGTCGAAACAGCCGACCATGCGGATCGGCGCCTGCGCATGACAGCGCCTGCGCCGGAAGGCGGCCATCGCCTGCGGCGTGCCCCCCTGGTGGTAATAGCGCCAGGCCAGCCGGATGTGGCGTTCGGTCGCCGCTTGTGCCTGCAGCAGGCCCACGCGGCTGATCATCCCCGCCAGGCTGCGGATCGCGAAGGCCCCGCGGGAATAGCCCAGCATGAAGATCCGGTCGCCGGGGCGATAGCCGCTGGCCAGCCAGCCATAGGCATCGGTGATGCGGGTTTCCAGGATGCGGCCCATGACCAGGTCGGGCAGCGTGCGCCAGCGGGTCCATTGCTGTCCCATGCCGTAATGGACGCGGATGCGTCCGGGCGGCAGGGCGCCCAGCTGGCCCGTCAGCAGGCGGTGGATGCGGCCGATGGAACTGCGCCTGCCATCGGCCAGCGACGCGAAGGTGCCGTCCATCAGCACGACATGGATGGTGGGTGGTCTGGTCACGCTCATGCCCCCAAGCCTAGCATGGGGGCATGAGCAAACCGTTACGACAGGCGCATCACGGTCGCGTTGGTCATCGCGCCGAAACCGTTGAATCGCGTGTTCGTGACCGTTGAATAGGCGCCCGCGCCGTGGAAGATCACGAAATCGCCTTCCTGGATCGTGTCCGGCAGCGCCAGTTCGCCCGGCAGTCGGTCGACCGAATCGCAGGTCGGGCCAAAGATGACGCGGCCGCCGGCCTCGCCCTCGCGCGGGGTGCCCTTGGGGGTCAGGACCTCGATGCGGTCGATATTGCCGATGATCGGCAGCTCGGCCAGGCCGCCATAGACGCCGTCGTTCAGGAACACGTGGCCGCCGTCGCGCACGCCCTTGACCCGGGTGATCAGCGCATAGGCGTCGGCCACGATGCCGCGTCCCGGTTCGCAGACCAGATCGGGCGCGTCGGTGCCGAACATCTCGGTCACGGTGTCGGCGATCTCCTGGAAGATCGAGGTCAGGTCGGGCTCGACGCCCACGACGCGGTGCGAGGGGAAACCGCCGCCCACGTTCAGGCGCACCGCGCGCACGCCCGCCATGTCGCAGATGTCCTTGGACACGCGGATATAGCTTTCCCATGCGATCGGGTCGGTGCATTGCGTGCCCGGATGGAAGGTCAGCGACGGGACGTACCCACGGCGCGCGACCTCTGCCAGCAGCTCGGCCGCCAGTTCGGGCGATGCGCCGAACTTGGAGCCGAAGTCATAGGCCGCGCCCAGCACCGGCAACTTGAAGCGGGGCGATATCTCGACCCCCTTGCCGTCGACATGGGTCGGCACCTGATCGAACAGCTTGTCCAGTTCGGACCGGCTGTCCACGGACCAGGCGCGGATGTTCTGGGACACGCCGTGCGCGATCTCGGACCGGGCGCGGACGGGATTGTGGTAATGGCGCGCGGCATGCGGCGCCATGCGGCCGATCAGGTCGATCTCGAAGGGCGAGGCCACGTCGAAACCGCGGATGCCGGCGGCGACAAGGTTCTGGATCACGGCCTCGTCGGGGTTGGACTTGACCGCATAGGTCACCAGCCCCGGAAAACCGTCGATGAATTGCCGCGCACGGTCTTGCAAGACTGTCGGCGCGAAGACCATGACCGGATGTTCCGGGGCCAGATGTCGGATGACCTCGGCCGGATTTTCCCAGACGGTCTTCTGTTGTCCCATTGCGGTTCCTTTCGCACGAGGCTGGATGATGGGTTGCGGTCCTGCAACCCGGAATGGCGCTTTTGAGTTCCGATTTCACCGATGAAAAGGCTAGAATCGCATGTCATCCCGGTTATTATGACGCAGTTCATGTCATTTTGACGAAACAGGCAGGCAGGCGCGGCTTTGGACGATCTGGATCGCAACATTCTGGCGCAGCTGTCGGGCGACGCGCGCATGTCGGTGGCGGTGCTGGCCCGCCGCCTGCGCGTCGCGCGCTCGACCGTGCAGGCCCGGCTGGAGCGGCTGGAGAGCACCGGCGCCATCGCCGGATACACGCTGCGCCTGGGAGAGGCCGCGCGCGGGGCCCGCATCCGCGCCACCGTCCTGCTGGGCATCGAGCCCCGCGCCCAGCCCGGCGTGCTGTCGCGGCTCAAGTCCCTGCCCCAGGTCGAGCGTGTGCACACCACCAGCGGCCGGGTCGACCTGCTGCTGCAGCTGGCCACCGCCTCGACGACCGAACTGGACGAGACGCTGGACCGCATCGGCGGGATCGAGGGCGTGCGGTCGTCCGAAAGCCTGATCCACCTGGCGACCAAG
The DNA here is from genome assembly GCF_028621715.1 of Paracoccus marcusii. Lineage (NCBI taxonomy): Bacteria > Pseudomonadati > Pseudomonadota > Alphaproteobacteria > Rhodobacterales > Paracoccaceae > Paracoccus > Paracoccus marcusii. Next base: position 1,464,152 of record NZ_CP117466.1, on the reverse strand, counting down.
CTGGATCGCGCCGTCTAGGCGCGACGCCTGTTGCCTCGAATCCCCTGCGGGCGGACACTGTGCCCACCGACGCAAGGGAGGATGCGATGAGCTATTATTCCGGCTTCGTGCTGGCCGTGCCCGCGGACAAGCGCGACGACTATGCCGATCACGCGACCAGGGCCTGGCCGGCGTTCAAGCGTCACGGCGCGCTGCGCCTGGTCGAATGCTGGGGCGAGGACGTGCCCCACGGCAAGCGCACCGATTTCTATCGCGCGACCGAGGCCACCGGCGACGAGGTCCCGGTGCTGTCCTGGATCGAATGGCCTGACCGTGCCACCGCGGATGCCGCATGGGCCGCGATGATGACCGAGGACCACCCCGACATGGCCGACATGCCCTTTGACGGGGCGCGCATGTTCTGGGGCGGCTTTGCCCCCATCGTGGACCTGCGCTGACGGGCCCGGCCGCGAACCGCCCCGGATGACATGCCCGGTGCCGACGGGCTTGGCCTTTGGCCCCGCATTCGCTAATCCCGCTGCAACAGATGGGGTGATGCGATGACGATGGACAAAAGCTTTGACGCGGCGGATGCCGAGGCCCGGATCGCGGCCGAATGGGAACGCCGGAACGCCTTTGCCGCCGGGGCCAATGCCCGGCGGTCGGAAACCTTCACCGTGATGATCCCGCCCCCCAACGTCACCGGCAGCCTGCATATCGGCCACGCGCTGAACAACACGCTGCAGGACATCCTGGTCCGCTGGCACCGGATGCGGGGCTTTGACACGCTGTGGCAGCCGGGTCAGGACCATGCGGGCATCGCCACCCAGATGGTCGTCGAACGCCGCATGGCCGAACGGGGCGAACCCGGCCGGCGCGAGATCGGGCGCGACGCCTTCACCGCCAAGATCTGGGATTGGAAGCGGGAATCCGGCGACACGATCATCAACCAGCTGAAGCGCCTTGGCGCCAGCGCAGACTGGAGCCGCAATGCCTTCACCATGTCCGGGGCCCCCGGTGCCCCCGCGGGCGAGGAGGGCAACTTCCATGACGCGGTGATCCGGGTCTTCGTGGATCTCTACAACAAGGGCATCATCTATCGCGGCAAGCGGCTGGTGAACTGGGACCCGCATTTCGAGACCGCGATCAGCGACCTGGAGGTCGAGAACCGCGAGGTTCCGGGCCACATGTGGCACTTCAAGTACCCGCTGGCCGGTGGCGAGACCTATGAATACGTGGAACGCGACGAAGACGGCCGCGTGACCCTGCGCGAGACGCGCGATTACATCAGCATCGCCACGACCCGCCCCGAGACCATGCTGGGCGACGGCGCGGTTGCCGTGCATCCGTCAGACGCGCGCTATGCCCCCATCGTCGGCAAGCTGGTCGAGATCCCGGTCGGCCCCAAGGAACACCGCCGCCTGATCCCGATCATCACCGACGAATACCCCGACCCCGATTTCGGGTCCGGCGCGGTCAAGATCACCGGCGCGCATGATTTCAACGACTATGGCGTGGCGATGCGCAACGGCATCCCGCTCTATGCGCTGATGGACGGCAAGGGCGCGATGCGCGCCGACGGGCTGTCCTATGCCGACAGCGCCGCCATCGCCTCCCGCGCCGCCGCGGGCGAGGATGTGGGCGACGTCACCGCCGTGAACCTGGTGCCCGACGACCTGCGCGGCCTGGACCGGTTCGACGCCCGCAAGCGCGTGATCGATGCGATCACTGCCGAGGGCCTGGCGGTCACCTATCTGCACCGTGAGATCGAGCCCGAAACCGGCGCCGAGCATCTGGAACGCCGTCCCGTGATCGACGCCAAGCCGATCATGCAGCCCTTTGGCGACCGGTCCGGCGTCGTGATCGAGCCGATGCTGACCGACCAGTGGTTCGTGGATACCAAGCGCATCGTCGAACCCGCGCTGGAGGCCGTGCGGTCGGGCCGAACGGAGATCCTGCCCGAGCAGCACAAGAAGGTCTATTTCAACTGGCTTGAGAACATCGAACCCTGGACCATCAGCCGCCAGCTGTGGTGGGGCCACCAGATCCCGGTCTGGTACGGGCCGTCACAGAAAGACGGGTCTTTCGACTATTCCGAAACGGTTCAGTTCTGTGCGGCGACCGAGCAAGATGTCATGAATTTGGCGCAAGCGCATTATGGCGATCAGGTTAGCATTGGCTTCTGGGACGAGGGTGGGACTAAACATGATCCTAACTCCGTTGTTGTGGAGTTGCATCGCGACCCGGACGTGCTGGACACTTGGTTCAGTTCGGGCCTTTGGCCCATCGGCACGCTTGGCTGGCCCAAGAAGACGCCCGAGCTGGAACGGTATTTCCCGACCGACGTGCTGGTCACGGGCTTCGACATCATCTTCTTCTGGGTCGCCCGGATGATGATGATGCAGCTGGAGGTCGTGGGCGATGTGCCGTTCAGGACCGTCTATGTCCACGGGCTGGTGCGCGACGAGAAGGGCGCCAAGATGTCCAAGTCCAAGGGCAACGTCATCGACCCACTGACGCTGGTGGACGCCTATGGCGCGGATGCGCTGCGCTTCACGCTGACCAGCATGGCGGCGATGGGCCGCGACCCCAAGCTGGGGCCCAAGCATGTCGAGGTGAACCGCAACTTCGTCACCAAGATCTGGAACGCCACCCGGTTCGCCGAAATGAACGGCGTGCGCGGCGGCGGGGTGCGTCCGCAGCCCAGCCATACCGTGAACCGCTGGATCATCGGAGAGACCGCGCGCATCCTGATGGCTGTCGACGAGGCGCTGGCCGCCTATCGCTTCAACGATGCGGCGACGGGGCTTTACGCCTTCGTCTGGGGCAAGGTCTGCGACTGGTACGTGGAATTCGCCAAGCCGCTGTTCGACGGCGATCACGCCGAGGAAACGCGGGCTACGATGGGCTGGGTGCTGGACCAGTGCTTTGCCATGCTGCACCCGATCATGCCCTTCGTCACCGAGGAGTTGTGGGCGCTGACCGGGGACCGCGACCGCATGCTGGTCCATGGCGACTGGCCCGAACTGGGCGCGGACATGATCGACGCAGAGGCCGACCGGCAGATGAACTGGGTCATCGCGCTGATCGAAGGCGTGCGGTCCGCCCGCGCCCAGATGGGCGTGCCGGCGGGCGCCAAGCTGGACCTGGTCGTGACCGAGGCAGACGCGGCCGCCCGGGCGGCGCTGGCCGCCAACGGTCCGCTGATCGAGCGGCTGGCGCGGGTGAACCCGGCCGCCGACGGGGTCGCCGGCAAGGGGATGATCGCCGTGTCGGTGCAGGGGGCCAGTTTCGCGCTGCCCATCGGCGACGTGATCGACGTGGCGGCCGAGACCGCGCGCCTGCAGAAGGCGGAGGCCAAGCTGCGCAAGGATGCCGACGGCCTGTCCAAGCGCCTGTCGAACCCCAAGTTCGTCGAGAATGCCGATGCCGAGGTGATCGAGGAGACCACCGGCAAGCTGGCCGCGCTGGAGGACGACATCGCCCGCCTGCAGGCCGCGCTGGCGCAGTTGGCGGCGATGTAAGCCTGCGGCCCGGCCTGCCCCGTCGGGCTGGCCGGGCCAAGGGTCTTTCGGCAAGGCGCAAGGGAGGCGCGGATGGGCTGGCTGGAGCGGATCGCCGAACGGATGATGCTGAAGGCCCGCGCCGAGGGCAAGCTGACGGGGATTGAGGGCGAGGGCAGGCCCCTGCCCGACCGGCCCATCGAGACGGATGCCACGGCGGCGGGGTTCCGGATCATGGCGCAGGCCGGGGTGCTGCCGCCCGAGATCGTGCTGAAGAAGCAGGTGATCGCCGCGCGGGCCCGCCTGTCCGACATGCCCGAGGGCCCGGAACGCGCGGCCCTGCTGGCCGAGATCGCCCTGCTGCAGATGCGTCAGGCCATCGCCGAGGAGGCCCGCCGCCGCTTCATGCGGGACTGAGGGCGGCCAGCGCGCGGGGCAGCGCGTCCTCGAACACGTCCAGTTCGTGGATCGGTGCGGCGCTGATGCGGATGCAGCGGTCCAGGGGGGCGACACCCGGCATGCGGGCGAACACGCCCTCGCGCTCCAGTGCGGCGATCAGGGCGCGGGCGAAGGCGCCATCGCGCTGGGTGTCGAGCGCCACGAAATTCGTGGCCGAGGGCAGCGCGGTCAGGCCGTTGGCGGCGCCGATATCGGCGATGCGCAGCCGGGCGGCCTGAACCTCGGCCACGACATGGGCCAGCCAGCCCTGGTCGGCCAGCGCGGCCAGCGCCCCGGCCTGGGCAATGCGATTCACCCCGAAATGATTGCGCACCCGGTCAAAGCCCGCGATCAGGTCCGGCGCGCCGATCGCATAGCCGATGCGCGCGCCGGCCAGGCCATAGGCCTTGGAGAAGGTCCGCATGCGGATCACCCGCGGATCGTCCGCCACGATGTCGGGAATGGCCGAGGCCGGCGCGAATTCCGCATAGGCCTGGTCCAGCACCAGCAGGCAGTCGGCCGGCATCCGGTCCAGCATCGCCGCGATCACCGTGCCGTCGTGCCAGGTGCCCATCGGATTGTCTGGATTGGCCAGATAAAGCAGCCGCGCGCCGATGGCATGGGCACGCGCGACCAGGGCATCCGGATCTTCGGCGTCGTCGCGATAGGGAACCGTGTGCAGCACCCCACCGAAGCCCGCGACGTGATAGTTGAAGGTCGGATAGGCCCCGTCCGAGGTGACCACCGCATCGCCCGGCGCGACCATCATCCGCACAAGGTTGCCCAGCAGGCCGTCGATGCCCTCTCCGACCATGATGCCGTCCGGGGTGGTGCGGTGATGGGCCGCCAGCGCGTGGGACAGATCAAAGCTGGGCGCGTCGCCGTATTTCCAGACCTGGCCCACGGCCTCGCGCATGGCGCGGGCGGCCAGCGGGCTGGGTCCGAACGCGCTCTCGTTCGCGCCAAGGCGGGCGGCGAAGGGCACGCCGCGGCGGCGTTCCAGGGTTTCGGGGCCGACAAAGGGCACGGTCGCGGGCAGGCCCGCCACCAGGGGTGCGAAGGGCGGCATCAGAACGCGCGAAAGGTCATGGTGGTCAGGGTGCGGCTGATATGCGGAATGTCGAACAGTCGGTCCGACAGGAAGCGGCCGACATCCTGGTCCTCGGGGATGTAGACCTTGGCGATCAGGTCGAAATCGCCGGAGGTGGAATAAAGCTCGCTGACGACCTCGCGGTCGTAGATGGCCTCGGCGACCTGATAGGTCCTGCCGGGCTCGCAGCGGAACTGGACGAAGACGGCGCGCATGAAAAAGCTCCTGTTTGGGGGCAGGTTAGACCGTGGCCGCGGCGCGGGTCCAGTCCCCGCGCGCGTGGCCGCGCCAGAACCGACGCATCAGCAGCACCGCGGCAAAGGTCAACCCGACGCACAGGCCCAGCCACAGGCCAGCGGGGCCGAAGCCCAGGGGAAAGGCAAGCGCCCAGGCCACCGGCATGCCCACGACCCAATAGCTGAAGCCCGCGATCCACATCGGCACCTGCGTGTCCTGGACCCCGCGCAGGAAGCCCAGGGCGATCACCTGGAACGCATCGGTCAGCTGGAACAGCGCGGCATACATCAGCAGCATCGCGCCAAGTGCCACGATCTGCGGGGCCTGCGGATCGGTCGGGTCCAGATACAGCCGCACCAGCTGTTCGGCGAACAGCAGGTACAGCATGATGGCCACGGCGGCAAAGGCCAGCGACATCCACACGACCGTGACCGCCGCATCGCGCATCCAGGCGCGATCGCCGCGGCCCTTGGCCTGGCCCACCCGGACGGTCGCGGCGTTGGACAGCCCCAGATGGGCCATGAAGGTGATCGAGGTGATCTGCAGCGCGATGCCGTGGGCGGCCAGCTGGGGCGTCCCGATCCAGCCCATCATGATGTTCGAGGCGACGAACAGTCCGCCCTCGGCCACCATGGTCAGCCCGATGGGCCAGCCGATCCGCGCGATCTGGCGCATGGCCTGCCAGTCGGGGCGCCAGAAGCGCTGGAACAGGTTGTACTTGCGCGCGACGGGCACCCAGCCCGCATAGGAGATCAGGGCCAGCAGCTGGACCACCTGGACGGTGACGCTGGCGATGGCGGCGCCGCGCACGCCCAGTTCGGGCGCGCCCAGGTTGCCGAAGATCAGCACCCAGTTCAGCGCCAGGTTCAACGGCAGCCCGGCCAGGGTGACCCACATGACGACCTGCGTCCGCTCCAGCGCGGCCAGATAGGATGACAGGGTCAGCTGGCCCAGGACCACCGCCAGGCCCCAGCCCGCGATGCGCAGGTAATCCTGCGCCAGCGCGCTGACCGTGTCGGTCTGGCCCAGGGCCTGCAGGATCGGTTCGGACCACCACATCAGCGGCATCACGGCCAGGGCATAGCCGGCCGACAGCCACAGCGCCATCCGAGCCCCGCGGCGGACCTCGGTCTCTCGGCCGGCGGCGACATGGGCGGCGATCAGGCCCAGCACGCCGATGCCGAAGCCCATGCCCAGAAAGAACAGGATGTGGAAGAAGCTGGTCGCGATGACCAGGGCGGCCAGCGGCTCGACCCCGTACCAGCCGACCATGACCGTGTCGCCCACGCCGATGGCCATGCGCGCCAGGTGGCTGCCGATCAGCGGCAGGCCCAACGACAGGGTCGCAAGAACATGGGGGCGGTATCGGCTGTGCATCGTTCTGCCATATCCGCAGCCGCAAAATGCGGCAAGGGGCGGCATTGCACGCCCTGCAACATTTCGCGCCGCATCGGCGGAAAGGCGGCGGCGGGGCGGGTCCGCGCGGCTTGCCGCCCCTGCCCCCATCTGCGATAGATCGCGCGAACACCGACCCCAGGAGGCCCCCGATGAGCTTTCGCGCCCGCCATCTTCTGGGCATCGACCATCTCAAGCCCGACGAGATCGTGTCGCTGTTGGATCTGTCCGAGGATTACGTCAGCCTGAACCGTCGCACGGTCAAGCATTCCGATGCACTGGCCGGCATGACCCAGATCAACATGTTCTTCGAGAACTCGACCCGCACCCAGGCCAGCTTCGAACTGGCAGGCAAGCGGTTGGGCGCGGACGTGATGAACATGGCCGTCGCGCAGTCGTCGGTGAAGAAGGGCGAGACGCTGATCGACACGGCGCTGACGCTGAACGCGATGCAGCCCGACCTTCTGGTGGTGCGCCACCCGCATTCCGGCGCGGTGAACCTGCTGGCGGAGAAGGTCAACTGCGCGGTCATCAACGCGGGCGACGGGCGGCACGAACATCCGACCCAGGCCCTGCTGGACGCGCTGACCATCCGCCGCGCCAAGGGGCGGCTGCAGCGCCTGACCATCGCCATCTGCGGCGACATCGCCCACAGCCGCGTGGCCCGGTCAAACCTGATCCTGCTGGGCAAGATGGAGAACCGCATCCGCCTGATCGGCCCCGCGACCCTGATGCCCGCGGGCGTCGCGGACATGGGGGTCGAACTCTATGAGGACATGCGCGAGGGGCTGCGCGGCGCCGATGTCGTCATGATGCTGCGCCTGCAGAAAGAGCGGATGGATGGCGGCTTCATCCCGTCCGAGCGGGAATATTTCCACCGCTTCGGGCTGGATGCGGAAAAGCTGGCCCTGGCCGCGCCCGACGCGATCGTCATGCATCCGGGTCCCATGAACCGCGGGGTCGAGATCGACGGCACCATCGCGGACGACATCAACCGCAGCGTCATCCAGGACCAGGTCGAGATGGGCGTCGCCGTCCGCATGGCCGCCCTGGACCTGCTGGCCCGCAACCTGCGCGCCAGCCGTGGCCGCGCCGCCGCCGGAGAATCGTGATGGACCTGATCTTCCGCAACGCCCGCCTGATCGACCCCGAAGCCCAGACCGACGACATCGGCAGCCTGCGCGTCACCGACGGTCGCATCGCCGGACGCGGCGCGCCCGAGGACGCCGCCCCCGAAGGCGCCACCGTCATCGACTGTCGCGGCCGCGCGCTGGCGCCCGGCCTGATCGACTGGGGCGTCAAGATCGGCGAACCGGGCGAACGCCACAAGGAAAGCTTCCGCAGCGCGGGCCGTGCCGCTGCGGCGGGCGGCGTCACCACGATCATCGCGCGCCCCGACACCACGCCCCCCATCGACACGCCCGAGGCGCTGGAATTCGTCGCCCGCCGCGCCAGCGACGCGCCCGTCCACATCCGCCACATGGCCGCCCTGACCAAGGCCCGCGAAGGCCGCGAGATGGTCGAGATCGGCTTTCTGACCGATTTGGGCGCGGTGGCCTTCACCGACGGCGTACGGGTGGTGCGCGACACCAAGCTCTTGGGCCGCTGCATGACCTATGCGCGCGGCCTGGACGCGCTGATCGTGGGCCATCCGCAGGACCCGTCCCTGTCGGCGGGGGCTGCGGCCACCAGCGGCAAGTTCGCATCCCTTTACGGCATCCCCGCCGTCTCCCCCATGGCCGAGGTGATGGGCCTGGACCGCGACTTGGCCCTGGTCGCGATGACGCGGGGGCGGTACCACGCCGACCAGATCACCGTGGCCGCCAGCCTGCCCGCCCTGGCGCGGGCGCGCGATGCGGGGCTGGACGTGACGGCGGGGATCTCGATCCACCACCTGACGCTGAACGAATTCGACGTGGGCGATTACCGGACCTTCTTCCGCTTCACCCCGCCCCTGCGGTCCGAGGATGACCGCCTTTCCATGGTCGATGCCGTGGCCCAGGGGCTGATCGACACCATCGCCAGCTTTCACACGCCGCAGGACGAGGAATCGAAACGCCTGCCCTTCGAGGCCGCCGCCCCCGGCGCCGTGGGCCTGCAGACCCTGCTGCCCGCAGCCCTGCGCCTGTATCACCAGGGCGGGCTGAGCCTGCCGCAGCTGTTCCGCGCCATGGCGCTGAACCCCGCGCGCAGGCTGGGCCTCTCGGCGGGTCGCCTGTCCGACGGCGCCCCCGCCGATCTGGTGCTGTTCGACCCCGACGCACCCTTCGTGCTGGACCGTTTCGCGCTTTTGTCCAAATCCAAGAACACCCCCTTTGACGGCGCACGGATGCAGGGCCGCGTCCTGGGCACCTGGGTCGCGGGCACCCCCGTCTTCGGAGAGCAGGCATGATCCTCTGGGCGATCTTCGGCTATCTTCTGGGCTCTGTCCCCTTCGGCTTGGTCATCACGCGCGCCCTGGGCCTGGGCGATCTGCGCCAGATCGGCTCCGGCAACATTGGCGCGACCAACGTGCTGCGGACGGGCAACAAGGGCGCCGCGCTGGCCACGCTGCTGCTGGATTCGGGCAAGGGCGCCATCGCGGTCCTGCTGGCCCGCCATTTCGGTGGAGAGGCGGCGGCGATTCTGGCCGGCGGCGCGGCCTTCCTGGGCCATTGCTTCCCCATCTGGCTGCGCTTCAAGGGTGGCAAAGGCGTCGCAACGTTCCTCGGAACGGTGATCGCGCTGAACTGGCCATTGGGCCTGATCGCCTGCGCGACCTGGGCGCTGACCGCCGCGATCACCCGGATCAGCAGCCTCAGCGCGCTTCTGGCGGCCGCACTGGCCCCGGTCTTCGCCTGGGGCCTGGGGCGGACCGACATCGCGGCGGTCGCGGCCTTCATGGCGGTGCTGATCTTCATCCGGCACCATGCCAATATCAGCCGCCTTCTGGCCGGTACCGAACCCCGGATCGGCCGCAAGTAACCCTCAGCGCTTGGCGACCAACCCGCGTCCCGGACGCACGGCCCGCACGGGCGCGGCGGCCAGACCGGTGGGCGTGAACGGCCCCTGCATCGGCGGGGCGGCCTCGGGTTCGACGGCGGCGACGGGCAGCGTGCCGCCCAACCGCTGCAGCGCATCGACGCCCCGCCGCGCCGACACCGCGATCGAGATCAGCGCAAGGCAGGCCCCCGCCAGCAGGATCAGCGCGACCAGCCCCACCAGCCCCAGAAGGATCGGCCAGGGCGGCACCCCTTCGGCCTGCCGGATCAGCAGCACGACCGCCGCCAGCAGCGCCAGCACCCCCAGCCCAAAGACCGCGGCCACCAACCGGCCGACCCATTGCATCACATCACCGCGCATCGCATGCCCCCGCATCTTTTTCGCCGGGGTGCCACCACCGGCGGCCCAGATCAAGACATCGCGGACGGGCGCGGCTCACACTCGCGTGCGTCGGCATCCGTCATGCGGGACACCCAAGGGGGGTCCGGGGGGACGGGACGTCCCCCCGGCACGTCGCGGGACGCAATCGGCGATCAGTAGGAATATTCGTCGTAGATCCGCGTCAGGTCGCCGTTCCAGGCGCCGCGATACTTTTCCAGCAACTCGTCGGCGGGGACCTTGCCGCTGTCGACGCTTTCCTTCAGCGCGTTCAGGAAATGCGTCTCGTCGGGGACCAGGCCGTCGTTTCCCGACCGGGCGCGGGCCTTCAGCCCGCCCTCGGCAATGGCCAGGACCTCGCGGGCCAGGTCGTGCATCTTCACGCCCCCCGCCTGCGCCTGCAGGCCGTCGCGGCCCGCCGACCGGCGCAGCGCCTCGCGGGTCTCGGCGTCCCATCCCTTGACCAGGTCCCAAGCCGCATCCAGCGCCCCCTGATCATAGGTCAGCCCGACCCACAGCGCAGGCAGCGCGCACAGCCTGCGCCACGGGCCGCCATCGGCCCCGCGCATCTCGATGTACTTCTTGACGCGCGCCTCGGGGAACACGGTGGTCATGTGGTCGGCCCAGTCCGACAGGGTCGGCACCTCGCCCGGCAGGGCCGGCAGCCGGCCCTTCAGGAAATCGCGGAAGCTCTGGCCCAGGGCGTCGATGTACTTTCCGTCGCGATAGACGAAATACATGGGCACGTTCAGCACATAATCGACCCAGGCCTCATAGCCGAACCCGTCCTCGAAGACGAAGGGCAGCATGCCGGTCCGCGCCGCATCCAGGTTCTGCCAGATATGCGCGCGCCAGGATTTCATCCCGTTGGGCTTGCCGTCCAGAAAGGGCGAATTGGCGAACAGCGCCGTGGCCACCGGCTGCAGCGCCAAAGCCACGCGCATCTTCTGGACCATGTCGGCTTCGGACGCGAAATCCAGGTTCACCTGCACCGTGCAGGTCCGGTACATCATCTGCGTGCCAAGCGTGCCCACCCGACCCATATAGTGGGTCATCAGCCGATACCGCCCCTTGGGCATCATCGGCATGTCATCCTGGCCCCAGATCGGCGCCGCACCCAGGCCGATGAAGCCCGCGCCGATATCGGCGGCGACAGCCTCGACCTCGGCCAGGTGGCCGTTCACCTCGTCGCAGGTCTGGTGGATCGTCTCAAGGGGCGCACCGGACAGTTCCAGCTGGCCGCCGGGCTCCAGGCTGACATTGGCGCCGTCGCGCTCCAGCCCGATCAGCTTGCCGGCCTCCAGGACCGGGGTCCAGTTGAAGCGGTCGCGCAACCCCTCCAGCATGGCCGTGATCGACACGGGACCCTCATAGGGCAGCGGCATCTTGCGCGCGTCGTCATAGCCGAACTTCTCGTGCTCGACGCCGATGCGCCAGGCGTCCTTCGGCTTCTCGCCGCTGGCGATATAGGCGGCCAGCTGGTCACGATGTTCGATGGGGCCTCCGCCCTGCTGGGGAATGGACATGGACGATGAGGCCTTTCAAGGGTTTCCGGTCGGTCACAGGTGGCAACGCGGACGGGCCAAGTCAAGCCGCCTCAGCCCGGCCTCCGCCAAACGGTGCGCATCGCGTCCTGCTGTCGGGCCACCTGCGCCAGTGCCGCCGACACCGCGCCCATGTCCAGACCGGGCAACGCGGTGAAGGCATCGGCCAGCGCCCCGGCCCCCGCCGCGTCGGCGGGGATCAGCAACGCCTCGCCCGACTGGCTGCGCAGGCGCCAATGCGCATGGCCGTCCAGCCGCAGCAGGCGGATCTCTATCAGGTCGCGCAGGGGAATCTCTCCGCCCATGTCGGTCGCGCCGTAATAGCGGATCGCCCCCTCGACGATCTCGACCACGCCGGGGGCGGCGACGGGGCGGCGAAACGGCGTGCGGCGCAGCGCCCCCAGGGCCAGGCTGCCTGCAACCAATGCCCCAGCCCCGCCCAGGACCGCAAAGAACCAGCCACCCCAGAACGCCACCCACAGCGCAGCCAGCGCCAGCGCCGCAAAGATCAGCAGTTCGGAGTGGGTGCGCAGCAGGCCGCGCAGGTCAGGCCGGATCACGGGTGGCGGCCGGGCATGGGTATTCGGATGACGAAGACGTTCACCACCGGGTCAGCGCGTCCTCGTCCTCGGGGCGGGCGGCAACCCAGCCCGTCGTGCCGTCGCGCGCGATCTCGCGTTTCCAGAAGGGGGCGCGGGATTTCAGCCAGTCCATCAGGAAATCGGCCGCGTCGAATGCCGCACGGCGATGGCGGGCGGCGGTGGCGACCATCATGATCTGTCCCCCCACCGGGATGCGGCCGTGGCGATGGACGATGCGCCAGTCGGCCAGCCCGAAGCGCGATGCGGCGGCCAGCCCGTGATCGGTCAGCGCGCGTTCGGTCATGCCGGGGTAATGCTCGATCTCCAGCGCGTCCAGCATGCCGCCGTCGTCACGCACGATGCCGGTGAAGGTGACGACCGCCCCGGCCCCCGCGCCAAAGCCCGCAAGTTCGGACGCCAGATCGAAGGGGTCGGACTGGACGCGGGCGCTCATCAGCCGCCCGTCATCGGCGGAAAGAACGCGACCTCTCGGGCGCCGGCCAGGGGCGCGTCCAGATCGGTCAGCTGCTGGTCCACGGCACAGCGCAGGGCCGCGATGTCGCCAAAGGCCGCGGCATGCCCGTCAGACTGCGCGGCCAGTTCTGCGATCAGCGCGCGGGGGGTCGCGGCCTCCGTCTGCACGGTTTCGCGGGGGTGGCCGATGCGTTCGCGCAGCCAGGCGAAATACAGGACCTCAACCGTCACGACGGGAATCCTTCAGATAGGGCAGCGCCTTGATGAAATAGTCCCAGCCCGTCCAGGCCGTCAGTGCCGCGGCGATCCAGATCAGCGTCAGGCCGGCATAGGTGGCAAGCGCCGCCCAGCTGCCCGACCAGATCAGCCCGACCTCGCCCACGCGGGGGGCCAGGCCGTGTTCGACATAGGCCAGGCCCGTGGCCAGGAACAGGATCGAGATGGCGACCATCTGCAGGGTCGTCTTCCATTTCGCCAGCTTGGTCACCGCCAGCAGACGCGACTTGTCGCCCAGGTATTCGCGCAGGCCGGACACGAAGACCTCGCGGAACAGGATGATCGTCACCGGCAGGATCAGCCAGGGGTTCATCCCGGAATACCCGGTGATGACCACCAGCGCGATGACCACCATGGCCTTGTCCGCAATCGGATCCATCGCGGCACCAAAGCGGCTTTCCTGTTTCCAGGCGCGGGCCAGATAGCCGTCGATCCAGTCGGTGATCGCCGCGCCCATGAACAGCGCCAGCGCCGCCCAGTCGGCCCAGGGCCTCTGGAAGTACAGAAACATCAGCGGGACCCCGGGGGCCGCCAGCAGACGCAGAAGGGTCAGGATATTCGGAAGGTTCCAACGCATGGCCGCACGCTAGTCCCTGCCGCGGGCGTTGGAAAGGGCCAACGCGCCGCTGGCGAAGCTGTGATCCGGACCTGTCATCCCTTGGCGTTGAAGTGGTCATAGACCTTTTGCGCCATCGCCGCGGAAATGCCCGGCGCCGCCTGCAGATCGGTCAGCCCGGCGCGGCCCACGGCCTTGGCGCTGCCGAAATGCTGCAGCAGGGCGCGCTTGCGCGACGCGCCGATGCCCGCGATCTCGTCCAGGGGGTTGGCCATCTGCGATTTCGCGCGCTTGGCACGGTGGGTGCCGATGGCCCAGCGGTGCGCCTCGTCGCGCAGGCGCTGGACGAAGTACAGGACCGGGTCGTTCATGCGCAGCGCGAAGGGGCGCTGGCCGTGGCGGTGGAACTCCTCCTTGCCGTGGTCGCGGTCCTGGCCCTTGGCGACGCCGATCATCGGGATGTCCTCGACGCCCAGTTCTGCCATGATCTCGTGGACGGCCGAAACCTGCCCCGCGCCGCCGTCGATCAGCAGCAGGTCCGGCCAGGCCTCGGTCTGGCGGTCGGGATCGTCCTTCAGCAGACGGGTGAAGCGGCGCGTCAGCACCTCCTTCATCATGCCGAAGTCGTCGCCGGGAGTGATCTCGGTGCCCTTGATGTTGAACTTGCGGTACTGGTTCTTGATCCAGCCGTCCGGCCCGGCGACGATCATGCCACCGACCGCGTTGGTGCCCATGATGTGGCTGTTGTCATAGACCTCGATCCGACGCGGCGGGCTGGGCAGTTCGAACGCGTCGGCCAGCCCCTCCAGCAGGCGCAGCTGGGTGGCGCTTTCGGACATGCGCCGCGCCAGGCTTTCGCGCGCGTTGCGCAGCGCGTTGGTCACCAGGTCGGACTTCTCGCCGCGCAGGGGAACGGCCACCTCGACCTTGCGGCGGGCGCGCTCGGACAGGACATCCGAGGTCAGGTCCGGATCCTCGGGCGGGTGGGACAGCAGGATCTGGCGCGGCGGCGGGGTGTTGTCATAGAACTGCATCAGGAAGGCCTGCATCACCTCGTCCGGGCTCTCGGCCCCGCCAAGGCGCGGATAGAAATCGCGATTCCCCCAGCTTTGATTGCCGCGGATAAAGAAGACCTGCACGCAGGCCTGCCCCCCCTCCATGTGCAGGGCCACGATGTCGGCCTCGGCCACGCCCTTGGGATTGATCGCCTGCACCGACTGCACCGCGGTCAGCGCCTTGATGCGGTCACGCAGGGCGGCCGCGCGCTCATACTCCATGTTCTCGGCCGCGCGGGCCATCTCGGTCGCAAGATCGGACTGGATGGTCGTGGTCTTGCCCTGCAGGAACCGTTCCGCGTCATTGACCAGAGCGTTGTAGTCGGGCGCGCTGATGCGGCCCACGCAGGGCGCGCTGCACCGCTTGATCTGGAACAGCAGGCAGGGGCGTGTGCGGCTCTCGAACACGCTGTCGGTGCAGTTCCTCAGCAGGAACACGCGCTGCAGCTGGGTCAGCGTGCGGTTGACCGCCCCTGCGCTGGCAAAGGGGCCGTAGTAGTCGCCCTTTTCCGACTTCGCGCCGCGATGCTTCTTGATCTGGGGATAGTCGTGGGACTTGGCCACCAGGATGTTCGGGAACGACTTGTCGTCGCGCAGAAGCACGTTGTAGCGCGGCTTGAGCTGCTTGATCAGGTTCTGCTCCAGGAGCAGCGCCTCGGTCTCGGTGTTCGTGGTCAGGAACATCATCGACGCCGTCTCGCGGATCATCCGCGCGATGCGCCCCGAATGGCCCGACGGCCGGGCATAGTTCGACACCCGCGCCCGCAGGTCGCGGGCCTTGCCCACATAAAGAACCGCCTGCTGGGCATCCAGCATGCGATAGACGCCGGGACTGCTGTCCAGCGTGCGAAGGTAATCCTGGATGAGGGCGTGGCCGGTTTTCTGGGTCATGACGTGAACTTGGTGATTCTCGGCCCCGCTGCAAGTTCCGGGGACCGAAGGCAAGAAGGAAGCTTTCCACGGAATCTGTGGATAATTCTGTGGGTGGGCTGTGAGGATGACCCCGCAGGGCCAGCAATCGTTACAGTTCCGTGAAGTTGCCCTTATTTTAGGCAGATCGCAATGGCATTGTTATTGCTTGATAATTTTTATTCAGGCCCGTTGTGGACAGAAAAATCTTGCAGAATCCGCATCTTGCAGGGGTCTGCCGCGGTGCCGTGGACAAAACGATCCGATCGTTCCGGATCGGGCCTATTCCGGCCCCAGGACGTCGGGCGTGCGCCACCCCAGATGCTGTCCGCCATCGACGCAGATCAGCTGTCCGGTGACCGCACGCGCGTCCAGGAAGTACCCCAGGGCGTCGGTGATCCCCTGGGCATCCGCCCCCCTGCCAAGAACCGTCGCAGCCCTCTGGGCGGCGAAATGGCGGTCGCTCTGGCGGGCGCCCTGCAGGGTCGGACCGGGACCGATGGCGTTCACGCGGATGTCGGGCGCAAGGGCCTGTGCCGCGGTGCGCGTCAGCGACCACAGCGCGGCCTTGGCGATGGAATAGGTCATGAACTCTGGCGTGGGCTTCAGAACCCGCTGATCGACCATGTTCACCACCAGGCCCGCGGCCTGAGGCTCGCCGTTCTCGTCGGGGCGCGCCTTGGGGCATTGCGCGGCAAAGGCCTGCATCAGCTGGAAGGGCGCGCGAAGGTTCGACCCCAGGTGCCGGTCCCAACCCTGCATCGTCGCGCTGCGCATCGTGTCGTATTCGAAGATCGAGGCGTTGTTGACCAGCACGGTCAGCGGCCCCATCGCCGATGCGACGTCCGGGACCAGCGCGGCGGTCGCATCGGCGTCCAGCAGGTCGACCTGGAAGGTCTGCGCCCGGACGCCCAGGGCGCGTGCGTCAGCAGCCGTGCGCTCGGCATCGTCGGCCGAGCCGGCATAGTGGATCGCCACGTCATGGCCGCGCCGCGCCAGTTCCAGCGTCATCGCGCGGCCAAGGCGGCGGGCCGCCCCCGTGACCAGCGCGACGCCCGTCACAGCAGCACCCAGGCATAGGCGGCATAGCCCGCCACGAACAACGCACCCACCGGCCGCGTCAGGCTGATGCCGCGGAACAGGAACGGGAACAGCAGCAGTGCCGCGCCCAGCATCACCCACAGGTCCAGCCGCAGCATTTCGGGCGGGATGGGCAGCGGAGAGATGACCGCGGTGATCCCCAGGATGGCCAGGATGTTGAAGATGTTCGAGCCGACCACATTGCCAAGCGCCATGTCCGCCCGACCCTTCAGCGCGGATGCGACCGAGGCCGCCAGTTCCGGCAGCGACGTGCCGATCGCGACCAGCGTCAGCCCGATCACGGTCTCGCTGATGCCGAAGGCGCGGGCGATTTCGGTCGCGCCATTGACCAGCAGGTTCGCCCCGACCGGCAGCAGCACCAGGCCCAGGCCCAGCCAGACCGCGATGCGCCCCCAGCCCGCGCCCAGGGTCGCGCCGTCCACGCCGTCGGCCTGCGTGTCCTCGGCGCGGCCTGTGGACAGTTGCCGCCACAGGACCGCGGCCAGCGCCAGCAGCAGGATCACGCCCTCAAGGCGCCCGATCTCTCCGGTCAGGGCGATGCCGATCAACAGCAGCGAGGCCGCGATCATCATCCCCCAGCTTTCGCGCAGGTCGTGCCCTTTGGTGACGATCACAGACACCAGCGCGGTCACGCCCAGGATCACCAGCACGTTGGCGATGTTAGAACCCACGACATTGCCCATGGCGATGCCGCTGGACCCCTTCAGCGCCGCCGACAGCGACACCAGCAGCTCGGGCGCCGAGGTGCCAAAGGCCACAACGGTCAGGCCCACGACCAAGGGCGTCATGCCCAGTTTCAGCGACAGCCCGACGGCGCCCTTGACCAGCAGGTCGCCCCCCAGGACCAGAAGGGCCAGTCCGCCCAGCACCAGAAGCAGTTCAACGATCACGATGGTCGATCCCCAGGAATTTTTTCAGAAAACGGCGCAGGCCCGGTCCGCGCAGCAGGGCGACGACGACCATGACCAGCAGGAACAGGAGGACGATGCGCAGCATCATCCGCGGGTGCCGAACCGCTGGAAGGCGGCGCGATCCTCGGCCGCGTCCATCAGAAGGTCGGCGGACAGGCCCAGGCGGCGCAGCAGCGGCCGGCGCATGCCGTGCACCTCGAAGCGGATCTTGTCGCCGTACAGCGCCTTGAGCCGCGGGACCGGATGGGCGATGCCGTCGGCCAGCCCCAGGCGCACGGATTCCAGCCCTGCCCAGAACTCTCCGGTAAACAGGTCGCGTTCGGCGTTCAGGCGGGTGCCGCGACGGGCGCGGACATGGTCCTTGAACGCCTGGTGGATCGGCTCGAGAATCGCGTGCAGGCGGGCCACGTCGTCGGGATCCTGCGGGCGGAACGGGTCCAGCGTCGATTTCGACGTGCCGGCCGTATGGACGCGGCGTTCGATGCCCCATCGCTGGATCAGCTGGTCGAACCCGAACCCGGCCGAGATCACCCCGATCGACCCCAGGATCGAGCTTTCGTCCGCCCAGATGTCGTCGGCCGCGCAGGCCAGCCAATAGCCGCCCGATGCGGCCACGTCCTCGACGAAGGCATGGACGGGAATGTCGGTCTCATCCGCCAGCCTGCGGATGCGCGCCGCGATCAGCGACGACTGCACGGGCGACCCGCCCGGCGAATTGATGATCAGCGCCACGGCCAGGGGCTTGCCGCGCCGGAACGCGCGTTCGATCACGGGGGCAAGGGCCGCATCGTTCAGGCCGCCGCCGCGCCCCGCACCACCGATGGTGCCGGACAGGCGGATGACCGCGACGCGGGGCTTGCGGGACAGCAGGCGAGAGACGACGGGAATACGCATCGCCCACAGATAGGCCGCGCGGGGGCGGCCCACAAGGCGGGACGTCAGGCGGGGATGTCGCGGATCGTGTCGCCGGGCAGAAAGGTCGGGGTCAGCGCGATGATGCGGTTGTCGGGCGCCGCGTCCTTGCCCGACACCAGCCGCGCCGCGCGCCGCCCGACATCGACGCGCCGCGCATCCGTGGTGGCCAGGCGCATCGGCAGCCCGTCCAGCAGGTCGACCCCGTTGAACCCCGCCAGCCCCAGCCTGCCGGGCACGTCATAGCCGCGGTCGATGCAGTGCAGCAGCCCCCCTGCCCCGATCATGTCGTTCGAAAAATACAGGAAATCCAGGTCCGGTGCGCGGGTCAGGATGCGCTCGGTCAACTCGCGCCCCTTCAGCAGGGACGATCCGCCCTGATAGTATTCGCGCGCCTCCAGCTGGACGCCGGCGGCGGCCAGCCCCTCCTCGAAGCCCAGCAGACGTTTGCGGGCGCGGTGATCCTCGGGCATGTGGGTGCCCACGAAACCGATGCGGCGATAGCCCGCCGCCAGGATACGGTCGGCCATCTCGCGCCCGGCGCGGATATGAGAGATGCCGACCAGCGTGTCGATCCCCTCGCCGTCGACATCCATGATCTCGACCACCGGCAGACCGGAATTCTGCAGCATCGCGCGCGCCGCCTTGCTGTGCTCCAGCCCCGCCAGGATCACGCCCGAGGGCCGCCAGGACAGCATGTCGTACAGCACCATCTCCTCGCGCGCGGGGGAATAGTTGGTGACGCCGATCACCGGCTGCAGGCCGGTATCGTCCAGTTCCGCCGAGATGCCGCCCAGCACGTCGGGAAAGACCAGGTTCGACAGCGACGGGATGACCACGGCGACCAGGTTGACCCGCTGGCTGGCCAGTCCGCCCGCGATCTTGTTGGGAACATAGCCAAGCGTCTTGGCCGCGGTCAGTACCTTTTCACGCGTGGCCGCCGACACGTCGCCACGGTTGCGCAGGACCCGGCTGACGGTCATCTCCGAAACGCCCGACGCCTCGGAGACGTCTCTGAGGGTCAGGGGGCGGCGCGGTCGAATGGGCAGCATGGGGCGTTCCGATCTGTGGATGGCCGATGTTAGCGAAGGACAGACCGGCCCACAACCGCCCCTGCCGCCGCTTGCCAAGCGCCCCCCGGTTTGAGTATGCATGCCCGGCAGGCCCCGTGGCTCAACTGGATAGAGCAGCCCCCTCCTAAGGGGCAGGTTACAGGTTCGAGTCCTGTCGGGGTCACCATAACCACCAGTTAGTTAGATAGACTCTTGGATTTGCCAGTCGCGATCGTGGGCCTGATACAATTCGCATAGGGTTGGGCGATCACAAAAGCGTCCGATTGAAGGTCGGGCGCTTACAGACGGTAGAGCATAGAGCTGGTTCAGCTAACGCTAGCTAAGGTGACCGTTCATTGCGCTTAGATCACAGGAACCGATCCATAGACAGTTGCGTCTGAGTAAGTCGATGTGCGACTAGGCGAAAGGAACGAACAAGAGATCTGTTAGCAGCTTCATTGGAACTCTGCTCGTTCTCGCCTGAACCAAAATAAACGACTGTATTGGATTTTTATCACAACCCCTGTTGGTCGAAGTCCCGTGCCATGAGGCATTGACCCAGCAATTTAGCACAGTTCATCTTGGTCTCGATGCGGCGTCGCCGGTAATATCCGGTAATATTTAGTCCAGTTTCGCCAGATCGCGCGGCTGAGGTATTTCGAAGCTCGCCGGGCCTGGCTTCTGGGTCCGGCACCCGAAGAAACAGCCTTCCACGGCTTAACGTTTTTGCAGGGGGGATGACGGCATTCGCCCCGCGGTCAGGGATGGCGTTGTGGCATTCACGGGTATCGAAAGCACCATCTGTAGTGATGCTTCCGATGGCCTTGTCCGCCGGGATCTGGTTAAGCAGATCCGGCAGCACCGGGGCATCACCGGTATGACTCCAAGTGACCTCGACGGCCCGAACCTCCAGCGTTTGCTCAGCGATTTCAAGATATCCCTTGCGCCAGACCCGCCGCTTGGACCGGTAATCCTCCCCATGCTTGCGTGGGTTCCACTCGCCCTCACCCTCGACCTTGACGCCGTGCTATCGATCATCAGGTGTAGCGGGCCGTTGGGGCCACGATATGGGCTATTCACGGCCAGCGTCCTCTGGCTGCGCAATAGCGTGCCGAACTCCGGCATAGCTCAATTAGAACCCATGAGATGCAACAGGCTCTAGAAGAAGCCACTCGCCAAGATCACTCGGACCAGTGTCGTTTCGATGGCTCGATCTGCCGTAATGCCATGTCGAACAGATCCTTCATCATCAGACAAGTATGGATGACGGTATCGTCGTAGACCTATTGGCGGTCACACTTGCCTGATGGCGCGGCATTCCGGTGCACCTCGGGGTCGAACCAGATCGTAGCGAACTACGGCGCTTGGGCGCTTCATTGCAGGCCGGCCAGTTCCTGGTCCTGTAAACTGGGGGTGTCGGGTTGCTCATGTAGCCGAGTTACCAAGCTGGGTTCATAAGATAAATCCCTTGCAGAATTTGTGTAGCAGAGCCGGCGGAAGCGACACATTTCAACGCGGCTCAAGATACAATAAATAAAACAGAAATCTTTATTATGCAGTATACGCACGAAAGCAAAGCCTGATTTCCAATCCACAGCGACAAGGAGGAAGCTTAAGTCTAACGATCGACATGGCGCCACACATTACCATCAAGCTGAGGGATTCTTTGAATAGCATGCACCGACATAACCTATGCCAAAACCATACATAAATTATTATATTTAAATATATTAACGGCGCCAAATCAGCGCTTATCATTGCGTCGTTCAATTAGGTGAGCATGACTTTTTCAGTTGAGATACTTAAAAAACAAGTTGTGCTAATAATAATTCATTATTTAATAAAACAGTAAATAATTCGGGAATTTTTTTCCAAAAAAGCCGTTATGATCAAAATTCTATAATAATACATTTAAGTCGGGGCTACCCGTTTTATAAATAAGTCCGCAAACACAAACCGTAAAAATTTATTTAGCTCTATATTTCATTTATAAATTGCTATTTTTGATCTTATCGTCCATTCTATTGCCCTCATACAATTACCCTACACACAAGTTCTTTGTGAATATATAGCGCAATATATTTCAGCAGAGCTGGATGTACGCCGGCATAGCATGATCAAGGATGCCGGACCTTGGGCAGGGGGATGACGACTACTCGGTCGCGCTGATCCTCCGCTACAAGTGCTGCAACCTTTGCGCGGACCGTGCGATAGGCGCTGTTGTGCTGATAGGACGACAACGCGTCATCAATCAGGCGCAATTCATCCTCGGTAAACAGTCGGGCCAACGATATCTCTCCAATTGCTGCGTCAAATCACGTGGCGGGGTGTAAAGGATCGATCATTAACAATTTGCACGGAATGCATTCACCACGCTTCGACGGATGCCGGCAAGTAAGGTATCTGTGACCCTGCGACATCTTGCGCATTAGGCGAAATGGCGCCCCATCTTCCGCCGTCAGGCCGACGGCGTGAAGCGGCGCATTGTCAGTTCGACGACCTCCTCGTCATCGGGAAGCGGGATCGCGCTTTCCAGCATCACCTTCTGCATCTTGCCGTCGATCTCGATCAGGCCTTCGGCATATTGTGCCAGCTGATCCTGCGTCATCTCGGTCGTGGTGCGGATCCGGATGTAATCGCCACCGGTGTCGACGATCTCTCCCGACAGTTCGGGGCCGTCTTCCAGGGTCAGTGTTGCATGGGTCATCGTTAACTCCTTGTCGGCCTGCTTATGTGCAGCCCTCATCCGAACGCGCGATGGCGGGAATGGGTCCGCGATCCGCCCGGCAGGTACCGCAACGTTCGCTTGGCCGTGCGGAGGCTGGCGCGACGCGCGACCGTACAGCGCCCGGTCCTCGCCTCGACCGTTGCGGATCCGTTGCCGGCGAACCGGCACCTGCAACGCGCGCATGGTTAAGGAAGTATTACCGCAAAGGCTGTGTAACGGGCCCTGCAAACAGCGCAGATCGGAGACGTCACCATGCCGACCGGAAAGATCGCGGCCCGCCTCGGGGTCATCAACAGCGAAAGCTCCCGCCCATTCGTCAACGCGTTCAAGCAGGCCTGGTCGTGGCAGTCGGACCGGGGCGGCCTGCAATGGGACGCACTAGTGGCCGCAGGGCACATGACTGCCGGTGGGCGGCTGATCTCGATCCCGCCGAACTCGGGGGGCTTCCGGACCCGCGTCTTCCACAACATGCCGGCCCAGGCCGGCGGGACCGGTCGCTGGCGCCTGCGCTGGCAGGGGACCTGCACGATCGACGTCATCGGCGGCACGAACATCAACCGGTCCCTGCCGAACGAAATCTATTTCGACTTCACCGCGAACGGGTCCAGCTGGGTCGACATCATCGTCCGGACCATTGACCCTGCCGGCGGGCAGATCCGCAACATCCGCCTGAACCACCGGGACGACTGGCCCGACGCCGACCGCGGCGCGATCTTTCGCAGCCAGTATCTGGACACGGTGCGCGGCTTTGGCGCGCTGCGGTTCGACGAATGGGTCGGCATCCTGACCAGCGCGGACCAGGGTGGTCTGCGGATCACCAACTGGGCCAGCCGCGCCCTGCCGACCGACGAGATCTTCCACCGCTTCGTGCCCTACGAGTGGATGGCCGCGCTGTGCAACCAGGTCGGCGCGGACATGTGGCTGTGCCTTCCGACCGCGGCCACCGATGATCATTTCCGCCAGTGTGCCACGCTGATCCGGACGCTGATGCCCGCGCCGCGGCACGTCTATGTCGAATACAGCACCAAGACCTGGGACTTTTCTGGCACGCCCCAGGCGCATTACTGCGCCGAGCAGGGCCGCCTGGCCTTTGGCACCGCCACGGGGTCCGAGTTCCGCAACTGGTACGGCATGCGCGCCACCCAGATGGCGCAGGCCTGGCGCGCGGTCTGGGGCAACGACACCCGGCTGCACACCGTGGTCCAGCACCAGGCCGATTGGGTCGGCGGCGAGGCCGACATCCTGGTCGCCCCGCTGTGGCGGGACCGCAGCGGGACACGCGGGCTGCCGACCTATGTCGCGCCGCATTCGGTGATCGACATGCTGACCGTGCATGCCCAGATTGACGGCGGCATGGCCTATGGCGCGCGCGTGGCCCAGATCGACGGCTGGCGCACGACCCTGTCGCAAAGCGCGGCATTCGACCGGATGCGCGACCAGATGCTGACGGGCGCGAACTGGGCGGCCGATCGGACCGTCAGGGCGCTGACCCCCAAGTGGCGCCATTACCGCACCGAGGCGACGAAGTATGGCATGGAGCTGGGCGCCTACGAGGTCGGCAACCATCTGAACGGTGTCGGTGGTACCACCGCCACGCGGGCGTTCCTGCATGCGTTCTCGGTCAGTGCGCAGATGGGCGCGGTCTATGCCGCCACCATCGCCGCGCTGCGGACCCAAGGGTTCGACGGGCCGATGGCGATGTCGGTCGAATGCCGGTTGCCGGACGCGAATGTCTGCCACGGCCTGCAGCGCTGGCTTGGCGACCGCAACCCGGCCTGGACCGCGGTCGCGGCGCTGATGGAACCAGTGGTGGTCCCGACGCCCACGCCTACTCCTACTCCTACGCCGACCCCGGCGCCTACACCCACTCCAACCCCGACGCCGACACCAACGCCAACCCCTACTCCTACTCCAACGCCGACCCCTACTCCCACCCCGACTCCGACGCCCCAGGAACCGAATATGAGCGATCGCAAGAAACTGACCGACGTCTTGGCGGCCCTGCTGGCCACGACCACGGACCTGCAAGCCTATCTGGCTGCGCAGCCGGCCGTGACGCCCGCACCCGTTCAGCCGGCACCGGTTACGCCCGCACCGGTCACGCCGACGCCCACCCCCGCGCCGACCCCAGCACAACCCGCGCCCGTCACCCCGGCTCCTGCGCCGGTCCAGCCTGCACCCGTGCAGCCGGCACCTGTCCAGCCCGCCCCGGTCGCGCCGCTGCTGCCCACGGGCTATCGCGCCGTTCAGGACTTTACCATCGACCGCGCGCTGTCCTTTGACTGGAGCAGCGCGGGGGGCATCAACATCTTCCTGCCGAACTGGGCCGGGGGCGACCGGGGCAACGGCGTGGGCGGCAGCCTGGGCACGCCGGCCCGCGTCACCTACAACACCGACAAGTCCGTCTCGATCAGCGCAGCGATGGAGGGGGGCCAGTGGCGGAACGGTGCGATGCAGCTGAACCGCCCATCCGCCGCCATCGGCAAGTGGGGCGCGGTGGTCACCAGCCACACCAGCAGCGCCGTCAATGCCTTCTTTACCCACGCGGACAACGGCAAGGAGCTTGATTTCGAACTGGTCAAGCGCAACGGTGTGATCGGCTGGGCGCCGGCCGTCCACATGCCCCGCACCGGGGGTGGCCGTGCATCGTCCGACCGCCGCACGCTGGCGCTGGGCGAGTTCAAGCCGGGCGTGCCGCAGCGCCTGGAGTTCGAGCTGTTCGCCGACCGCTGCGTGTTCTCGATCGACGGCAAGGTGTTCGAGACGGTGCGCCATGCCGACATGGCGTCCGGCTTCATCTGGGACCTCACGACGAGAATGGCGACGCTGACGACGATCGAACGTCATGCCGCTTGGGCCGGCTGGACCACCGAGGACTATGCCCGCGAAAGCCGGATGACCATCCACGGCTTTGCCCTGCCCACGATGCCCTGACGGTCAGACGCCAAGGAATGAACCATGCCCCGCCATCGTGCGGGGCATGGTCTATTGCATGGGATGGGTCCGAATCCGGTGTCAGGCCGCCGCAGGCAGGGCGTCCGCCCGCGACAGGCGCGGGGCGACCGGGTTCGCGGCATGGTGATCGACCAGATGCGGAAAGTCCTTGGCCAGCTTCAGATCCTTGGTCAACAGCAGTGTTTCTGCCACCAGCACGGTCCCGGCATCATCGGCCTTGACCGAGAGCCAGCTGTGATCCTCGACCAGGATATGGAAATAGCTGCGGCCGTCGATCAGACCGCGTTTGCTGCTGACCGCGCCGGCCTCGACGTTGAAGCCGTCGACCTGCACGCCATGATTGGCCGAAAGACGAACGCCGGCGACGATGCTAGGACGGTCGCGGAACTGCGTCGGCTGCCATGATCCGACCGACAGGACGCGCTGCGGCCCCTTGGAGGTGGTGACGATGTCGCCGGCCTGGATGGTCTCGACCTTGACCCATGCGTTGTCCGCCAGGATCAGCGTGCCTTCGCAAAAGCACGGACCGCCGATGTTCTGCGGCGGGTTGGATCCGACATCGTCGCCGCCGCGCGTCCCCAGATACAGCAGGGCAAGCGGGATCAGCGCCAGCCAGTAATTGGGCGCATTGCCAACGGCCGCGACGGGCGTAGCGGCGGGGGTGAATTCCACGATTGGCGCCACGTAACCGCCTGCATAGGCCGCAACGGAACTGCCGAAGGCCGCGACACCGGCCGTCAGCGCCTGAAGCAGGCGATGGGACGATTTTGCAGAACCCTGGGAAATGCTGTCGTCACGGCCGAAGCGGTTGCCGATGGCCGGCGCGGTGCGCTTATCGCTGATACGCATACTGTGCGATCCAATTCACTTGTGACTGATTGTCGCGCAAGATGAACGCCCTCTGCTGCCGATAAAAGCGGCAATTTGAGGCGAGAATTGGGCAGTGACGCAATTCAGGGTTTAGTTAATTGTCATTACAGTGGGTTGAATATTCAGATGCCTGTCCAATTATACAGGTGGTTCCTTTTCGCCGAAACGCCCGCGTTCGGGTGTTTATGCCGAGGCGCTCCACATTCAGCAAAAGCACGATACTCTGCGCCAATTTCCTTCGGAATCAGTCGACATCGCGGTCTTGCTGCGCTGACCGCCCCTGGCGCACGACTGTCCGGTGGTTATCAGCGCCTTCTCCAATGGCAGGCGCTGATAACGACTGGCAGGCGGAAGGAGTGAAATCAGAACGACAGTGGATGACGCTCAAATTTTCCAATGAACAGCGCGCACTTTTTAGAATGCGCATCAGCCACGACAATACCAAGATGATGATCCGCAATTCACCGGCAATTACGGTGCAGGTATCGGCGGCATAATATTTTCGGATTGTATTTAGCGCGCATCGCCTGTCAGGCACTGCGCCCGGCATTGGTGCGGGACGCACCATTCGATGCCGTCAACGCGAACGGGTCCGGCTTTGGCCGGACCCGTTCGGATCGTGGGGTGGATGGGTCAGGGACGCGCCTTGACGACCTGCAGCAGGGGCATGACGTCGGACATGTCCGGGCCATGCGCCTGGCCGGTCACGGCCTTGCGCAGCGGCATGAACAGGCCCTTGCCCTTGCGGCCCGTGGCCTCCTTGACCGCCGCGGTCCATTCGCCCCAGGTCGCGTCTGTGAAGGGGCCCGCAGGCAGCAGGGTCATGGCCTTCGCGATGAAGTCGGCATCCTCGGGGTCGATCTGGGGCTCCGCGCCCTCGCTGAAGATCCGCCACCAGTCGCCCAGGTCGTCCAGGCGCGTGATGTTCTGGGACGCCACGCGCCAGAAGCGTTCGGCCTGATCGTCCGGCACGCCCAGGGCCGCGATGCGGTCGGCCACCGCCGCGAAGGGCAGCGCCTGGTTGCGTTCGCGCGTCAGCGGCCACAGATCCTCGGCATCGAACTTGGTGGGCGATGCGCCGAACTGGCCCAGATCGAAGGCCTCTGCCAACTCGTCCAGCGAGGCCAGCCCGACCGGCACGCCCGACCCCAACCGCGCCATCAGCGCGATCAGCGCCTCGGGGGCCACGCCCGCCTCGCGCAGGTCCTTGAGCGACAGGGCGCCGATGCGCTTGGACAGCTCCTCGCCCTTGGCGCCGGTCAGCAGGCTGTGATGGGCAAAGGCCGGGGGCGTGCCGCCGATGGCCTGGATGATCTGGATCTGGGTGGCGGTGTTGGTCACATGGTCCGAGCCGCGCACGATATGGGTCACGCCCATGTCGGTGTCGTCCACGCTGCTGGCAAAGGTGTACAGCACCTGGCCGTCGGCCCGGATCAGCACCGGATCGCTGACGGATGCGGCGTCGATCGAGATGTCGCCCAGGATGCCGTCTGTCCATTCGATCCGGTTCTGATCCAGCAGGAAGCGCCAGTATCCCTCGCGCCCCTCGGCCCGCAGGCGATCCTTGTCGGCATCTGACAGCGACAGACCGGTGCGGTCATAGACCGGCGGCTTGCCCATGTTCAAAAGCTTCTTGCGCTTCAGGTCCAGCTCGACCGGGGTCTCGAAGACTTCGTAGAGGCGCCCCGACGCGCGCAGCGCATCAGCCTCGGCGCGATAGCGGTCCATGCGCAGCGACTGACGCTCGACCCGGTCCCAGTGCAGGCCCAGCCATTCCAGGTCGCGCTGGATGCCGTCGACATATTCCTGCTTGCTGCGTTCCTGGTCGGTGTCGTCCAGGCGCAGGATGAAGGTGCCGCCGGCCTTGCGGGCGATCAGATAGTTGAACAGCGCGGTGCGCAGGTTGCCGACGTGGATATGGCCGGTGGGCGAGGGCGCGAAACGGGTGATGGTCATGGGGCGTCTCCTGTTGCTGTTGCTCTTTCACAGCCGGGCATTTTTGTCCATATCGGGGGGACCATGCAGGAGGCGCTGGAATGAGTGACTGGAACGGCCGCACGGCCCCCGACGCGGCCGAGATCGAGGCCATGGCCCGGCACGCCATGACCACCCTGCCCCCCGAATTCCGCGAAGCCGCGGCCCAGGTCGCCATCCGGGTCGCCGAATTCGCCCCAGAGGACGTGCTGGACGAGCTGCAGATCGACGACGCGTTCGACCTGACCGGCATCTATGACGGCATCCCCGTGACCGAGAAATCGATCAGCGACCAGCCGGGCGGGCCGGACATCATCTGGCTGTACCGCCGCCCGATCATGGACGAATGGGCGTCGCGTGGCGACGTGACCTTGGGCGATCTGGTCACCCATATCGTCACGCACGAGATGGCGCATCACTTCGGCTGGTCCGACGACGACATCGCCACCATCGACCGCTGGTGGGAATGAGATGAGCGGTCAGGCCCCCATCCTGACCGTCACGCTGAACCCGGCGCTGGACCTGTCAACCGCCGCCGACAGCGTCGTGCCCGACCTCAAGCTGCGCTGCGACAAGCCGGTCGTCGATCCGGGCGGCGGCGGCATCAATGTCAGCCGGGCGATCAAGATCATCGGCGGCCAGTCCACCGCAATGGTGGCCCTGGGCGGCGCGACGGGCCAGCGCATGGCCGACATGCTGAAGGCGGCGGGGCTCAAGGTGCTGCGCCTGACCGCGCCGGGCGAAACCCGCCAGTCGCTGGCCGTCACCGACCGCGCGACGGGCGGGCAGTACCGGTTCGTCATGCCCGGCCCCGAATGGCACATGACCCAGCTGGCCAGCACCATCGCCGCCATCGCCGAGGCCGCGCTGGCCGGGGGCTGGGTGGTCGTGTCGGGGTCGAACCCGCCGGGCATCGCGCCGGGGTTCGAACAGATGCTGACCGTCAGGCTCAAGGACGGGCGGGCGCGGCTGCTGGTGGACACTTCGGGGGACGCGCTGCGCGCCCTGGCGGGGTCGTCCATTCCCGTCGACGTGCTGCGCATGGACAGCCACGAGGCCGAGGGCCTGGCGGGACGCCCCCTGCCCCTGCGCAGCGACAGCGCCGAATTCGCGGCGGGGCTGGTGCGCAACGGGGCAGCGAAATCGGTGATCGTGGCGCGCGGCGCGGACGGGTCGGTCATCGCCGGACCCGACGGCGCCTGGCATGCCGCAGCGGCGCCGGTGCGCGTGGTCAGCGCCGTGGGCGCGGGCGACAGCTTCGTCGCGGGCTTCGTGCTGGCGGCGGCGCGCGACTGGCCCATGCAGGAGGCGCTGGCCCTTGGCGCGGCGGCCGCCTCGGCGGCGGTCATGACGCCCGCGACCGAGTTGTGCAACGCCGCCGACGTCCGCCATTTCTATTCACAGCGCATCATGACGCGGCTGTAACAAAAGAGGCCGCCCGAAAGGGCGGCCCTGATCGTCGATGCGCGCAGGTTTCAGGCGGCTTCGGCTTCCTCGGCCTCGGCGGCCATGCGGCGCTCGCTCTCCTCGCGCGACAGCGCGACCGAGGTGCGCACGCCCTTGGACACGAATTCCATCAGACCCTTGACCACACGCTCGTTCGGGTCGATCCCGGCGCACGACAGCACCTCGCGTCCATCGCGCGAGCGCGCCCAACGGGCGATCTGTTCGGGGCCGTTGCCGTATTTCTTGTCATCCGCAATGGCATCATCCAAGGCTGCCAGCACCACCGCTGCAAACAGCTTGCGGGCACGCTGGCCCTGTTCGAAATTGAAGGCCGAGCCGTCGACAAAATCGCGCATCTTGTTTTCGTCCATTCTCTTGCGGCCCCGATCGGGAGTCAGGGCCTTATGGGAAAACTTGACGTTTCCCCTGTTTCTTGAATCCGCTTCTCTGACGGTGCCTGCTGCCTTAGCCGTTCGGCCCGCCGATTCGGTATCCCTTCACTCGCATGTCTGCCATGTCCTTACTGCATGTCGCGCAAATTGCGGGAAAAATCGTGACCCCACTGCGCCAGTGACGTGGCGATGATCTTGTTGGCATCTTGACAACGCCGCAGTTCCGTTCTGGTTGCCTGATGCCGCAGCCCTCGATATAGGGGGCCAGAATTGTCGTTCAACGGCTGGCAATGCCAGGACGGCCCGAAATTTCCGCAAACGCACGAGACCCATCCCATGCCCAAGATCAACGGCAATGAAATCCGCCCCGGCAACATCCTGGAACATGACGGGGGCCTGTGGGGCGCCGTCAAGGTGAACCACGTCAAGCCCGGCAAGGGCGGCGCCTTTGCCCAGGTCGAATTGAAGAACCTGCGCGACGGTCGCAAGCTGAACGAGCGTTTCCGGTCAGAGGACAAGGTCGAGCGCGTCCGCCTGGACCAGAAGGACCAGCAGTTCCTGTACGAATCCGACGGCAAGCTGGTCTTCATGGACAGCGAGACCTTCGAGCAGACCGAACTGGACGCCGACCTCTTGGGCGACCGCCGCCCCTTCCTGCAGGACGGCATGACCGCCACCATCGAATATTACGGCGAGGAGGCCCTGTCGGTCTCGATCCCGCAGAAGGTCACCTGCACCGTCGCCGAGACCGAGCCGGTCGTGAAGGGCCAGACCGCCGCCAACAGCTACAAGCCGGCGATCCTGGACAACGGCGTGCGCATCATGATCCCGCCCTTCGTGGGCGAGGGCGAGGCGATCGTCGTCAACACCGAGATGTTCGAATACAGCGAACGCGCCTGATCCACGGCCCGACCTGACACGCGCGCCCCGCAGGCCCCCTGCGGGGCGCGTCGCGTTCTCACCTTTGCGTGAACGCGCTGATGGGGCGTGGTGCCGGGCATCGCTTCGCGGGAAAGATCGCACAAACCCCGAAAAAGGAGATGCCCGTGACCGTCCTGTCCCGCCGCCACCTGATGCTGACCGCAGCGGGCGCCGCCGTCGCGATGCCGTTCCTGGGCCGCGGCCTGGTCTTTGCCCAGGAACCGGCCGCCGCCGCGATCCCGGCCTTTCTGCCGACCGTGCATACCCGCATCCTGGGCAACACCACCGTCACCACCATCGCCGACGGGCATTTCGACTTTGCCAAGGATCTGGTCGTCAACCTGGACGATGCGGCCTATGGCGCGGCCCTGCGTGCCGCCTATCTGGACCCCGAACAACCGATCCGCGTGCCGGTCAGCGTGCATCTGATCCGCCAGGGCGATCAGCTGACGCTGGTCGATGCGGGCGGCGGGTCGGCCTTCGGTCCCACCACCGGGCATCTGGCGGCCTCGCTTGCGGCATTGGGCGTGACACCCGACCAGATCACCCGGATCGTGATGACGCACCTGCATCCCGACCATGCGGGCGGACTGGTGGGCGATGCGGGCGCGGTCTTTGCCAATGCCGCGCTGCACGTCAACGAGGACGAGCTGGCCTTCTGGACCGACGAGGCGACGGCCAGCGCCGCGCCCGCCGATGTCCAGCCCTTCTTCGCGCTGGCCCGCGGGGTCCGCGACGCCTATGGCGACCGCGTCCAGACCTTTGCCGGAGAGGCCGACCTGGGCGGCGGCATCACCACGATGGCCCTGCCCGGCCACACGCCGGGCCACAGCGGCCTGCGCCTGTCGGATGGCGACGCACAGATGATCATCCTGGGCGATGCCGCCGCCTTGGCCGCGCTGCAGTTCCGCCACCCGGATGCCGGCGTGGCCTTCGACACCGACGCAGGCCAGGCGGCCACGACCCGGCGGAACCTGCTGCAGATGGTCACCGCCGACCGGATTGCGGTAGCGGGCACGCACCTGCCCTTTCCCGGCATCGGCCATGTCGAGGCGCGCGGCGACGCCTTCGCCTGGGTGCCCGAGGACTGGTTCGCGACCCGCGCATGAACAGCGCCCTGAACCTGACGGGCCGCCTGCTGATCGCGGTCCTGTTCATCGGCGGCGCGCTTCAGAAGGTCGGCGATCCGACGCAGGTCATCCGCATGATCGAAAGCCTGGGCCTGCCCGGCGTACTGGTCTGGCCGGTCGCGGCCTTCAACCTGGTCGCGGGCATCTGCCTGATCCTGGGACCGCGCGTGCGGACCTGGGCGCTGCTGTTGGCGGTCTATTGCATCGGCACCAGCTGGTTTCACTGGCAGCTGCGCGCCGACCCGTGGCAGGTCACCATCGTGGTCAAGAATTGGGCCGTGGCGGGGGGCCTGCTGATCCTGGCGGCGCAGGGTCCGGGCCGGTGGGTGCGCTGGCGCTAATCGAACAGCGACAGCTGGGCGGGGCCGTCATCGGGGGCCTCGAACCCCGACAGCGTCACACCCAGCAGGCGCGCGCCGCGCGGATCGGGCAGCACCCCCGCCGCCAGATCGCGCGCGATGGACAGCAGCTCGTCCTGAGAGGCCACCGCATGACCCAGGCTGCGGGCGCGCGTGATCTGCTGGAAATCGCTGAACTTGACCTTCAGCGTCACGGTGCGCCCGCGCAGCTCGTGGCGCGCGACGGCCGCCCAGACCTTGGCGGCCAAGGGCTCCAGTGCCTCCAGCGCCGCCTCCAGCGCCATGATGTCGGCGGAATAGGTGTTCTCGGCCCCCACCGACTTGCGGATGCGGTCGGGGCTGACCCGGCGGTGGTCGATGCCCCGCGCGATGTTCCAGTAGTACCGCCCCGACTTGCCGAACCGCCGCAGCAGGAAGTCCAGGTCCTGCGCATGCAGGTCGGCCCCGGTGGCGATGCCCATCGCCTGCATCTTGGCCGCCGTCGCGGGCCCCACGCCGTGGAACTTGCCCACCGGCAAGGACAGCACGAAGCCCGGCCCCTGTTCTGGCGTGATCACGCACAGACCGTCGGGCTTGTTCTGATCGGATGCCAGCTTGGCCAGGAACTTGTTGTAGCTGACGCCCGCGCTGGCGGTCAGGCCCGTGGTCTCGCGGATGCGGGCGCGTATCTGGGACGCGATCTTGGTCGCGGTGCGCCCGTCAAGGTAATCGGTCACGTCCAGATAGGCCTCGTCCAGGGACAAAGGCTCGACCAGGGGGGTGTAGTCCAGGAAGATGTCGCGGATCTGCTGGCTGACCTGCTTGTAGACGTCGAACCGGTGCCGCACGAAGATCAGGTCGGGGCACAACCGGGCCGCCGTCACTGACGGCATGGCGGACCGCACCCCGAACACCCGCGCCTCATAGCTGGCGGCAGCCACGACGCCCCGCGCGGCAGACCCGCCCACGGCAACCGGCTTGCCGCGCAGTTCCGGAAAATCGCGCTGCTCGACCGAGGCGAAGAAGGCATCCATGTCGATATGGATGATCTTGCGGGGCCCCGGCGCGGGGTCGGTCACAGCGGGAACAGCCGCGCCTCGCCGGCCTGCATCTCGGGGGCCACGCGGTCGTGGCGGACATGGGCGATGGCCTGCCCGCCGGACTGGGTGAAGACCGCGCCGACCTCTCGTCCCTCGGCGGTGATCGGCGTGCCGACAGGGGCGGCACCCTCGATCCGCAGCACGGTCAGGCCCTTGCGCAACTCGGTCTTGTGCTTCATCCGCGCGGTGACCTCTTGACCGACATAGCAGCCCTTGCGGAAATCCACGCCGTGCAGACGCTCGAACCCGGCCTCCAGGATATAGGTGTCGTTCGGGATCAGCTCGACCAATGTCTCGGGGATGCAATGCGCGACGCGGATGGCGTCCCAATCCGTGCCGTCATCCCCCGCCGCGCCGTAATGCCGCCAGCCCAGGGCCGGATGCCGCGGGTCGGCCACCGCACCCTCGGGTGCGGGACCGGTGCCGCGTGCGACGGGCATGTCCACAAGGTCCAGCGCGACCTTGCTGCGCAGCTTGTACATCGACAGGCGGCGCAGCAGGTCGTCGGCCAGCCGCGCATCGACGTCGATCAGCAGCGCGTCGCCGTCGGGCACGACCAGGAAATCGGCCAGGTACTTGCCCTGCGGCGTCAGGATCGCGGCCCAGACCGGGGCACGGGCCACATCGTTGGTCACCAGCCCCTGCAGGAAAGGCAGGCGGTCCTCGCCGGTCAGGCGGATGATCTGGCGGCTCATTCATTGTCTCCGAATTGCAGCGCGACAAGGCGGGCATAGGCGCCGCCCTTGGCCATCAACTGGTCATGGCTGCCCTGTTCGACAACCCGTCCCGATTCCATCACGACGATCTTGTCGGCGTTGCGGATCGTCGACAGGCGGTGGGCGATGACCAGCGTGGTGCGTCCGCGCGACAGATGGTCCAGCGCATCCTGGACCAGACGTTCGCTGGCCGTGTCCAGGGCGCTGGTCGCCTCGTCCAGCAGCAGCACGGGCGCGTCGCGCAGCAGGGCCCGGGCGATCGCCACGCGCTGGCGCTGTCCGCCCGACAGGGCCGACCCGCGCGGGCCCACGGGGCTGTCCAGCGTGCGGCCATCGTCCAGGAAGTTGATGACATTCGCGGCCTTCAGCGCGGCCTGCAGGTCGGCATCGGATGCGTCGGGGCGGCCCATCAGGATGTTGTCGCGCAGGCTCTCGTCGAACAGAGCCGATTCCTGGGCCACGGTCGAATACTGGTCGCGCAGCACGCCCAGGTCATAGTCGCTGACCGGCGCGCCGCCCAGGCTGACCAAGCCGCGGTCTGGGTCGACCATCCGGGTCAGCAGGTTGAAGACCGTGGACTTGCCCGCCCCCGACGGGCCGACCAGCGCGGTGGTCTGGCCGGCCTTGGCGGTGAAGGACAGCCCGTGCAGCACGACCTGCCCGTCATAGGACAGCCAGACGTCGTCCAGAACGATCTCGGTCGTGTCGGGCGGCGCGGTGCGCGGGCCGGACACGACCGTCGGACGGGTGTCGAAGACGTGATAGATGCGCTCCAGGCTGGCGGCGGCGGTCTGCCAGACGCCGGCGATCCCGCCAAGGCGGCGCATCGGCTGGAACGCCAGCGCCAGCGCGGTGAAGAACGCCATGAAGTCGCCGACGCTGCGATCACCGTCCATCACCTGGTTTCCGCCCAGCGCCAGCACCGCGACGAAGCCGATGCCCGTCACCACGTCGGTCAGTGCCGGGATTACGCTGGATGTCGCCGCGACCTTGGTTTCGGATGCCCGGATGCGGGACACGATGGCCGCAAAGCGGGCGGTCTGGTCCGCCTCGGCCCGGTTCAGCCGGATCGAGGCGATGCCGTGCAGCACCTCGTCCAGCCGGGTGGCGCGCAGGCTGGCGTTCACGCGGTTCTGGCGCACCTTGCGGCGGATGTATTTCTGCACCATCGCGGCGGGCATGATCAGGATCGGCGCGCCCACCAGCGCCCCCAGCGTCCAGATCGGATCGATGCTCAGCGCCACCCCGAACAGCATCACCAGGCTGATGGCGTCGCGCGTGGCCCCCGTGATCAGCGTGGCCCAGACCCCCTGGACCGCCATCGTGTCGCCCTGGATCCGCTCGATCATCGCGCCGGGCGAATTGTCTCGGAAGAACCGGCTGTCCAGCGTCAGGATATGCGCTAGCAGCTGCGTCTGCATCGTCGTGGACACCGCCAGCGAGATCGTCGTCAGCAAGGCCCGGCTGGCCACCAGCGTGACCGCGCGCAGCAGGAAGATGCCGAAGATCGCCGCCCCCACCCACCAGATCGCGCCCGGCTGCTTGCCGATGAAGACCAGGTCGAACAACGGCTTCAGCATCCAGCTGATCAGCGCCAGGGTGGACCCCTCCAGCGTCATCAGGAAGAAGGCCAGCGCCATCTTGCCCCAGTGCTGTCGCAGATAGTCGTCCCACAGCCGCCGCAGTAGGCCCGGCACCTTGGACGCATCCGGGGCGGGCGGCACGGTCGCGCCGCGCGTCGCGGCGGCAATCAATCGGGAGGGGCTGTCCTGGCGCGGGTCCACGTGTCTGTCGGGCCTTTCGGTCGCGGGCGCGGGCGCCCTTTTCGATCACGCCCAGCCATACCCCGTTCCGACCTTGCGCCACAAGGCCACCCCCCGTTGACGCGGACGGGGTGTGGCCGTACCGATCTTGCACGATGTGAAGGAACGCTTGCGATGAGCCTTGCCCCCGGACCCGACCTGATTGCCATTCCCGGACCCTCGCCGGTGCCGGCCCGCGTGCTGAACGCGGCGCACCGCGCCTCGCCGGACATCTATGCCGACGATCTGGCGCAGGTGAACCTGCAGGTCATGGCGCAGCTGAAGCGCCTGGCGGGGACGCGGGCAAACCTGGCGCCCTATATCGGCAACGGCCATGCCGGCTGGGAGGCGGCGTCGGCCAACATGTTCGCCCCCGGCGACCTGGCGCTGGTGCTGACCAGCGGCCATTTCGGCCGGTCCTGGGCCGAGATGACCGAAGGTCTGGGCGTCTCGGTCGAGCGGCTGGACTTCGGCGCGCTTGCCCCCGATCCCGCGCGCCTGGCGGCCCGCCTGGCCCAGGACCCGCAGGGCCGCATCCGCGCCGTGATGGTGTGCCAGACCGACACGGCCAGTGCGACCCTGGCCGACATCCGCGCGATCCGGGCGGCGATGGGCGATCACCCGGCGTTGCTGGTCGTGGATGCCATCGCGTCTTTGGGCTGCGCGCCGATGCGGATGGACGACTGGGGCGTCGACGTGCTGATCGCCGCCAGCCAGAAAGGGTTGATGTGCCCGCCCGGCACGGTCTTCGTGTGGTTTTCCGACCGGGCGGCGGCGCGCGGGCGGACGTCGCTGACGTCTCCATGGTGGGACTGGCACCTGCGCGCGGGGTCGGACGCGCTGTGGCGCTGGTGGGGCGGCACGCCGCCCGTCCAGCAGATCTTCGCCCTGTCCGAGGCGCTGACGATGATCCTGGACGAAGAAGGGCTGGAGGCAACTTGGGCGCGCCACGACCGACTGGCCCGCGCCACCTGGGCCGCGGTCGACGCCTGGTCGGTCGGCGGCGGCATCCGCCTGTCGGTGGCCGATCCCGCCGCCCGGGCCTGTTCGGTGACCGCGGTGACGCTGCCCGGGGCCGACGCGCTGCGGGCTTGGGTGACACGCGAATGCGGCGTGACACTGGGCGTGGGCCTGGGCGCGCCCGACCCGTCGGGTGCGCTGCGCATCGCGCATATGGGCCACACCAACGCGGGCGTCCTGCTGGGCACGCTCGGCGCGATCGAGGCCGGGCTGACCGCCCTTGGCATCCCGCACGGAACCGGCGCATTGGAGACGGCGGCGGCCAGCATCGCCCGTTCGGCAGGAACCGCCGACGGCGGCCGGCACTGACGCGCCGGGCCGTCAGGCGCCACGCGCGCCAGGCTGCTGGTTCGGACCAGTGCGACTGCGTGCAGGTGACGGGCGTTCGCCTCAGGTTGGATACGACATCAAAAGGTGGCTTTTACGCAGCTTCGTTGCCTGCGACGCGCGCCAAGGTCACCACCGTATCGCCATAGCTGCGCCGGCCCAGCAGCGTGACTCCGGCGGGCAGCATCGGCGGGCGCGATTCCTCCCAGATGATCCACGCCCCCGCGCCGATCCAGTCGCCCCGCATGGCAGAGGCCAATGCGACCTCTCCGCGCCCCTGGCCATAGGGCGGATCAAGGAACACGACGTCGAACCTCGGCCCCTCGTGCCGCCCCAGCCTGGTCGCATCACGGCGCAGCAGGCTGGTTTTGTCCTGCACCCTGGCCTTGGTGATGTTCTGCCGCATCAGGGCATGGGCGCGGGCGCCGTCATCGACCAGGGTCGCGTGGGCCGCGCCGCGCGACAACGCCTCCAGCCCCAGCGCCCCGGTCCCGGCGAACAGGTCCAGCACCCGCGCCCCCGGCAGCGGATTGCCGTGCGTGCCGTTGATCAGCAGGTTGAAGATCGCCTCGCGGACGCGATCGGTCGTGGGGCGCAGATGCGCCGCCGGATCGCCTGCGCCCAGGTCTGCCAGCTTCAGGCCGCGCAGCGTGCCGCCGACGATCCTCATGATGGCGTCCCGCGGTGGCGGCGGGGGGCATCCTGCCCCCCGCACCCCCCTGGGCCGATCTGCGAACCGGACCCGGTCATGCCATCAGCGCCTTGAGGTCCGCGACGGTCGATATCGCCGCCGGGTCCGGACTGATCCCGCCCTCGATCAGGCGCTTGCCGATCATGTAGGCGCGGGCGTCGTTCAGCGCATCGACCGCGATCAGGGTCCCCTGCCGGTAATACCAGACCGATGCGGCGTGATCGCCCTGCCCCGCCCGCGTGACGACCTGATCATGACCCGCATTCAGACCCGCGATCTGCAGCTTGGCATCGAACTGGTCCGACCAGAACCATGCCTTGGGCACATAGTCCCGCGTCAGCCCCAGCATGTTGTCGGCCACGCATTCCGCCATGTCGATCGCCCCGCCCACGCTCTCCAACCGCAGCCGCCCGCCCTGCCAGGGCGTGCTGGCGCAATCGCCCGCGGCCCAGATCGACGGATCCGACGTGCGGCCGTGCAGGTCAGTCGCGATGCCGTTGTCCAGATCCAGCCCCGCCGCGCCGGCAAGCGCGGTTTCCGGCAGCACGCCGATGCCCATTATCACCAGATCCGCGTCGATCTGCCGGCCGTCGGTCAACGCGACCCCGGTCGCCCGGTCGTCTCCGGTGATGCGGCTGATCCCTGTGCCTTCCAGGATGGTGACGCCGTGCGCCCGGTGCAGCGCGCGGATTAGGTCCGCGGTCTGGGCGGCCGCGACGCGGCCCAGGATGCGCAATGCCGCCTCGATCAGCGTGACCTCCAGGCCCAGCTTGCGCGCGACTGCCGCCGCCTCCAGTCCGATATATCCGCCGCCGATCACCACCAGGCGCCGCCCCTCGCGCATCTGCGGCGCCAGCGCGTCGACATCGGCCAGGCTGCGGATCACATGCGTGCCGGGCAGGTCGCCGCCCATCGCCGCGGGCAGGCGCCGCGGCGCCGCGCCCGTGGTCAGCGCCAGCGCGTCATAGGAATACGTGCCCCGATCGGTCGTCAGGACCTGCCCCGCCCTGTCGATGGACAGCGCGGTTTCAGACAGGTGCAGCGCGATCCCCTGGTCGCGCCACCATTCGGGCGCGCGCAGCGTCAGGCGGTCCAGCCCCATCTGGCCCAGCAGATAGGCCTTGGACAAGGGCGGGCGCTGATAGGGGGCGGCGGGCTCGTTTCCGATCACGGTCAGCGGCCCCTCGTGGCCCTTGGCCCGCAGCCGCGCCGCCATCGACGCTGCCGCCTGCCCCCCGCCCACGATCACGATGCGCATCTGCCGCCTCTCTGGTCTGTTCACCGGAGGCACCCTATAGTCGCCGCGAATCCGTTGCAATTCAGGAGAATGCGATGACCATCACCGCCGGGGACAAGCTGCCCCAGGGCCAATTGCTGCGCGTGAGCGAGGCCGGCCCCGAGACCGTCGACACAGCCGACCTGATGCAGGGCAAGGTCGCCCTATTCGGCCTGCCGGGCGCCTTCACCGGCACCTGCACGAACGCGCATATGCCCAGCTTCGTGCGCAGCGCCGACGCGTTCCGCGCCAAGGGCGTGTCGCGCATCGTCTGCATCACCGTGAACGATCCCTTCGTGGCCAAGGCCTGGGCCGATCAGACCGGCGCGACCGAGGCCGGGATCGAGGTCCTGGCCGATGCCGACGGCAGCATGACCAAGGCCCTCGGCCTGAACTTCACCGCGCCTCCGGTCGGCTTCTTCGGCCGCTGCAAGCGCTTTGCGGCCTATGTCCAGGACGGCGTGGTCAAATCGATGGATGTCGAGGACAGTCCCGGCACCTGCAGCGTCAGCGCCGGAGAGGCCCTGCTGGAAAAGGTCTGACCGCAGACCCATGGCACGACACCGGGGGGGCCGGGGGGCTGGCCCCCCGGCCCTTCGCGGGACGCAACGGCCCACTCACGGCGACGGATCACCCTTGCGGAAGGGAGTGAACTCGGCCAGCGCCTCGATCTCGGCGCCCATCGCGTCGCGTTCCTGATCCAGATAGTTTTCCAGCGCGCGCAGGAAGCCCGGATCGCGCACCCAGTGCAGCGAATGGATCGGCACCGGCTCATATCCCCGCGCCAGCTTGTGATCCCCCTGCGCCCCCGCCTCGACCCGGCCCAGCCCATGCGCGATCGCATGGTCGATGGCCTGGTGATAGCACAGCTCGAAATGCAAAAAGGCGTGATCCGCGACGCAGCCCCAGTAGCGGCCATAGATCGCGTCCGGCCCCAGGAAGTTCAACGCCCCCGCGATGGGCCGGCCGTCGACCTCCGCCAGCACCAGCAGGATGTCGTCGCGCATCGTGTCCTGGATGCGGTCGAAGAAGGCCCGCGTCAGATAGGGCTGCCCCCATTTGCGCGCCCCGGTGTCCTGATAGAATTCCCAGAACGCGTCCCAGTGATGCGGCCTCAAGTCGTCGCCGGTCAGGTGCCGGATCGTGCCGCCGAACGCCTGCGCGCGGGCACGCTCCTTGCGCAGATCCTTGCGCTTGCGCGAGGACAGCGCCCCCAGAAAATCGTCATAGCTGGCATAGCCGCGGTTCAGCCAATGATACTGCTGCGTCACGCGCGGCAGGAACCCCGCCGCCTCGCCCAGATCGGCCTCGTGCTCGGTGCAGAAGGTGACATGCGCCCCCGACACGTCCAGCCGCTCGGCCACCTGCATCAGACCAGCCAGAAGGCCCGCGCGGGCCTCGTCGTCGCGGGCCAGCAGGCGCGCGCCAGTGGCGGGGGTGAAGGGCACCGCGCATTGCAGCTTGGGATAATAGCGCCCGCCCGCCCGCACATAGGCCTGCGCCCAGGCATGGTCGAAGATGTATTCGCCCTGGCTGTGCGACTTGGCATAAAGCGGCGCCGCGGCGACGATCTGCCCGTCGCGCTCCAGCGTCAGGTGCAGCGGCTGCCAGCCGGTGCCGGTGCCCACGGATCGGGACTGCTCCAGCGCGGACAGGAAGCGGTGCGTGGTAAAGGGATTGCCGTCGCCCAGAGCGTCCCAGACCTCTGGGGCGATGGCGGCGATCGAGGGATGGGTGGTCAGGGTCATCATGTCGGTCATGCCCCGGAAGATAGGGTGCGGGGCGCGGCTTGTCAGGGCCCGCCGGTGTCGCGGGGCGCCGCAGGTCGGCGCCCCTTGGGTATTTGTGCAGCGAAAAGGCGTCAGATCGCCGCGCGATAGCCTTCGAAGGTGATGTTCGTGGCGACGCGGCGGGCGGCCTCTTCCTCGGCGGCGCTGCGGATGGTCCAGGTCAGCACCGGAACGCCCTGCGCGCGCAGCGCATCGACGCGCGGATTGTCCAGATCGCCCTTGTCATGCGAGATGAAGCACGCCCCCACCGCATCGAAATCGCGGATCTGCGCCAGCTCCTCGCGTCGGGCGGGCGCGACCTGCGGCCAGTCGCCCTCGGGAAAGGCGCAGGTGGTCAGGCCCACCGGCACATCCGGAGCCGCGGCGCGGAAGGCCGCGATCATGTGCGGGTTGAAGGACATGACCGCCACCGGCCCGTCATAGCCTGCCAGCACCTTGGCCACGCGCGTGGACAGCGGGCCGACATCTGGCCCGCAGGCGCCGTCCTGGTCCTTGATCTCGATCAGCAGCGGCACCTGGCCCGCGACCAGGTCAAGGAACCGGGCCAGCGTCGGCACCGGCTCGTCCGTGCCCAAGAGGCGCAGACCGGCCAGCGTCTGCGCGTCGGTCGCGCCGATCACACCCTCGGCCCCGGTCAGCCGCTTCAGCCGATAGTCGTGAAAGACCAGCGGCTCTCCGTCCGGGCCGGGCTGGATGTCGCATTCGATGCCGTAGCCCGCCTCGATCGCGGCGCGGGCGGCGGCCAGGCTGTTCTCGGGGACCCCCGCGCCATGCAGGCCGCGATGGGTGATCGGCACGGTCAGAAAGCGCGGGTCCAGCATCAGCGGACCTCGAAGACGGCTTCGATCTCGACCGCGACGCCGAAGGGCAGCGAGGGCGCGGACACCGCGGCGCGCGAATGACGCCCGGCCTCTCCGAAGACCTCGACCATCAGATCGGAACAGCCGTTGATGACCTTGGGCTGATCGGTGAAGTCAGGGGTCGAGTTCACAAAACCGGTCAGCTTGACCACCCGCGTCACGCGGTCCAGGTTGCCGATCGCGGCCTTCAGCTGCGCGATCAGCGCCAGCCCGCAGCGGCGCGCGGCGGCGGCACCGTCCTCCAGACTGGTCGTGTCGCCCAGCTTGCCGGTGATCAGGCCGTTGTCATCCGCGCTGATCTGGCCCGAGATGAAGACCAGGTTGCCGGTCTGCACGAAGGGGACATAGTTCGCCGCCGGCATGGGTGCTGCGGGAAGGGTGATGCCTTTTTCGGCCAGGGTCTGTTCGACGCTCATGGGATCCTCGTTTGGTTTCGCCCGGACCCTAGCGCGGGTCGCGTCAGGCGACCAGAGCCTCGGCGCATTTCAGGTCCACGCTGACCAGCTGGCTGACGCCCTGCTCGACCATGGTGACGCCGAACAGCCGGTCCATCCGGCCCATCGTCACGGCATGGTGGGTGATGATCAGGAACCGCGTGTCGGTCCGGCGGGTCATCTCGTCCAGGAGGTCGCAGAAGCGGCTGACATTGGCATCGTCCAGCGGCGCGTCGACCTCGTCCAGCACGCAGATCGGCGCGGGATTGGCCAAGAACACCGCAAAGATCAGCGCCATCGCGGTCAGCGTCTGTTCGCCCCCGGACAAAAGACTCAGCGTCGACAGCCGCTTGCCGGGCGGCTGGCACATGATCTCCAGCCCCGCATCCAGCGGGTCGTCGGATTCGACCATCACCAGACGCGCCTCGCCGCCCCCGAAAAGCGTCGTGAACAGGGTGGCGAAATTGGCGTTCACCGTCTCGAACGCGGCCAGAAGGCGCTCGCGCCCCTCGCGGTTCAGGCTGCCGATCCCGGCGCGCAGCTTGCGGATCGCCTCCTCCAGGTCGGTCTTCTCGGCGGCCAGCCCGTCGCGTTCGGCCTCCAGGGCGCGCTTGTCCTCGTCGGCGCGCA
Organism: Paracoccus marcusii; assembly: GCF_028621715.1. NCBI lineage: Bacteria > Pseudomonadati > Pseudomonadota > Alphaproteobacteria > Rhodobacterales > Paracoccaceae > Paracoccus > Paracoccus marcusii. The sequence continues at coordinate 1,421,379 of NZ_CP117466.1, read as the reverse complement.
GGTTGACCGCGCCCAGGGCCTCGCGCGCGCCGCGCAGGCGGGCGATCTCCTGTTCCAGCCGGTCGACGGGGGCGGTCAGGTCGATCTCGCCCAAGGCGGCGCGCAGCTGGTCGGGGCCCTGCTCGGTCTCCTCGCGGATGCGGGCGCGGGCCAGGGCCTCGGCCTCGCGGGCGGCCTCCTGGCGGGCCTCGCGCGCGGCGCGGGCCTCGCGTGCCTCGCCCGCCTGCCGCTCTGTCTCGCGCTCGGCCAGGGCGGCGGCGCGTGCGGCGTCCTCGGCGGATGTCAGCGCGGCGCGGGCCGCCGTCAGCCGCGTCTCCAGCTGCACCCCGCGCGTGACCAGCGCCTCCTCCTGCTCGGCCAGGATGGCGGGCTGGTCCTGCGCCTCGGCCAGCTCATCGGCGGTGGCGTCGCGCCGCGCGGACAGCTCGGCCGCGCGCGTGCCGGCCTGCTCCAGGCGCAGCCGCCAGCCCGATTCCTCCTTGACGATCTCCTGCAGACGCTTGGTGCGGGCCTGCCCCTCGCGGCGCAACTCGTCCAGCGCGGCGCGGCGGGTCATCGTGGCGATGCGCGCGCCCTCGACGCCGGTGCGGGCATGTTCGACCGCGGCGGCGGCATCGGCGCGGTCGGGCAGCGCGGCCAGCTGCGCCTCGGCCTCGGTCAGGCGGCTCTGCGCGTCGGCGGCATCGGCGCGGTGGCGCGCCAGCTCCGCCCGCGCCCCGTCGGCGCGACTGGAGGCCATGGCCAGATCGGATTCGGCCCGCGTCGCGGCGCGCGCGGCCTCGGACAGCAGGCGCTCGGCCTCGCGACGGGCATCGCGGGCCGACTTCTCGACCTCGGCGGCCTGGGCCAGATCAGCGCGGGCCGCCTCGTGGGTCTCGCGGGCCCCCTCGGCGCGGGCCTCGGCACGTTCGGCCTGTTCGGTCACATGGGCCAGCTCGTTGACCTTCTGCAGATGCAGCGCGGACGAGGACAGCGCCTGCCCCGCCATCACCCGCAGCCCGTCCCACCGAAACAGGTCGCCCTCGGGCGTCACCAGCCGCTGTCCCGCCGACAGCATCGGCTGCAGCGAGGCCCCCTGGCCTGCGTCCAGCACCAGCCCCGTCTGCGACAGCCGCCGCGCCAGCAGATCCGGGCCGCGCACATGTGGTGCCAGCGGCACGGCGCCGTCGGGCAAGGGCTGCGGATCGTCCCAGCCCGGCAGGTCGTGCCAGCCCGACCCGTCGCCGCCCACGCCCGCGCGCAGATCGTCACCCAGGGCGGCCCCGAACGCGGCCTCGTGCCCCCGCGCGACGGCCACCTGATCCAGAAGCGTGGCACCCCCGGAGCGCCCGCGATCGACCAGCCGCTGCAGGGCGGTACGTTCGGCGGCCAAGGCCGCGGCCTCGCCCTCAGCGGCGGCGCGGGCCTGACGGGCGGCGGCCTCGCGGGTCTCCAGCGCGGCGCGCCCGGCCTCGGCCTCGGCCAGCGCATCTTCGGCGGCCTCGGTGCGGTCGCGGGCCTGATCCTGCGCGGCATCCGCCCGGTCCAGCGCGGCGGCCGCGGCCTCTCCGGCGGCATCGGCGGCGGCCAGCGCCTCGGCGGCCTCGGCGGCGGCCCGGTCGGCGCGGTCGAACATGGCGCGCAGGTCATGGGCCAGACGCTCGGCCGATTGATGGCGGGCGGCCAGGCGGGCGGATTCGTCGGTCAGCTCGGCCAGCCGGGCCTCGACCTCGTGCAGCGTCTCGGCGGCGGCCTCGGCCTGGGCTGTGGCGGCGTCCAGCCGCGCGTCATGCCCCTCGCCGCCCGCGCGCAGCTGCTCGGCCTCCCAGGTCATGCGGCGCACGACCTCCTCGGCATCGCGGTTCAGCGCCTGCTCGCGATCGATGTCACGGTCCAGCTGCGCCAGACGCCCCGACAGCGCGGTGATGGCCTGGGTCGCGCGCCGCCCGGCCTCGGCCAGGGCCTCGGTCTCCACGGCCAGCCGCTGGACCAAGGCGGCGGCGATCTGCTCTTCCTCGCGCAGCGGCGGCAGCGCGGCCTCGGTCTCGGTCCGCCGCAGGGCGGCGGCATCGGCGGCGGCGCCCGCCTGACCGGCGGCCCGCACCGCCTCGGCCAGGGCCTGCGCCGCAGCAAGGCGCGCAGCCTCGGCATCCGACCAGCGGCGATACAGCAGCAGCCCCTCGGCCAGCCGCAGCGCGGCGCCGATCTCGCGGTACTTCGCCGCCGCACGCGCCTGCCGGGCCAGGGTCGCGGCCTGGGACGACAGCTGGTCCAGCGTGTCGTCGACGCGCGTCAGGTTGCCTTCGGCCCCGTTCAGCTTCAGCTCCGCCTCGTGGCGGCGCGCGTAAAGCCCCGAGATCCCCGCCGCCTCCTCCAGGATGCGGCGACGCGACTTGGGCTTGGCGCTGATCAGCTCGCTGATCTGGCCCTGCCGAACCAGCGCCGGGCTGTGCGCCCCGGTCGAGGCATCCGCAAACAGCATCTGCACGTCGCGCGCCCGCACGTCCTTGCCGGCGATCTTGTAGGCGCTGCCCGCGTCGCGGGTGATGCGACGGGTGATGTCGAACTGGTCGTCCTCGTTGAAGCCCGCAGGCGCCAGACGGTCGCGGTTGTCGACGCTCAGCGAAACTTCGGCATGGGCACGGGCATTGCGGCGCGTGGTGCCCGCAAAGATCACGTCCTCCATCCCCTCGCCGCGCATCGCGGTAGGGCGGTTTTCGCCCATGACCCAACGCAGGGCCTCCAGCAGGTTGGACTTGCCGCAGCCGTTCGGCCCGACCACGCCCGTCAGCCCCTCGCGGATGACCAGATCGGTCGGGTCCACGAAGCTCTTGAAGCCGTTCAGTCGCAGGCGGTCAAAGCGCAAGGGGTCGGGTCCAGATTCGAAAAGGCTGGCGGATTGTCCATCCGCAGGGGGGACAAGTCAACCGGACCGCAAGATGTCGCCCCGCCGGGATACTTATCCACAAGATGCGCGGCGTCGCCACTGGCGCGACCGGGGGCCGCACGCTACTCTGGCGGCATGATCCGCAGCCTTGCCATCATCCTGACGTTCCAGCTGCTCGGAGAGATCACCTCGCGCGGCCTGGGCCTGCCCCTGCCCGGCCCGGTGGTCGGACTGATCGCGATGGTCGCGGCCTTCATCCTGCGCCCCGACCTGGCGCAGGCGATCCGCCCCACGGCGACGGGACTCTTGGCGCATCTGTCGCTGTTTTTCGTGCCTGCGGGCGTCGGCATCGTGGCCCACTGGGATCTGCTGCGCGAACAGGGGCTGGGGCTGGCCGCCGCCCTGACGGGATCGACGGTGCTGGCCATCGCCGCAGGGGCCTGGGCCTTCACCGCGGTGGCCCGCCTGACCGGATCCGAGGAACGCGCCGCCCTGAGGGACCAGGGGCGTGAGTGATCCGGTCCTGATCTGGTCCTATCTGGCGCAGGGGCCGCTGTTGTGGCTGACCGCCACGCTGGTCGCGTACCTGGCGGGCGATGCGGTGTCGCGCAGGCTGGGCCGCGCCAGCTGGGCCAACCCCGTGCTGATCGCGGTGATCCTGCTGGCGGTGCTGCTGGGGATGACGGGAACCGACTACGCCACCTATTTCGACGGCGCGCAGTTCGTGCATTTCATGCTGGGACCGGCCACCGTGGCGCTGGCGCTGCCGCTTTATGACAACCTGCCCCGCGTGCGGCGCGCGGCGTGGCCGATGCTGGCAGGGTTGCTGGCCGGATCGGGCGTCGCGGTCGTCTCGGCCCTGCTGATCGCCCGCGCTTTCGGGATCGAGGGATCGGTCCTGGCCTCGCTTGCACCGAAATCCACCACCGCGCCGGTGGCCATCGGCATCGCCGAACAGCTGGGCGGTCAGCCCACGCTGACCGCGGCGCTGGTTCTGCTGACGGGCATCTTCGGCGCGATCGTGGTCACGCCTTTGCTGAACGCGATGAAGATCCGCGACTGGCGCGCGCGCGGATTTGCGGTGGGCGTCGCCGCGCATGGCATCGGCACCGCCCGGGCGTTTCAGGTAAACGCCACGGCAGGCGCGTTTTCGGGCATCGGCATGGGCTTGAACGCGGTGCTGACGGCGATCATCGCCCCGCTGGCCCTGCGTCTGTTCGGCGGCTAGGCGCTTTCAGGTATTTGGACAAAGAAGAAGTCAGTCTCCTTTGTCCAAATACCTCCTTTTCCGGCCCTTATGGGCGGTCAGGTCAATTTGGGACGAAAGGCCTGGATCCGTGCAGGATCGGTCTCGATGCGCGCCGCACCCATCAGGTCCAAGCAGTAGGGGACAGCGGCAAAGACCGCATCCAGGCAGGTGGCGATGGCCGAAGGCTTGCCGGGGATGGTGATGATCAGGCTGCGCCCGCGGATCGCCGCGGTCTGGCGCGACAGGATGGCGGTCGGTACCTCACGCAGGGAGGCGCGGCGCATCTCCTCTCCGAAGCCGGGCAGTTCCTTGTCCATCACGTCGGCCACAGCCTCGGGCGTCAGGTCGCGCGGTGCGGGGCCGGTGCCGCCGGTGACCAGGATCAGGTCCGCGCCCCCGTCAGCCAGATCGCGCAGGGTGCTGGCGACGCTGTCGCGGCCGTCGGGGATGATGTGGCGTTCGATGGTCATGGGCGAGGTGACGACACCCCGCAGCCAGGCCTCGGCGCCGGGGCCGCCCTTGTCCTCGTACTCGCCTCGCGACGCGCGGTCGCTGACGGTCACGATGGCGATGCGGGCGGCCCCGGCGGTCATTTCGCCACGCGGGCGTTGCGGTTCGCGATCAGCTTCAGGCGCAGCGCGTTCAGGCGGATGAAGCCCGCCGCGTCCTTCTGGTCATAGGCGCCCGCGTCGTCCTCGAAGGTCACATGCGCCTCGCTGTAGAGCGAATGATCCGACCAGCGGCCCACGCAGGTCGCCAGACCCTTGTAGAGCTTCAGCCGCACCGTGCCGGTGACATGCTCCTGGCTCTTGTCGATCAGGGCCTGCAGCATCTCGCGCTCGGGCGAGAACCAGAAGCCGTTATAGATCAGCTCGGCATAGCGCGGCATGATCGAATCCTTCAGGTGGCCCGCGCCGCTGTCGAGCGTGATCTGCTCGATGCCCCGATGGGCCTCCAGCAGGACCGTGCCGCCCGGCGTCTCGTAGATGCCGCGCGACTTCATGCCGACGAAGCGGTTCTCGACGAAATCCAGACGGCCAATACCGTGACGGCCGCCCAGCTCGTTCAGCTTGGTCAGGATCGTGGCGGGCGACATGGCCTCGCCATTGATCGCCACCGCATCGCCCTTCTCGAAGGTCACCTCGATGAACTCGGGCTGATCGGGCGCGTCCTCGGGGTTCACGGTGCGCTGATAGACATAGTCGGGCGCGGCCTCGGCAGGGTTCTCCAGCGCCTTGCCCTCGCTGGAGGTGTGCAGCAGGTTCGCGTCCACGCTGAAGGGCGCCTCGCCGCGCTTGTCCTTGGCGATGGGGATCTGGTTCTTCTCGGCGAACTCGATCAGCTTGGTGCGGCTGGTCAGGTCCCATTCCCGCCAGGGCGCGATCACCTTGATCGACGGGTCCAGCGCATAGGCGCTGAGCTCGAACCGGACCTGGTCGTTGCCCTTGCCCGTCGCGCCATGCGCCACCGCATCCGCGCCTGATTCCTGCGCGATCCGCACCAGATGCTGCGAGATCAGCGGCCGCGCGATCGACGTGCCCAGCAGATACAGCCCCTCGTACAGCGCATTGGCCCGGAACATCGGGAAGACGAAATCGCGCACGAATTCCTCGCGCACGTCGACGATGTGGATGTTCTCGGCCGCGATGCCCAGCATCAGCGCCTTTTCGCGCGCGGGCTCCAGCTCCTCGCCCTGGCCCAGATCGGCGGTGAAGGTCACCACCTCGCAGCCGTATTCGGTCTGCAGCCATTTCAGGATGATCGAGGTATCAAGCCCCCCCGAATAGGCGAGGACGACTTTTTTCGGCGCGTCGGACATGCGGTTAACCCTTCGTCGAAGTTTCAGCGGGAATACGGCGATTTGCGCGTTGTCACAAGGGTTCGGGGGCGATTAGGGTCTGGGCGATTTCAAACGAGTGATTTGATGCTGGCCTTTCGCCTTCTCCGCCATTCCATTCTGCAGCTGACCGGCAATCTTGGCGCGGCGCTGACGCTGTCGGTTCTGCCGCTGTTGCTGGCCGTCCTCGGCATCGGCATCGGGATGGCCGCGCACCAGGCCCTAGCGGTCGGCGATCCGCCCGGGATCATTGTCGCAGTGGTGGCAGTGGCGATCGTCGCGACCTTCGTGCTGGCCTTCGTCAGCCTGGCTGCATCCTGGCATCGTCACGTCCTCCTGGGGGAACGCCCGCAGGTCTTTCGCAGCATCGGAGGTTCCGAGGCGCGCTATTTCTGGGCGGCGGTCAGGATGAGCCTCGTCATCATGCTGATCGTCTTCATGCCCATGATCCTCATCGTGGCGCTGACCTCGGCGCTGAACGGCAGCATCTACGTCACGATGCTGGCCAGCCTGATCATCGGGATCGCGGTGGCCATCATCGGCCTGCGCCTTGGAACAGGGCTGGCCGGGGCGGCCATCGGCGCCGCAAAGCCGCTGACGACCGGCTGGAAGGGGACGGAGTCCTGCCTGGGCACCCTGCTCCTTCTGGCCGTGTTCAGCCAGATCCTGCAGACCATTCTGAACCTTGCGTCGCAGATCCCCGGTCTGGTGGGGCTGGTGGCCACGCTTCTGGCTGCCTGGCTGGGCACCCTGCTGTCGCTGTCGATCATCACCACGCTCTGGGGGCATTTCGTCGAGGGTCGCGCGCTGCGCTGACCCTTGCCAACAGGCCCGTTTCGCGGCATGGGCGGGGCATGGAAAACTTTGTCGCCGCCGTCCGTCTGGCCGAGGCCGCGCTTCGCGACCTGTTCGAGCCTACGCCCCTGCAACGCAACGACCATCTGTCGGCGAAATACGGCGCCGACATCTGGCTCAAGCGCGAGGACCTGACCCCCGTGCGCAGCTACAAGCTGCGCGGGGCGTTCAACGCGATGCGCAAGCAGGTCACGCCCGGCGCGCCCGGGCATTTCGTCTGCGCCAGCGCGGGGAACCATGCCCAGGGCGTTGCCTATGCCTGCCGCCATTTCGGCGCGCGCGGCACGATCTTCATGCCGATCACCACGCCGGGACAAAAGATCGACAAGACCCGCATGTTCGGCGGAGACGCGATCGAGATCGTGCTGAAGGGCGACTATTTCGACCAGACTCTGGCCGCGGCCCAGGCCTTCTGCGCCGAACAGGGCGCGCAGTTCCTGTCGCCCTTCGACGCCCCCGACGTGATCGAGGGGCAGGCCACCGTCGGCATGGAGATGCTGGCGCAGCTTGGCCGCGCGCCCGACCTAGTCGTGCTGCCCGTGGGCGGGGGCGGCCTGTCAGCGGGCGTCACCAAGCTGCTGGCGACCCAGGCGCCGGACACCCGCTTTGCCTTTGCCGAACCCCTGGGCGGCGCCAGCCTCAAGGCCGCACTGCAGGAGGGGGCGCCCGTGGCCCTGCCGGCGGTGGACAGCTTCGTCGACGGAGCCGCGGTCGCGCGCATCGGGGCCCTGCCCTTCGAGGCGCTGCAGCGCTTTACCCCCGCCGACGTCTATCTGGCCCCCGAGGACCGCATCTGCCGCACCATGCTGGAGATGCTGAACACCGAAGGCGTGGTGCTGGAACCCGCGGGCGCGCTGGCGTTGGACGTGCTGGGTGATCTGGGCGACCTGTCCGGCAAGACCGTCGTCGCGGTCTGTTCGGGCGGCAATTTCGACTTCGAGCGCCTGCCCGAGGTCAAGGAGCGGGCCCAGCGGTTCCAGGGGGTGAAGAAGTATTTCGTGCTGCGCATGCCGCAGCGCCCCGGCGCGCTGCGCGATTTCCTGGACCTGCTGGGACCGAACGACGACATCGCGCGGTTCGAATACCTCAAGAAATCCGCCCGCAACTTCGGTTCGGTGCTGATCGGGATCGAGACGTCGGACCCGGCCAACCTGATCACGCTGATGGCGCGGCTGGACCGATCGGGCTTTGCCTATCGCGACATCACGAACGACGGCATCCTGTCGGAACTGCTGGTCTGATCACGACGCGCGGGCGGCGGCCTGACCGCCCTGGTCGCCGTCCATCACATGCGGCAGGTCGCGCAGGAACAGCTGCTTTGTATGGCCGAAGCTGGCGCGCAGCGCCGCAGGGGCCAGGGCGGTCTGGTCGCCGCGGGCCAGCTGCTGTTCGGCGCGCAGGCACTGGGCGCAGAACTCGGTGAAGCCGATGTTCAGCGCCAGGCCGCGCAGCAGGTGCAGGTCCTCGGCCAGGTGCAGGGTACGGCTGTCCAGCGCGAACAGATGCGCCTCGATCTCGACCAGGATCATGTCGATGATGGGCAAAAGCTCCTCGGGGCCAAGCTCGTCGCGCAGCTCGATCACGCGGTTCCAATCGATCATTCCCCAAACCCTTCGAATCGCTGACATGCCCTTGTCTAGCGCGGCCGCGTTGCGAAAAGTTTAACCGTGGGAAACGGGGCGGTTTACTCGAAATTTACGACCGGCACGCTATGCATGGTCCCATGACAGCCGCGAATCGCCCCTCTCCCCTCTCCGACACGGCACCGCCCAAGCAGAAGCGGCTGGTGCTGCTGGTCGATGACAGCGCCGCGCAACGCCGGCTGCTGGCGCGGCTGCTGAAACGCGGCGGCTATGACGTGATCGAGGCCGCCAACGGGGCCGAGGCGCTGCAGCTGTGCGAAAGGCTGGCCCCGGACCTTGTGCTGTCGGACTGGGTGATGCCCGAGATGACCGGCCTGCAGTTCTGCGCCGCGTTCCGCCAGTTGTCGCGCCCGAACTATGGCTATTTCGTGCTGCTGACGTCGAATGCTGACGCCCATGCCATCACCGAGGGCTTGCAGGCCGGCGCCGACGATTTCCTGACCAAGCCCGTGGCACCCCAGGAACTGCTGGCGCGCCTTGCCGCCGGCGAGCGCATCCTGCGCATCGAGGAGGAGCTGCGCGCCAGCAACACCCAGCTGCGCCAGGCCCTGTCGCAGCTGTCCGAGACCCAGGCCGCGATGGAACGCGACCTGCGCGAGGCGCGCAAGCTGCAGCAGGGGCTGGTGCGCGAACGCTCCGGGCGGTTCGGCCAGATCGAGATCAGCCTGCTGTTGCGCCCGGCGGGCCATATCGGCGGCGACCTGGTGGGGTTCTTTCCCATCGGCGACGACAGGCTTGGCCTCTATGCGCTGGACGTATCAGGGCATGGCGTGACCGCGGCACTGCTGACGGCGCAGCTGTCGGTGCACCTGTCGGGGTCGTCCGACCAGAACATCGCGCTGCGCGGCGCGCTTGGCGGGGCGGATGCGGGGGGGCCGGCGGCGCTGGCACATTTCTTCAACACGATGATGCTGGAGGAGATGAACACCGACACCTACTTCACCATGATCTATGCCGAGCTGAACCACATGACAGGGCACCTGCGCATGGTCCAGGCGGGGCACCCCCACCCCGCGCTGCAACGGGCCGACGGCACGGTGACGCATCTGGGCGCGGGCGGCATGCCGATCGGCGTCTTCGAAAGCCCGCTTTTCGACGAGATCGACATCACCCTTGGTCCCGGCGACCGTCTGCTGATCGCATCCGACGGCATCACCGAGGCCACGACCCCCAACGGCCGCCAGCTGGGCAATGACGGGTTGGAGGCGGTGATGCGCACCAACGCCTTCCTGAACGGCCATTCCTTCCTGGAATCGATGGCCTGGTCGGTGTCGGAATATTGCCGCGGCGAACGGCAGGACGACATGTCCGCGGTGCTGGTCGAGTTTCGTGGCTCCGGCAAGGTCATCCGCCTGGACGACGGCTAGCGTCCCGCCAGCCACCCCGACAGCGCCGCACGCGACCCCGGATCGGCCAGCGCGTCCATCGCCTGTGCGGGCGTCATCCAATGCGCACTGTGTCCCGGTTCGGTCGGCGGCGACAGGCGGCTGATCGGCCGTGCCACCCAGATCTGACAGCGCTTTTCGGCGTGCATGTCGTAATCGGGCATGAAGCAGAACCGCCGATAGCTGCCCAGATAGCGCGGCGCGCCGATGGTCCAGCCGGTCTCCTCGGCCACCTCGCGGTGCAGGGCCGCCAGGGCGTGCTCTCCGGGGTCGATGCCGCCGCCGGGCAGCTGGAATTCAGGTTCGGGCGCCTGCTGATGCGTCATCAGGATGCGCCCGTCGCGCCACAGGATCGCATAGGCGCCGGGCCTGCGGCGATAGCGGGGTCCGGTCAGCGGCGGTTGTCCGAAACGCGGGATCATGGGGCACCTGTCTGATTGCCCGCCCGTGATAGCCCGGACCGGGCGTGGCGGAAAGCGGCGTGCCCGGGCCCCCTTGGGATCGGCGGAAAATGCCTTATATTGGGCGCAACCGGGCCCGCAATGTCGGCGCCGACACCACCTCAAGGATCAATCATGAGCAAGATCAACCAGATCGCCTGGGACGACACCGTACTGCCCTTTCAACTTGACCGCAGCTCCATCCGGGGCCGCGTGGTGCGTCTGGACGGCGTCTTGGACCATATCCTGTCGCGTCACGACTATCCGCCCGCCGTCAGCGCCATGGTCGCCGAGATCGCGCTGCTGACCGCGCTGATCGGCCCGACCGTCAAGCTGCGCTGGAAGCTGAGCCTGCAGGTGCGCGGCAACGGCGCGATCCGCACGCTGGCCGCCGACTACTTCGCCCCCGAGGGCGAGGGCAAGCCCGCCCGCATCCGGGCCTGGGCCAGCTTCGACCCCGATCGCCTGGATGCCCGCGCCCCCTTCGAGCAGATCGGAGAGGGCTATTTCGCCATCCTGATCGACCAGGGACCGGGCAGCACCCCCTATCAGGGCATCACGCCGCTGACGGGCGGGTCGCTGTCGGCCTGCGCGCAGACCTATTTCGCGCAATCCGAACAGCTGCCGACGCGGTTCCAGCTGGCATCGGGTCAGTCGCGCCTGTCCGGTCAGGACGCGCAGTGGCGCGCCGGCGGCATGATGCTGCAGACTTTGCCCGGCAATCCGGCGCAGCCGACCGAGGGTGGCAGCGGCGAGGGCGGGCTGATCGAGGCGGCCGACATCCTGCAGGGCGCGGAATCCGAGGATTGGAGCCGGGCCAACATCCTGCTGGACACGGTCGAGACGCTGGAGCTGATCGGCCCCACCGTCGGCCCGACCGACCTGCTGCTGCGCCTGTTCCACGAGGAGACGCCGCGGGTCTTCGACGCGCACCGCGTGGAGTTCGGCTGTTCCTGCGACGCCGACCGGGTGCGGGGCACGCTGTCGATCTATTCGGCCAAGGACATCGCGCACATGACCACCCCGGAGGGGACCGTGACCGCCGATTGCCAGTTCTGCGGCGCGCATTACGTCTTCGACCCGCAAAGCCTGGGCTTCGAGGCGACGGTGGATGCCGACGGCAACCCCCTGCCCGACAGCGACAGCGACAAGGCGGCCGAGTGACGGAGTGGTCCGAATCCCGCCTGCGCGGCGCCCTGCGTCGCGCGGCGGACCCCAGCTCTGACTATGACCTGAACCCCGAAGCCGCGCCGCCGGACGCGCCCCTGCGCCCGGCGGGGGTGCTGGCGGCGTTTCGCGCCGATGACGGGCGCCTGGTCCTGACCAAGCGCGCGTCAGGGCTGCGCCACCACCCCGGCCAGATCGCCCTGCCCGGCGGCAAGGTCGATCCGGGCGACGCCGATGCCGTCGCCGCCGCCCTGCGCGAGGCGCGCGAGGAGATCGGTCTGGACCCCGCCCAGGTTCGCGTGCTGGGCTGCCTGCCGCCGCACCGCACCGTCACAGGCTTTTCCGTGACCCCGGTCCTGGCTTTGATCGACGGCCCCTTCGCCCCCGTCCCCGAGGCCGGAGAGGTGCAGGAGGCGTTCGACCTGCCCTTTGCGCATGTCGCCGACCCCGCCCGGTATCGCGTCGAACGCCGGCGCTGGCGCGGCGGCTGGCGCAGCTATCACGCGGCGCCGTTCGGGCCCTATTACCTGTGGGGCGCGACCGCGCGCATCCTGCTGGGACTGGCGCGGCGCCTATGACCCGGTTGCCCGCGCATGTGCTGGAGGATGCCGCCCTGATCCGGGTGCTGGACGCGCTGCAGGCAGAAGGCGATCACGCCTATCTGGTGGGCGGCGCGGTGCGCAACGCGCTGTTGGACCAACCCATCGACGACATCGACATCGCGACCGACGCCCTGCCCGACCGGGTGACCCGGCTGGCACAGGCTGCGGGCCTGCGCGCGGTGCCCACGGGCATCGACCACGGCACCGTGACGCTGATCGCCGGCGGGCGCGGGTTCGAGGTCACGACCTTTCGCCGGGACGTCGACACCGACGGTCGCCATGCCGTGGTCGCGTTCTCGACCGACCTGGCCCAGGACGCGGCGCGGCGCGATTTCACCATCAACGCGCTTTACGCGGGCCGCGACGGGGTGGTGATCGATCCGATGGGCGGCCTGCCCGATCTGGCCGCGCGTCGCCTGCGCTTTGTCGGCGACGCCCACGCGCGGATCACCGAGGATTACCTGCGCATCCTGCGCTTCTTCCGCTTTCTGGCCCGCTACGGGCAGGATGCCGACCCGGCCGCCGTTGCCGCCTGCGGCGCGCATCGCGACGGCCTGTCGCGCATCGCCCGCGAACGCATCGGGGCGGAACTGAAGAAACTGCTGGACGCGCCCGACCCCGGCCCGGCGGTCGCGCTGATGGACCGGACGGGGGTGCTGCATCAGTTGCTGCCCGGTGCCGATGCCGCGCGCCTGCAGGCGCTGCTGGACGCGGAACCCGCACCCGGCGGCTGGCTGCGCCGTCTGGCGGCGCTTGGTCCGGTCCAACCCGACCTGCGCCTGTCGCGCGCCGATCAGCGCGCGCTGGCGGCGCTTGACCGGGCACGCGGCTGGTCGCTGGACCGCGCAGCATGGCACCTGGGCGCGGATGCCGCGACCGACCATGCCGCCCTGATGGCCGCCGACGGCCACCCGCTGCCCCCCGACTGGCAGGCCCGCATCGCGCGGGCGACCCGGTCCCCCCTGCCCGTGGCCGCAGCCGACCTGGCCCCGCTGCAGGGGCCTGCCTTGGGACGGGCCCTGAAGGCCGCAGAGGAGGCGTGGATCGCGTCGGCCTTCACCCTGCCCGCCCCTGCCCTGATCGACGCGGCCCGCTTGGCCGGGAAGGACGACGAATGAGCCTGCACACCCGCTTCGGCCGCATGGTCGACGCCTTTCGCCCGGCCGAGGGCGCGCCGCCCGCCACGCTGATGGCCTTCTTTCGCTGGTGCCTGTCGGGCGCCTGGCCGGGGCTGGGCTTTGCCGCCATCGCCTCCGCCCTGGGCGGGGTGGCGGATGTCGTCTCGGCGCTGCTGCTGGGAATGGTCGTCGATGCGGTCACGACCAGCGCGCCCGGCGTCTTCTGGGACCAGAACTGGGGCCTGGTCGCGCTGTTCGCGGGGTTCTTCCTGGTGGTGCGCCCGGCGATCTATGGCCTGTCCACGGCCAGCTCGAACGTGATCATCGGGCCGAACATCCTGCCGCTGGTGCTGTCGCGCCTGCATCGCTGGACGATGGGACATGCGGTCACCTTCTTCGACAACGACTTTGCCGGGCGGCTGGCGCAAAAGCAGATGCAGACCGCGCGCGCGGTGACCGATGTCGCATCCGAGATGGTGAACGTGGTGGCATTCGCCTTGGCATCCGTGCTGGGATCGGCGGCCTTCCTGCTGGCCGTCGATGGCTGGGGCGCGGTGGCGCTGCTGGTCTGGCTGGCGGCCTATTTCGCGCTGATCCGGTTCTTCCTGCCGCGCATCCGTGCGAAATCGGGCGCGCGCGCATCGGCGCGGGCCAATGTCACCGGACAGGTCGTCGACACCATCACCAACATCAAGACGGTCAAGCTGTTCGCCCATGCCGACCACGAGGATCAGGCCGCCTTGGGCGCGATGGCCGGGTTCCGCGAACGCGCGCTGGATTTCGGCGTCGTCTCGACCTGGTTCCGGCTGTCGCTGATGGTCGTGGCGGGGATCCTGCCGGTGATTTTGGTCGGCGGCGCGATCCTGCTGTGGCGCGAGGGCACCGCGACCGTGGGCGATGTCGCCGCCAGCGGTGCCATCGCCATGCGCCTGTCGCAGATGACCGGGTGGGTCAGCATGGCCCTGATGGGCATGTGGGGCAGCATCGGAGAGGTCGAGGACGGGATGAAGACCCTGTCCCCGCCCCATGCCCTGACCGACCGCCCCGGCGCCCGGATCCTGTCGCGCGTGCAGGGCCGGATCGAGTTCGACCATGTCGAATTCGCCTATGGCCGCGACGCGGGCGGCATCCGCGACCTGACCCTGACCATCCCGGCCGGAGAGAAGATCGGCATCGTCGGCGCGTCCGGCGCTGGCAAGACCACGCTGGTCGGCCTGCTGCTGCGGCTCTACGATGTCGAACGGGGCACCATCCGCATCGACGGCCACGACCTGCGCGATGTGACCCAGGAAAGCCTGCGCCGCCAGGTGGCGATGGTCACCCAGGACACCGCCATGTTCAACCGATCCGCCCGCGACAACATCCTGTACGGTCGCCCCGACGCGACGCAGGACGAGGTCGTGGCCGCCGCCAAGGCCGCCGAGGCACACGACTTCATCCTGACGCTGGAGGATTACGCGGGCCGCACCGGGTATAACGCCTATCTGGGCGAACGCGGCGTCAAGCTGTCGGGCGGCCAGCGCCAGCGCATCGCCCTGGCCCGCGCCTTCCTCAAGGACGCGCCGATCCTGGTCCTGGACGAGGCGACCAGTGCGCTGGACAGCGAGGTCGAGGCCCAGGTCCAGGATGCCCTGACCCGCGCCATGCGCGGCAAGACCGTGCTGGCCATCGCGCACCGACTGTCCACCATCGCCGAACTGGACCGCATCCTGGTCATCGAGGACGGGCGCATCGTCGAACAGGGCGGTCATGACGACCTGCTGGCCCGCGACGGCCGCTATGCCCGCTACTGGAACCGCCAGTCGGGCGGTTTCCTGGGCACCGAAGAGGCTGCCCAATGACCCAATGGACGATCGAGCGGCTTGGCCGCAAGGGCGACGGCGTGGCCCTGTCGGGCGACGCCCGCGCGCTGGCCCCCCTGGTCCTGCCCGGAGAGGTCGTCGAGGGCGAGGCCCTGGACGGCCGCATCGCCGCCCCGCGCATCGTCACCCCGTCCCCGGACCGCATCCGCCCCGTCTGCGGCCATTACCGCGCCTGCGGGGGCTGTTCGCTGATGCACGCGACCGAGACCTTCACCACCGCCTGGAAGACCCAGGTCGTGCTGACCGCGCTGGCGGCCCAGGGGATCGCGGCGCCCTTGCCGCAGGTCCACGTGTCGGCGCCTAACAGCCGCCGCAGGGCCGTGCTGTCGGGGCGGCGCACGAAGAAGGGTGCGACCGTGGGGTTTCATGGCCGCGCATCCGACGTGATCGTCGATCTGACCGAATGCCACGTGCTGCGCCCGCAGATCCTGGCCGCGCTGCCGCTGCTGCGCCGCATCGTCATCGCCGGGGCATCGCGCGCGGCCGAACTGTCGCTGGTCGTCATCCATGGTCCGGCCGGGCTGGACGTCGCCGTGCGTGGCGGCAAGCCGATGGACCCTGCGCTGTTCCAGGCCCTGGCCGCCCTCGCGGACGAGGGCGATCTGGCGCGGCTGGACTGGGATGGCCAGGCTGTTACCCGCCGCGCGCCCGCCCTGCCGATGGGGCGCGCGCATGTCGTCCCCCCGCCCGGTGCCTTCCTGCAGGCCACCGCCCAGAGCGAGGCCGCACTGCTGGCTGCGGTGCGCGACACCGTGGCGGGCGCGTCGAAGATCGCCGATCTTTTCGCGGGCTGCGGGACCTTCACGCTGCCTTTGGCGGAACAAGCCGCAGTCCATGCGGTCGAGGGGCTGGCCGCACCCTTGTCCGCCCTTGATTCGGCGTGGCGGGCCACGTCCGGCCTGAACCGTGTCACGACCGAGGTCCGCGATCTGGCCCGCAGGCCGCTGATGCCCGATGAACTGGGCCGTTTTGACGCGATCGTGATCGACCCGCCCCGCGCCGGGGCCGAGGCGCAGATGCGTCAGATCGCCGCTGCTCGCGTCCCGGTGGTGGCGGCCGTGTCCTGCGACCCGGTCAGTTTCGCCAAGGATGCGCGGATTCTGGCCGATGCCGGCTATGGCATCGATCGACTGTGGGTGGTCGACCAGTTCCGGTTTTCCCCGCATGTCGAACTGGTGGCGGCGTTAACGCACCGCTAGGCAGGCATGGTGTATCCGTGATATTCCGGGCCCATAAAAAATCAAAAACGCTTCAGAGGCAGTGATGATCAGAACCACCCGTCGGACGTTCACGATTTCGATGCTGGCCCTGCTGGCTGCCTGTGGAAAGCCGCAGCAACCCAGCAAGTTCCAGCGCTATTCCGGGCCGCCGATCACCCAGGTGCAGGTGAACAAGGGCCAGCGTCGCATGCACCTGTTCAGCGGCAGCACGCCGGTCCGGTCCTATGACATCAGCCTGGGCAACCAGCCGGTGGGACACAAGCAGTTCTCGGGCGACGGAAAGACCCCCGAAGGCGTCTATTACATCGACCGCTTCAACCCGCGCAGCGCGTTCCACCTGTCGGTGGGCATCTCGTATCCGAACCCCAACGACCGCGCCTTCGCCGAGCAGTACGGCATGGATCCGGGCGGCGACATCTTCATCCACGGCCGCGGCCCTCAGGGCAACAACCTGTTCCCCCGCCAGCGCGACTGGACGGCCGGCTGCATCGCCGTCACCGACGAGGAAATCCAGGAAATCTATGCGATGCTGATGCCCGGCACGCCGGTCGTCATCTATCCCTGACCCCCGCGACCGATGCGGCCCCGCATGGGGGCCGCCCGATGCCTAGCGTCCGGTCAGCAGCGTCCACCAGACCTTGCCCGACGGCTCCTTGAACCAGGCAAAGCCCAGCTGCGTCGCGGTCGGGTCCATGATCACGTCGCGGGTGTCGCGCGTGGACATCCATGCGGCCAGCGTCTCGATCTCGTTCTCGTAGGTCTCCGAGATGTTCTCGCCAATGAGCTCTCCGCCGAACCCCTGACGCTGCGCCCGGTCAAGGGGCGACGATCCGTCCGACCCCCAGTGCCAGGCCCGGTTCTGGGCCGACATGTCGCGCGAATGGACCAGCGACGCCGCCTCCAGCGCGGGGCTGGGCTGCAGCGGGGACAGGCCGATATTGCCGCGCAGCGTGTTGATCTGCTGCAGCACGCGCCCCGCGATGGCCGCGTTGCCGTCGACAACCGGGGCCGCCGCCGCGGCCGGGTCCATGGGCAGGGCCATCGGCGCAGGCGCCAGGTTGCGCGGGCCGCACGCGCCCAGCACGATCAGGCCCAGAATCGCAAGCGCGTTGATTTTCTTCATGTTCCGGCCACTCTCCTCGCGCACATGGCCTAGTCCTATCCAATGCCTTGCACCGGATCAAACCCAACTTGGCGTGAACGCGCCGACGCTCAGCGCGGCTGCACCCAGCCGCCGATGTTCTCGCGCACCACCTCCAGCATGACGCGGATATGGGCGGGGTCGTCGTTCAGGCAGGGGATGTACTGGAATTCGTGCCCCCCGGCCTCCTCGAAGGCTTCCTTGATCTCGCCGTTGATCTCCTCCAGCGTCTCGATGCAGTCCGACGAGAACGCCGGAGAGATCACTGCGATGTCGGTATGGCCCTGCTTGGCCAGTTCGGCCACATGCTCCACCGTATAGGGCTTCAACCACTCCTCGCGGCCGAAGACCGACTGGAAGGTCGTGTCGATGATCCCCTCTGGCCAGCCCAGCTCCTCGCGCAGCAGGCGCGACGTCTTCTGGCACTGGCAGTGGTAGGGATCGCCCTGCATCAGATAGCGCTTGGGCATGCCGTGATAGCTGGCGACCAGCTTCTTGGGCACCTTGCCGTCCAGCGCGCGGCGCACGCTGTCGGCCAGCGCCTTGATGTAGTCGGGGCGGTTCACATAGGGCTCGACCGTGCGCACGGCGGGCTGCAACGTCTCCTTCATCAGGACGCGGAACAGCTGGTCGTTGGCCGTGGCCGAGGTCGGCCCCGCATATTGCGGATAAAGCGGCAGGAACACGATCCGCCGACAGCCCGCATCGACCATCCGCCGCACCACGTCCCCGGTCGATGGATTGCCATAGCGCATGCAAAAATCGACCATCACCTGATCGCCCCATTCGTCATGCGCCATCTGCGCCAGCGCGCGGGTCTGGGCCTTGGTGATGGTCAGCAGCGGGCTTTCGTTCGCCTCGTGGTTCCAGATCAGCTTGTAGTTCTTGCCGGAACTGAAAGGCCGCTTGGTCAGGATCACCCCCTGCAGCAGCGGCTGCCAGATCAGGCGGTTCACGTCGACGACGCGGCGGTCGGACAGGAACTCGTTCAGATAGCGGCGCATCGACCAGTAGTCATAGCCGTCCGGCGTGCCCAGATTGGCGATCAGGATGCCGGTCTTGGCGGGCTTGACCGCGGGATGGTCGGCAGGCGCGTGGGTGGGTCTCATCATGACTTCCTGAGTTTTGTCAGCGCATCGGCCAGCGAGGTGGTGGCCGATCCGGGGCGCAGGGGCTTTGGCTGGCTGTCCGAGGGCGCCCAGCCCGTCAGAAAGACCAGATCGAAGGTGACGGCGACACGGGACGGATCGTCGCGGTCGGGACTGTGGGCGGCCAGCAGATCGGCGGCGCGGGCCAGCACGGCGCGCGGCGTGGGCCGGCGCAGGCGCGCGGCCATCGCGTTGCCCTCGCCCATCGCACGCAGGTCGCGGCCCAGGTGGAACAGGTCGCGGTAGCTGGCGCGTTGCGGGAGCAGGTCGGCCACCGGCAGCGCCAGCCCCGCGCGGGCCAGCAGGCCGCCCAGGTCGCGGATCTCTCCCATCGGCAGGATTCGGGGCGACAGGCCGCCGGTGATCTCGGCCTCGGCCTGGGCCAGGGCGGCGCGGGGTTCGGACAGGGTCTGGCCGCCGAACAGGACGCCGATGAACAGCCCGTCCTCGCGCAGGGCGCGGCGGCACTGCACCATCTGCCCGACCGGATCGTCCGCCCAATGCAGCGACAGAGCGTGGATCACCAGGTCATGCGCGCCGGGGTCCAGGTCCAGCACCGGGTCGTCCGCCACCACCCGCGCACCAGGAAAGTGCGGGCCCCAGATGTCGGGAAAACCGGTCACCAGGGCGGGGGCCGTAAAGGTTCTGTTAACCTCGGCCAGCCTATCGTGGATCTCGTCCGCGGCGATCTGGTGGAACAGGTCGACCATGCCGTCCCGTTGGGCGCGGCGGCGCTGGCGGGTCAGGGCGATGCGGTCGGTCAGGGCGGGTCTGGGGTCACTCATGGGACGGGAACATAAGGTGCTTTCGGGGGCGATGAAAGCCGCGCTGCGGTTGTTCTATCCGCCCCAATGCCTGTCCTGCGGCGCGGGGGTGGCCGACGGGGGCGCGGGCGCCGTGCATCTGTGCGCCGACTGCTGGCCCGAGGCTGCCTTCATCACCGGCGCCTGCTGCGATTGCTGCGGGGCGCCGCTGTCCGATGACGGGTCGGGCGTGGACACGGTGCTGGTCTGCGACGACTGCTTGGGCACGGTGCGGCCCTGGACGCGTGGGCGCGCGGCGATGGTCTATGGCGGCACCGCGCGCAGGCTGATCCTGGCGCTGAAGCATGGCGACCGACTGGACCTGGCCCCACCCATGGCCGCGTGGCTGGCGCGGGCGGCGGCACCATTGGCGATGCCCGGCATGATCGTGGCCCCGGTGCCCCTGCACCTGCGCCGCCTGGCAAAACGCAAGTACAACCAATCCGCGCAGGTGTCGGGCCGGGTGGCGCGCACCCTGGGGCTGGATCACCAGGCCGACCTGCTGGTGCGGGTGCGCCACACGCAGGCGCAGGACCATCGCGGCGTCGCCGACCGCTATGCCAACCAGCAGGACGCCCTGGCCGTGCATCCGCGTCGCGCGGCAGGCGTGGCGGGGCGGCCGGTGATGCTGATCGACGACGTGATGGCGTCGGGGGCCACGATCCACGCGGCGGCACTGGCGCTGCTGGCGGCGGGATCGGGACCGGTTTCGGTGGCGGTGCTGGCACGCGCGGTCAAGGATCACTAGATAGGGGGCAGCCACCAAAAAGGACCGCCATGAGCATCGAGATCTATACCACCCGCACCTGCCCCTTCTGCATCCGCGCCAAGCAGCTTCTGGACCAGAAGGGCGCGTCCTATACGGAAATCGACGTCGGCGCCGACCCGGCGCTTCGCGACAAGATGACGAAACGCGCGGGCAAGCGCAGCGTGCCGCAGATCTTCGTGGGCACCACGCATGTCGGCGGCTGCGACGACCTCTATGCGCTGGAGCGGTCGGGCAAGCTGGACCCGCTGCTCAAGGGCGCCGCCTGATGGGCGCGCTGACCGTCGGGCTGATCCAGCTGACGGTCGGCGACGACCCGGCCGCGAATCTTGGCCCCACGATCGCCCTGATCCGCAAGGCCGCGGGCCGGGGCGTGCGGCTGGTCCTGACGCCCGAGGCGACGAACCTGCTGTCCCCCGACCGCGCGCGTCAGGCCACCCTGCTGCGCCCCGAGGATCAGGACGCGACCCTGGCCGCCCTGCGGGCCGAGGCGCGGGCGCTGGACATCTGGCTGCTGGTCGGATCGCTGGCGCTGGCCAGCGGCGACGCGGACGGGCGGTTCGCGAACCGCAGCCTGCTGATCGCCCCCGACGGGACGGTCGCAGCGCGCTATGACAAGCTGCACATGTTCGACGTGACCATCAGCGACACCGAATCCTATCGCGAAAGCGCCGCCTATCGCCCCGGCGACCGGGCGGTCACGGCCCCCGCGGCCGGGACGGTGCTGGGCATGACGGTCTGCTATGACCTGCGCTTTCCGCACCTGTACCGGTCGCTGGCGCAGGCGGGCGCGCGCATCCTGACCGTGCCGTCGGCCTTCAACCCGGTCACGGGGGCCGCACATTGGGAGACCCTGCTGCGCGCCCGCGCGATCGAGACAGGGTGCTTTGTGCTGGCGCCCGCGCAATGCGGCACCCACCCCGCGCCCCACAGCCAGGACCGCCCCGCCCGGCGCAGCCACGGCCATTCGCTGGTCGTCGACCCCTGGGGCCGGGTGCTGGCCGATGGCGGGGACGATCCCGGCATCACCATTGTATCCCTTGACCTTTCGGCGGTGGATGAGGCACGGTCTCGCATTCCCTCGCTGTATCACGACAGGCCCTTTGCGGCCCCGGAAGGCCATGACGACACCTGCGCCCAACCCTGACAAAGCCGCCGAGGCCCGGTCCACCGACCGGCTGGCCGCAAGCCTGTTCGCCGAGGTGCTGATCGCCGACCAGCTGTCGCGCAACCTGATCGGCAAGGCGCTGCCCAAGGGGATGCAGATTTCGCACTTTTCGGTGCTGAACCTTCTGGCCCACGTGAACGAGGAACGCACCCCCGCCCAGCTGGCGGCGGCGTTCCACATCACGCGGGGCGCGATGACCAACACGCTGGCGCGGCTGGAATGGGCGGGCCATGTCCACATCCGCCCCGATTGGGACGATGCACGGCGCAAGTTCGTGTCGATCAGCACGGCGGGCCGGGCGGCGCGCGATCAGGCCATCGCGGGCTTCATGCCGCTGATCGCGGGCGTGGTGCGCGACATCGGCGCGGAACGGGTGCGCGGCGCCCTGCCCGTCCTGCGCGAGCTGCGCCTGCGGCTGGAGGCCGACCCGCCCAAGCCCTGAGGCCTCAGGCCCGACGCGCCGTCATGATATAGTTCACCGCCAGGTCGCGATCCGACATCGACCAGCCGAAGGTGATCGGGTTGAACACCATCCCCTTGCGGTCCGCGACCATCAGCCCCGCCGCCTGTGCATGGGCGGCCAATTCGTCCGGGGTGATGAAGCGCGCCCAGTCATGCGTGCCGCGCGGCAGCCAGCGCATGATCCATTCCGCCCCGATGATCGCCGCGCCGAAGCTGCGCGCGGTGCGGTTCAGTGTCGACAGGATCAGCAGCCCGCCGGGGCGCAGCAGGTCGTGGCAGGTCGCGACGAAGGCCGCGGGGTCGGCGACATGTTCGACGATCTCCAGCGCCAGGACCGCGTCAAAGCGTTCGCCCGCCGCGACCAGCGCCTCGGCCGTGGTGGCGCGGTAATCGATCGCCAGCCCCTGCTGATCGGCATGGGTCTGGGCCACGGCGATGTTCACCTGGGTCGCATCCGCGCCCACCACATCCGCGCCCAAGCGCGCCATCGGTTCGCTGGCCAGCCCGCCGCCGCAGCCGATGTCCAGCACCCGCAGCCCCGCGAAGGGCCGCAGGCTGCGCCGGTCGCGCCCGTATTCGGCCGCGATCTGGTCGCGGATATAGTCCAGCCGCAGCGGATTCATCAGGTGCAGGGGGCGGAACTTGCCGTTGGGATCCCACCATTCGGCGGCCATCGCCTCGAATTTCGCGATCTCGGCCTGGTCGATGCTGCTGGGCGTGGTCATTGGGGGGCGGTCCTTCTGGCGGGCGGCGTTGTCTGTGCTTATAGTGGCAGGATGGACCGATTGGCAGGACAAATCTCCGCGTCACATGGCCGCCTTCACCCGGCGGTCGAACCCTTTGCCCGCCACGAGATCGACGTGGGCGACGGCCACATCCTGTACGCCGAGGAATGCGGCAACCCGCAGGGCCGGCCCGTTCTGGTGCTGCATGGCGGGCCAGGCGGCGGGTGCAGCCCCTATATGCGGCGCTTTTTCGACCCGGCGCATTACCGCGTGGTGCTGTTCGATCAGCGCGGCTGCGGGCGGTCGCGGCCCACCGCGTCGGTGCGGGCCAACACCACCGCGCATCTGATCGACGACATCGCCCTGATCCGCGCACGCCTTGGCATCGACCGCTGGCTGCTGTTCGGCGGCAGCTGGGGTGCGACGCTGGCCCTGGCCTATGCGCAGGCGCATCCGGACCATGTCACCGGGCTGGTGCTGCGCGGGGTGTTCCTGGGGATGCGGTCCGAACTGGACTGGTTCTATGGCGGGGGCGCCGCGCGGTTCTTTCCCGACCTGTGGGAGCGCTTTCAGGAGCCGATCCCCCCATCCGAACGCCAGGACATGATCGGCGCCTATCACCGGCGGCTGTTCGACGACGACCTGGGCCGTCAGGCGCGATTCGCGCAACCCTGGCTGATGTGGGAAAACGCGCTGGCGGGGCTGCAGTCGCAGGCCGCGGGCCATGCCCCCGCCGATTACGCCCGCGCCTTTGCCCGGCTGGAGAATCACTATTTCAGCAACGGCTGCTTCCTGAGCGAGGGGCAGCTGTTGCGCGACCGCGGGCGGATCGAGCACCTGCCCGCGATCATCGTCCAGGGCCGCTATGACATGGTCTGCCCGCCCGTCAGCGCGCACCGGCTGGCCCAGGGGTGGGACCGGGCCGAACTGCGTCTGGTCCCGGCGTCGGGCCACGCCCTCTCCGAACCCCGCATTACCGCAGAGCTGGCCGCCGTCATGGACGGCATCCGCGACGAGGACCGCAGCCGGAGGGCGCCCCGTTGATCCTGTTGCCGATCTTCCTGCTGGCCAGCGTCGCCGCCGCCGCGACCGGCGTCATCTTCAAGCCCGGCGCGTGGTATGACGGGCTGCGCAAGCCCGGCTTCACCCCGCCGAAATGGGCCTTTCCCGTGGCCTGGACGATCATCTACCTGCTGTCGGCCGCGGCCGCGACGCGGGTGGCGGGCCTGCCCGGCGCGGGGGCCGCGCTGGCCCTGTGGGCGGCGCAGATCGCACTGAACACGCCGTGGACGCCGGTCTTCTTCGGGGCGCGGCGGATGGCCCTGGGCATGGCGATCATCGCCACTTTGCTGGTGACGGTCGCGGCCATGACGGTGACCTTCTGGTCGCTGGACCGGATCGCGGGGGCGATGCTGTTGCCCTATCTGGCATGGCTGGGCGTCGCATCGGGGCTGAACTGGCGCATCTGGCGCGACAACCCTGCCGTGCCGGGGCCCGCCGCTTAAGATCGCTTGCATTCGGGCCCGCCTTTGGCTATAGGACCGATCAACAGCGGTGCAGGCGTCCAAACCCTGCCCACCGGAACTTCCGCATGGGGCCCGCTGACGGCCCCTTTTTCCTGTCCAAGAGGATCTGATGTCCGACGATCTGCCCGTCACGAACGACCTGATCGCCAAGACCGCGATCGACCGCCGCCTGGCCGAGATCATCACCCCGGTGATCGAGGATCTGGGATACGAGCTGGTGCGCGTCCGCCTGCAGGGCGGCAAGACCGCCACGCTGCAGATCATGGCCGACCGCCCCGAGGGCGGCATCAACGTGGACGACTGCGCCCAGATCTCGACCGCGGTCAGCGCCACGCTGGATGTCGAGGACCCGATCGAGGACAACTATCACCTCGAGGTGTCCAGCCCCGGCATCGACCGTCCCCTGACCCGCCTGAAGGACTTTGGGACCTTCGAGGGCTATGAGGCGCGGCTGGACCTGAACCAGGCGATCGACGGGCGCAAGAAGTTCAAGGGCGTCCTGGCGGGCGTCGAGGGCACCGAGGTGCTGATCAACATCGAGGACAAGGGCCAGACCCACACGATCGGGCTGGATTTCGACCTGCTGTCGGATGCCAAGCTGGTCCTGACGGACGAGCTGATCAAGGAAATGCTGCGTCAGAAGAAGGAAGCCGGGGTCGAGATCGACAACCTGGACGAGACCGCCTTCGACGAGATCGAAACCGATGATGACGGCGCGACCGCCGTGCAACCCAAGGAGTGAGTGATGGCCATCACCTCTGCCAACCAGCTTGAACTGCTGCAGACGGCCGAAGCCGTCGCCCGCGAGAAGATGATCGAGCCCGAGCTGGTCATCGAAGCGATGGAAGACAGCCTGGCCCGCGCCGCCAAGTCCCGCTACGGCGCGGAGATGGACATCCGCGTCAAGATCGACCGCCGCACCGGCAACGCGACCTTCACGCGCGTGCGCACGGTCGTGGCCGACGATGCCGTCGAGAACTATCAGGCCGAACTGACGGTCGAGCAGGCTAAGCCCTATCTGGACAACCCCCAGATCGGCGACGAGATCATCGACCAGGTCCCCCCGGTCGAACTGGGCCGCATCGCCGCGCAATCCGCCAAGCAGGTGATCCTGCAGCGCGTCCGCGAGGCCGAGCGCGACCGCCAGTACGAGGAATTCAAGGACCGCGCCGGCAGCATCATCAACGGTGTCGTCAAGCGCGAGGAATACGGCAACATCATCGTCGACGTCGGCCGCGGAGAGGCGATCCTGCGCCGCAACGAGAAGATCGGCCGCGAAAGCTATCGTCCGAACGACCGCATCCGCGCCTATATCAAGGACGTGCGCCGCGAGACGCGCGGGCCGCAGATCTTCCTGTCGCGCACCGACCCGCAGTTCATGGCCGAACTGTTCAAGATGGAAGTCCCCGAGATCTACGACGGTGTGATCGAGATCAAGGCCGTGGCCCGCGACCCCGGTTCGCGCGCCAAGATCGCCGTGATCAGCCATGACGGCAGCATCGACCCGGTCGGCGCCTGCGTCGGCATGCGCGGCAGCCGCGTGCAGGCCGTCGTCGGCGAACTGCAGGGCGAAAAGATCGACATCATCCCGTGGAACGAGGACCAGGCGACCTTCCTGGTCAACGCCCTGCAGCCCGCCGAGGTCAGCAAGGTCGTCTTCGACGAGGAGGCCAACAAGATCGAGGTCGTCGTCCCCGACGAGCAGCTGTCGCTGGCCATCGGCCGTCGCGGCCAGAACGTGCGCCTGGCCAGCCAGCTGACCGGCCTGGACATCGACATCCTGACCGACGAGGAGGAATCCAAGCGTCGTCAGGCAGAGTTCAACACCCGCACCGCGCTGTTCATGGAGCAGCTGGACCTGGACGAGTTCTTCGCCCAGCTGCTGGTGGCCGAAGGGTTCACCAACCTGGAGGAGGTCGCCTATGTCGACCAGGACGAGCTGCTGACGATCGACGGGGTCGACGAAGGCACCGCAGCCGAGCTGCAGGCCCGCGCCCGCGACGTGCTGGAGGCCAAGAACAAGGCCGCCCTGGACGCCGCGCGTGCCCTGGGCGCCGAGGACAGCCTCATTGAATTCGAGGGTCTGACACCCCAGATGGTAGAGGCGCTGGCCAAGGACGACGTCAAGACGCTGGAAGATTTCGCGACCTGCGCCGACTGGGAGCTGGCCGGTGGCTGGACCACCGTCAACGGCGCCCGCGTCAAGGACGAAGGCCTGCTGGAACCCTATGGCGTAACGCTGGAAGATGCGCAGACCATGGTCATGACCGCGCGCGTGATGCTGGGCTGGGTCGATCCGACCGAGCTGGACGACACGGATGCGGAAGACGACCTGCAGGACGATGACGACAACGAGGAGGCCGGGGCCTGATCGCCCCGGATCGGAGCACAGATTGAGCCGTGGTGGACATGACAAGGACCGGGACGACGACCCGGAACGCCGGTGCATCGCCACCGGCGAGGTGCAACCCAAGCGGGGCCTGATCCGTTTCGTGATCGGCCCCGACGGGCAGGTCGTGCCCGACCTGGCGGAAAAGCTGCCCGGTCGCGGCATCTGGGTCGCCGCCGACAAGGCGGCCCTGAACAAGGCGGTGACCAAGGGATTGTTCTCTCGTGCCGCCAAGGCTCCGGTTCAGGCGGCCCCCGACCTGGCCGATCTGGTCGAGGCGGGCATCGCCCGCCGGCTGGTCGAACTGGTGTCGCTGACGCGGAAATCGGGCCGCGCGGTGGCGGGGTTCGAAAAGGTCAAGGGCTGGCTGGCCGAAGGTCGCGCCAAGGTGCTGCTTCAGGCCAGCGACGGGTCGGACCGCGGCAAGGGCAAGCTGTGGACGCCCACCGGCGGACGCTGGTTCGGCTGCCTGACCGCATCAGAATTGGGTTTGTCCTTTGGGCGCAGTCATGTCATACACGGCGCGCTTGCGAAGGGTGGCCTGACGGACAAGGTGATCTTGGAAGCCGGCAGACTAACGGGTCTGCGCGGGCATGACGACGGCAATACGGCTGTCGGGAAGGAATGAAGACGCAGATGAGCGACAAAGACGGAAAAACCCCCTTGGGCCTTGGTGGCGGTAATCGCCCCGGCGCAGTCAAGCAAAGCTTCAGCCACGGTCGCACCAAAAGCGTCGT
Source organism: Paracoccus marcusii (assembly GCF_028621715.1). Lineage (NCBI taxonomy): Bacteria > Pseudomonadati > Pseudomonadota > Alphaproteobacteria > Rhodobacterales > Paracoccaceae > Paracoccus > Paracoccus marcusii. The sequence continues at coordinate 1,394,270 of NZ_CP117466.1, read as the reverse complement.
CGTCGAAACCAAGCGCAAGCGCGTCGTGGTGCCCAAGGCAGCCGCGCCGATGACGGATGCGCAGAAAGAAAAGAACCCGCTGACCGCCCGCGTGGCCGGCGACAGCTCCAAGCGCCCCGCAGGCATCTCTGATGCCGAGATGGAACGCCGCCTGAAGGCCCTTGCCGCCGCCAAGGCACGCGAGGCCGATGACGCCGCCAAGCGCCTGGCCGACGAGAAGGCCCGCGAGGAGGAGCGCGAGCGCCGCCGCGCCGAGATCGAGGCCAAGGCCCGCGAGGAGCGCGAGCGCGAGGAGGCCCTCAAGGCCAAGGCCCTGGCCGAGGCCCAGGCCACGCAGGACGCTGCCGACGAGGCCCGCCGCAAGGCCGAGCCGCGCCAGGAGCGTCCCAAGCCTTCGGCCGGTGCGACCAAGCCCGCCGCCCCCGATCAGGCCGCGATCGAGGCTGCCGCCTCGCGCGCCGAGACCAAGGGCGTCATGACCGGCGTGGCCCGCAAGACCGACCGCGTCGAGCGCACGGACCGCGACAAGACCGCCAAGGCCAAGACCACCGACGACAACCGTCGCGGCGGCAAGCTGTCGCTGAACCAGGCGTTGAACGGCGAAGGTGGCCGCCAGCGCAGCATGGCCGCGATGAAGCGCAAGCAGGAACGCACCCGCCAGAAGGCGATGGGCCAGTCCGCCCGTCCCGAAAAGCAGTTCCGCGAAGTGCGCCTGCCCGAGACCATCGTGGTCCAGGAGCTGGCCAACCGCATGACCGAACGCGCCGCCGACGTGGTCAAGGCGCTGATGAAGATGGGCATGATGGTCACCGCCAACCAGCCCATCGACGCCGATACAGCCGAGCTGGTGATCGAGGAATTCGGCCACAAGGTCCTGCGCGTCAGCGACAGCGATGTAGAGCAGGTCATCGCCCCGACGGTCGATCGTGACGAGGACATGCAGCCTCGCCCGCCGATCATCACGATCATGGGTCATGTCGACCACGGCAAGACCTCGCTGCTGGACGCGATCCGCAAGGCCTCCGTCGTTTCGGGCGAAGCCGGCGGCATCACGCAGCATATCGGCGCCTATCAGGTGACGACCGACAGTGGCGCCGTCCTGTCCTTCCTGGACACGCCGGGCCACGCGGCCTTCACGTCGATGCGTGCCCGTGGCGCGAACGTCACGGATATCGTGGTGCTGGTGGTCGCGGCGGATGATGCCGTGATGCCCCAGACCGTCGAGGCCATCAACCACGCCAAGGCCGCCAACGTGCCGATGATCGTGGCGATCAACAAGATCGACAAGCACGAGGCCGACCCGCAGAAGGTCCGCACGGACCTGCTGCAGCACGAGGTGGTCGTCGAGGCCATGTCGGGCGACGTGCAGGATGTCGAGGTCTCGGCCAAGACCGGCCTGGGCCTAGACAACCTGCTGGAGGCCATCGCGCTTCAGGCCGAACTGCTGGAGCTGCGCGCCAACCCGAACCGTGCCGCACAGGGCGCGGTCATCGAGGCGCAGCTGGATGTCGGACGCGGCCCCGTGGCCACCGTCCTGGTGCAGCACGGCACCCTGCGCCGCGGCGACATCTTCGTCGTGGGCGAGCAGTGGGGCAAGGTCCGCGCCCTGATCAACGACAAGGGCGACCGCGTCGAGGAAGCCGGCCCGTCCGTCCCGGTCGAGGTTCTAGGCCTGAATGGCACGCCCGAGGCCGGAGACGTGCTGAACGTGGTCGAGACCGAGGCCCAGGCCCGCGAGATCGCCGAGTTCCGCGCCCAGCAGACCAAGGACAAGCGCGCCGCAGCCGGTGCCGCGACCACGCTGGAGCAGATGATGGCCAAGGCCAAGGCGGACGTGAACGTGTCCGAACTGGCGGTCGTCCTCAAGGCCGACGTGCAGGGTTCGGCCGAGGCCATCGTGCAGGCCCTGGAAAAGGTCGGCAACGACGAGGTCCGCGTCCGCGTGCTGCATTACGGCGTGGGTGCGATCACCGAATCCGACATCGGCCTGGCCGAGGCGTCGGGTGCTCCGGTCATCGGCTTCAACGTCCGGGCCAACGCTCCGGCTCGCAACGCCGCGAACCAGAAGGGTGTCGAGATCCGCTACTACTCGATCATCTACAACCTGCTGGACGACATCAAGGCCGCCGCTTCGGGCATGCTGTCCAACGAGATTCGCGAGAATTTCATCGGTTACGCGACCATCAAGGAAGTGTTCCGCGTCACGGGCGTCGGCAACGTCGCCGGCTGTCTGGTGACCGAGGGCGTAGCCCGTCGTTCGGCCGGCGTGCGCCTGCTGCGCGACAACGTGGTGATCCACGAAGGCACGCTGAAGACGCTCAAGCGCTTCAAGGACGAGGTCAAGGAAGTGCAGTCCGGTCAGGAATGCGGCATGGCCTTCGAGAACTATGACGACATCCGCCCTGGCGATGTCATTGAGATCTTTGAACGCGAAGAGGTCGAACGCTCGCTGTAAGCGACCGTCTGCGACATGCGAAAGCCGGGCGATACGATCGCCCGGCTTTTTGCGTTCCAGGGTCCGGCAGGATGGAACGGAAAAGGGGGTGACCCTTTCGGATCACCCCCTTGGTGTTCATGCGGTTCCCTTGGCGCTACGCTCCCCCGTGCGCCGGAACGGTCAGTGGCCGACCGGCTTGCCCTCGAAGGTGCGGTTGCCGACGCGGACCAGGATGTTCCCATCCGCGGTCGAGCCTTCGAATAGACCCTGGATCGAGATGTAGCTGCCGACGGAAATAGTGCGAATCATGTCAAGCCTCCTCTGTGCCCTAAACAAAGTTAGTCATGAAATGGTTAAAAAATCGTTCGCAACTTGATCATCTACGACTTTTTTCAGCAACAATGCAATCGGATCACTCAAATTTGCGACACTATAGCCACATCTGCAGGGCCGGGATGAGGGGAATGTCTGCCGCCGGCATGGGGTAATCGCGCAAATCGCGCGCCCGGACCCAAGCCAGCTGCTGCCCTTCGCGCGGCTGGACGATTCCTTGCCAGCGGCGGCAGGCGAACAGCGGCATCAGCAGGTGGAACATGTCATAGGCGTGGCTGGCAAAGGTCAGCGGTGCCAAGCAGCTGTTCCAGGTCTGGATGCCCAGCTCCTCCTCCAGCTCGCGGATCAGGGCGGCCTCGGGGGTCTCTCCGGGTTCGACCTTACCGCCGGGGAATTCCCACAGGCCCGCCATGGACTTGCCCGGCGGGCGCTGTGCCAGAAGCACACGCCCGTCGGGATCGATCAGTGCCACCGCGGACACCAGGACGGTCTTCACGACCGGTAATCCGCGTTGATGTCGATATAGCCGTGCGTCAGATCGCAGGTCCAGACCGTCCGCGCCGCGTCGCCCAGGCCCAGATCGACCGCGATCCGCAGGTCCTGGTTGCGCATGTAGGCACTGGCGGCGGCTTCGTCATAGTCGGGATCGCGCCAGCCGTCGCGGGCCACGACCATGTCCCCGAACGCGATGCACAGGCGGTCACGGTCGGCGCGCGCGCCCGACTTTCCCACCGCAGCCACGATGCGGCCCCAGTTCGCGTCCTGTCCGGCGATGGCGGTCTTGACCAGCGGCGAATTGGCGATGGCCATGGCCACGCGATGCGCGTCGGCCGCATCCGCGGCGCCCGTCACGGCGATCTCGACGAACTTGGTCGCACCCTCGCCGTCGCGGACGACCTGATGGGCCAGATCGCGCATGACGCCGTGCAGCGCGGTCACGAAGTCGCGCCCCGCATCGCTGTCCAGATCGGTGATGGGCGCGCCCGCCCCCTGCCCCGTCGCGGCCAGGATCAGCGCGTCGGACGTGGACGTGTCGCTGTCCACGGTGATCGCGTTGAAGGTCGCGTCCAGCCCGGAGGACAGTGCCTGCTGCAGCACGGCTGCAGGCACCGTGGCATCGGTGAACAGATAGACCAGCATCGTCGCCATGTCGGGCGCGATCATCCCAGAACCCTTGGCGATGCCCGCGATGCGGGTGCCGTCCGCCAGGATCGCGGACGCGCCCTTGGGAAAGGTGTCGGTGGTCATGATCGCACGCGCCGCATCGGCGACCCCGCCCGCATCCAGATCACGTGCCAGATCGCCCACGATGGCCACGATCCGCTCGTGCGGCAGCGGCTCTCCGATCACGCCGGTCGACGAGGTGAAGACCCGCCCCTGCGGCAGGTCAAGCGCACCCGCCACGGCCGCGCAGACGGCATCGACCGACTGCTGGCCGCGCGCGCCGGTGAAGGCATTGGCGTTGCCGGAATTGATCAGGATCGCCGCGCCGTCAGGCGCATCGCCCCCCTGCGCCAGCTTGGCCTGGTTGTCCAGGATGCACGCGGCGCGCGTGGACGACCGGGTGAAGGCCCCGGCCACAGTGCTGCCCGGCGCGATGCGGATCAGCGTGACGTCGCTGCGGCCCTGGTACTTGATCCCGGCGGCGGCGCTGGCGAAATCGACGCCCGCGATCACCGGCAGGTCAGGAAACCGCGCAGGTGCCAGAGGCGAGACAGGCAGACCCGCCTTTCCCATCACTCGGCCTCCAGCAGGTCGGTGGCGTTCAGCTGGGCGGGGTCCAGACCTTCGGTCTTCTTGACGTCGGCGGCGGTCACCAGGCTCTGGATCTGGGCCTCGACCTTCTCGCGCAGGACCATCTGGCTGATCTGGTCACGGACCTCGGCCAGCGGGGGCGCCTCGCGCAGGCGGGTCTCGTTCAGCTTGATGACGTGCCAGCCGAATTCGGTCTCGACCGGGTCGCTGACCTGGCCCGGCTCCAGCGCGGCGACGGCCTCGGCAAAGGGCGGCACCATCTGGTCGGCGGCGAACCAGCCCAGGTCGCCTTTGTTCGGACCCGACGGCCCGGTCGAGTTCGCCTCGGCCACGGTGCCGAAATCGGCGCCGCCATCGACCTCGGCCTTCAGTTCGGCGGCCTTCTCCTGGCTGTCGACCAGGATATGGGCGGCGTTGTATTCCGTCACGCTGCCCGCATCGGCGAACAGGCGGTCATAGCTGGCCTGCAGCTCCTCCTCGGTGGGCTCGGCCTGGGCGATCTGGCTGACCGCGGCCGAGGCCAGGGTGTTGCGGCGCTGCAGCTCCAGCTGGGCGCGCACGCCGGCGGTGTCCTCGGCGGATTCGGCCACGGCGGTCTGGCGGATCAGCTGGTCCAGCATCACGTCCCACAGCGCCTGGTCGGGCATCTCGGCCATGGCCGGGTCCTGGATCGACTGCTTCATGACGATCATCTGGCCCAGGGTGATCTCCTGGCCGTTCACGGTGGCGACCACCTGGTCGGCATCGGCGTCCTGCGCCAGGGCGGGGGCGGAAAGGGCGGCAAGCACGGCTGCGGCCAGCAAAGTCGATCGGGTCATGGGGATGGGTCCTTTCACGGCGCGCACCCCCGCGGGGGCCGGGCCAACATTGACAGTCAGGTGGGCTGCGCCTACATCCAAACCAACTCCGTGGAAGGCGCCGCCGCCGCGTTCGTTCAACGCCCCTGATACGGCAATGCGACCGGCGCGGGCAAGTGGGCCGCAGGTGACGTCCCTTCCCGACAACGTGATGGCGAAGGTAACATGATCGGTAATCTGGCGAAGATGGTCTTTGGCACGCCCAATGACCGCAAGGTCAAGGGCACGCGCGCGCTGGTCGCCCGCATCAACGCCCTTGAGGACAGCTTCAAGGCATTGTCCGATCAGGGGCTGGTCGACAAGACCGCCGAATTCAAGGCCCGCGTGGCGGGCGGCGAATCGCTGGACGACATCCTGCCCGAGGCGTTCGCCAACTGCCGCGAGGGTGCGCGCCGCGCGCTTGGCCTGCGGGCCTTCGACGTGCAGCTGATGGGCGGGATCTTCCTGCATCAGGGCAACATCGCCGAGATGAAGACCGGCGAGGGCAAGACCCTGGTCGCCACCTTTCCCGCCTACCTGAACGCGCTGTCGGGCAAGGGCGTCCATGTCGTCACCGTCAACGACTATCTGGCGAAACGCGATGCCGAATGGATGTCCAAGGTCTATGCCCAGCTGGGCATGTCCTGCGGCGTGGTCGTGCCGTTCCAGCCCGAGGGCGAAAAGCGCGACGCCTATGCCTGCGACGTGACCTATGCCACCAACAACGAGCTGGGCTTCGACTATCTGCGCGACAACATGAAGGGCAGCGTGGCCGAGATGGTCCAGCGCGGTCACAACTTCGCCATCGTCGACGAGGTCGACAGCATCCTGATCGACGAGGCACGCACGCCGCTGATCATCAGCGGCCCCAGCCAGGACCGGTCCGAGCTGTACCGCATCCTGGATGCCTATGTGCCCCTGCTGACCGAGGAGCATTACAAGCTGGACGAGAAGTCCCGCAACGCGACCTTCACCGAGGACGGCAACGAGTTCCTGGAGACGCGTCTGCAGGCCGACGGCGTCCTGCCCGAGGGACAGACCCTCTATGATCCGGAATCGACCACCATCGTCCACCATGCCAGCCAGGCGCTGCGCGCGCACAAGCTGTTCCTGAGGGACCAGCATTACATGGTGCGCGACGGCGAGGTGATGCTGATCGACGAGTTCACCGGCCGGATGATGAAGGGCCGCCGCCTGTCGGACGGCCTGCACCAGGCGATCGAGGCCAAGGAAGGCGTCGAGATCCAGCCTGAGAACGTGACCCTCGCCTCGGTCACCTTCCAGAACTATTTCCGCCTGTACCAGCGCCTGGCGGGCATGACCGGCACGGCATCGACCGAGGCCGAGGAATTCGCCGAGATCTACAAGCTGGGTGTGGTCGAGGTTCCGACCAACCGCGGCATCGCGCGGATCGACGACCATGACCGCGTGTATCGCACCGCGACCGAGAAGAACGCCGCCGTCGTCGAGGCGATCAAGGAGGCCCATGCCAAGGGTCAGCCGATCCTGGTCGGCACCACCAGCATCGAGAAGTCCGAGCTGCTGTCCGAGATGCTGAAGAAGGACGGCGTGCCCCACAACGTCCTGAACGCCCGCCAGCACGAGGCCGAGGCGCAGATCGTGGCCGATGCCGGCAAGCTGGGCGCGGTGACGATCGCCACCAACATGGCCGGTCGCGGCACCGACATCCAGCTGGGCGGCAATGTCGAGATGAAGGTGATGGAGGCCCTGAAGGCCGATCCGGACGCCCATCCCGACGAGCTGCGCGCCCGGATCGAGGCCGAGCATGCCGGAGAGAAGGAAAAGGTCCTGGCGGCGGGCGGGCTGTTCGTGCTGGGCACCGAACGCCACGAAAGCCGGCGGATCGACAACCAGCTGCGCGGCCGTTCGGGCCGCCAGGGCGATCCCGGACGGTCGCTGTTCTTCCTGTCGCTGGACGACGACCTGATGCGGATCTTCGGCTCCGAGCGTCTGGACAAGGTCCTCTCGACGCTTGGCATGAAGGAGGGCGAGGCGATCATCCACCCGTGGGTGAACAAGTCGCTGGAACGCGCACAGGCCAAGGTCGAGGGCCGCAACTTCGACATCCGCAAGCAGCTGCTGAAGTTCGACGACGTGATGAACGATCAGCGCAAGGCGATCTTCGGCCAGCGCCGCGAGATCATGGACAGCGAGGAGGTTGGAGAGATCACCGCCGACATGCGGCACCAGGTGATCGAGGACCTGATCGACGAGCACATGCCGCCCCGCAGCTATCCCGAGCAATGGGACACCGAAGGGCTGAAGAAATCAGTCCGCGAGCGGCTGAACCTGAACCTGCCGATCGCGGATTGGGCGGCCGAGGACGGCGTGGACCATGACGTGATGCGCGAACGCATCACCGAGGCCAGCGACGCCTATATGGCGGACAAGGCCGCGGCCTTCGGCCCCGAGACCATGGTGCAGATCGAGAAGCAGGTCCTGTTGCAGCAGATCGACCAGAAATGGCGCGAGCACCTGATGACGCTGGATCACCTGCGTTCGGTCGTGGGCTTCCGCGGCTATGCGCAGCGCGACCCGTTGGCGGAGTACAAGACCGAGGGTTTCCAGCTGTTCGAGACGCTGCTGGACGGCCTGCGCTTTGACGTGACGCAGCGGCTGGCGCAGATCCGGCCCCTGACGCAGGCCGAGCGCGACGAGATGGCGGCCCAGATGGCCCGCCAGCAGCAGCATGTCCAGGAGGAGGCATCGGCGGAACCCGAGGCGGCAGCGCCCGCGCTTGCCGCGCCCGAGGCTCCTTCCGCGCCACGCCCGGGCTTTGACGAGGCCGATCCGTCGACCTGGGGGATGCCTGCGCGCAACGATCCGTGCCCCTGCGGATCGGGCAAGAAGTTCAAGCACTGTCACGGCGCGATCTGAACATCACGCGGGGCGCCGTTTGCGTCCCGCGATGGCGGTCGCGCCCGCCGGGTGGGGGCAAGCCCCCACCACGTCCGGGCGCGACGGGCCGCTGATGCAGCCCTAGCCCAACCGGGGGGGCAGCGCCCAACCGCGCAGCAGGTCGGCAGGAGTCATCGGCCGCTTGCCCGCACGTTGTGCCAGTGTGATGCGCACCGCCCCGGAGCCGCATACGATGGTGAAATCGGGCAGGACCGTTCCGGGGTCACCCTGTCCCGGGACGACGGTGCTGGCCAGCAGCTTTACGCGTTCGTTCCCGATCATGCACCACGCCCCCGGAAAGGGTGACAGACCGCGGATCTGGCGGTCCACCTGTTCGGCAGGCAGGGTCCAGTCGATACGCGCCTCGGTCTTGTCGATCTTGGCGGCGTAGGTCACGCCATCCTGCGCCTGAGGCACGGCAGGCAGCGGCAGGCGGTCCAGCACGTCGCAGATCAGGTCCGCCCCCATCGCCGACAGTCGGTCGTGCAGGCTGGCCGTGGTGTCGTCCGCGGCGATGGGCGTGCGGGTCAGGGCCAGCACCGGGCCGGTGTCCAGCCCCGCCTCCATCTGCATGATCGCGACGCCGGTTTCCGCATCCCCCGCCAGGATCGCGCGGTGGATGGGCGCCGCCCCTCGCCAGCGCGGCAAAATTGAAGCATGAATGTTCAAGCAGCCAAGGCGCGGTGCATCCAGCACCGGCTGCGGCAGGATCAGGCCATAGGCCACGACCACCGCCACATCCGCGTCAAGCGCAGCGAAGTCGGCCTGGTCCTGGGGGTCGCGCAGGCGGGCGGGGGTGCGGACCGGGATCCCCAGGTCCTGCGCCGCCAAGGCCACCGGAGAGGGGCGGGGCTTCTGCCCGCGTCCGGCCGCGCGGGGCGGTTGGGAATAGACCGCCACCACGTAGTGGCGCGCGGCGATGGCCCGCAGGGCGGGGACCGAGAAGTCGGGCGTTCCCATGAAGATCACGCGCATCGGGCAGGCCTCCGGTTGGTGCCTGCCCTCAATGCCCGCGTGGCGGACGGGCTTCAAGCCCCGGAGACAAGCCCCCAATCGGTGACGGCGTCCTGCATCCGGCGCAGCCGGAGGAGCGTCGAGCCTTCGTCCAGTGCAACGTCGCCACACAGAATCGGTTGCCCTGCCGCGACGTCGCGGCGCAGCGTCCGCCCGGCGGCCAGGTAGTACGGCACCGGCGCATCGTCCGCGACCGCCCGCGCGGGCGTCATGCGGCCCGAGACATGGGCGATGCTGTGATGATGCCCCTCGGCCCGCAGGACGGTGCCGGCGGGCAGGTAGGACTCGGCGAAGGCGGTCAGATCCACGACCGGGCGCGGGGCGCGCGCGCCGGAGGAGACGCCGTGCAAGGCGGCCTCAAACACCGTGGTCGCGGCCTCCAGCCCCAGCAAGTGGCGCGGCAGGCCGATCATCGCGGTGCGCCCGTCGCGGGACACGACATGGCCCTTGTCGCGCAGCATGTCCCATGTCGCGGCGTCATCGCAGGCCACGGTGACGAAGACGCCGCCCGCGAAGCTGACCTCGCCGGCCAAGCGCAGGCAGTGGAACACGTCCAGCCGCCCCTGCCCCGACAGGAGCCCGTCCTGGTCGGTCATCAGGTCCGCGACCTCGGGGATGCGGGCGATGGGGGCGTGCAGGTCAGAACGGTCCGGCATCAGCCCCAGGGCATTGGCGACCAGTGTCAGTTCGCACAGGTCCGGCACGGCGCGCTGCGGCAGCGCGCGCAGGGCGTGCGCCCGGCCCGCGGCCACATCGGCCCAGGGCCGATCCGCCGGGTCCAGCCAGTCGGCCAGCCCCGGCGCGGCCACAGCCGTGCCATTGCTGATCGCCTGCCCCGTATCGGGATCGAAGACGAAATCGTATTCGCTGGACTTGCCCGCCGCGACGATCCGCAGGCCGATGACCTGCGCCCAGGTCGCAAGCCCGATCAGCAGGCTGGGCTGATCACCGTCCACCGGCGCCACGACCACGCCCCGGTCGCGGGCCATGCGCGACAGGATCGGGCCGATGACGCTGTCGGTCTCCTTGGTGACCATGACGACGTGATGTCCCGCTGCAATGGCCATCTCCGCATGGCGGGCACCCGCCTCGGGGTCGCCGGTGGCCTCCAGCACGACGTCCAGCGGGAGGGCGGCCACAGCGGCCAGATCGCCCGCGGCGATGCAGTCGCCGGCCTCCCAGGCCGCCCGCGCACTGGCGGCATCGGCGCAGACCGCGATCCGCGCGGGGTCCACGCCGACAGATGCCAGCGCCGCCGCCGCCGTCTCTGCATCGCGGTCCACCGCCACCCGGCAGGCCAGCCCGTCCACATGGCGCGCCTGCGCCAGAAAGCTGCGCCCGAACCCGCCGGTCCCGATGATGGCGGTCTGAACGGTGCGCGCCTGGCGGGCGGCAAAATGGCCAATCAGGTTCATGCGACCACCTTGCGGTTGCGGCGCAGGCTGAGCGCCAGGCCAAGCGTCTTGGGCAGGATCAGCAGCGCCAGCGCCACGATCATGATCCCTGTCACCAACGGGTTGGCAAAGAAGATGCCAAGCGATCCGTCCGACAGCAGCATCGACTGGTGGAACGCGTTCTCGGCCTTGTGGCCCAGGACCATGGCAAGGATCAATGGCGCCAGCGGATAGTCCAGCTTGGTGAACATGAAGCCCACGAAACCGAAGATCAGCACCAGCCACAGATCGAACGTCGCCCCGGACACCGTGTAGGCGCCGACGAAGCAGATCGCGACGATCATCGGCCCGATGATGGTGAAGGGGATGCGCAGCAGCGCCGCGAACATCGGCACGGTGGCCAGGACCAGGATCACGCCCAGCAGGTTCGACACGTACATGCTGGCGATCAGGCCCCAGACGAAATCGGGCTGGGTCGCGAACAGCATCGGCCCCGGCGTCAGGCCCCAGATCATCAGCCCACCCATCATCACCGCCGCGGTGGCCGAGGACGGCACGCCCAGGGCCAGCATCGGCAGCATCGCGCAGGTGCCCGCGCTGTGATCCGCCGTTTCAGGCGCGACAATCCCCTCGGGGCGTCCCGACCCGAAGGCCGCGCCCTTGCGCGATGCCTGGCGCGCCACGCCATAGGACATGAAGCTGGCCGCCGTCGGCCCGCCCGGCGTGATGCCCATCCAGATGCCGATCAGGCCCGACCGCAGGGTCGTGGCCCAATACTTGGGCAGCTCGGCCAGGGTCTTGAGCACATCGCGCAGGTCGATCCTGGAGGACACGCCGCGGAACCGCAGCCCGTCCTGCACGGTGGCCAACAGCTCTCCGATGCCGAAGAGGCCGATCACCACCACCAGGAAGCTGATCCCGCCCAGCAGGTCCGAGAACCCGTAGGTCAGGCGGATGGACCCGGTCACGCTGTCCATGCCCACGGATGTCAGGATCAGGCCGGTCGTCAGCGACACCAGCGTCTTCATCGGGGCGGCGCTGCCCATGCCGATGAAGGCCGCGAAGGCCAGGAAATAGACCGCGAAATATTCGGGCGCACCGAAGCGCAGCGCGAATTGCGACGCCCAGCCCGCCAGCAGGGTGATGACCAGAATACCCATCAGCGCGCCCACCCCCGCCGACACGAAGGCCAGCGTCAGCGCGCGCGTCGATTCGCCGTTTCGCGCCATCGGATAGCCGTCGAAGGTGGTGGCGACCGATGACGGTTCCCCCGGAATGTTGAACAGGATCGACGTGGTGGACCCGCCGAACAGCGCCCCCCAATACATCGATGTCAGCAGGATGATGGCCGATGTCGGGTCCAGCGCAAAGGTCAGCGGGATCAGCAGCGACACCCCGTTGGGCGCCCCCAGCCCGGGCAGCACCCCCACGACCAGTCCCATCAGCACGCCCGCGACCATCAGCATCAGGTGCATCGGGGTGATGGCCACGGAAAACCCGTGCATCAGCAGATCGAAATTGCCCATTGTCGCGGCCCCTTAATAGATGCCCAGAAGCGGCTCCAGCGGCCCCTTCAACAGCGGAATCTGAAAAATCGTCTCGAAGATCAGGTACAGGCTGACGGCGAAACCCGCGCCGATGGCCAGGCCTTTCCACAGGCGGAACCCGCCCTGCCGCCAGGCGGTCAGCCCGATGTAGAAGGTCGCCGCGACATAGAAGCCGACCGTCAGCATGCCGATGACGAAGGCCGTCATCGCCCCCAGGAAGGTCGCGATGCGGATCAGGTTCTGGCGTGGCAGGAACGGCTCCTCCGGGTCATCCAGGGGGTCGGGGGGCGTGCGCTGTGCCTTGCGATGCGCGACCAGCGCGCTGCCCAGGTTCCACAGGCTGCCCGCGATCAGGACGATCGCCACCCAAAAGGGAAAATAGCCAGGTTGCGGGCCATGATCGCTCCACCCGGTGCCCAGTTCGGCGGCGCCGATGATGGCCGCCACGCCCAGGGCACCGGTGGTGATTGCCGTGCCGATCTCGGCATGAAAACGTCTGACGGTCATGACCCTCCCTTTCCCCATAGGCAAAAGGGGCACCCGGACGATCCCGGATGCCCCGATGCGCTTACTGCGCGGCGGCGGTGACCCAACCCTCGGCCTCGAAGACGGTCACGGTCGCGGCCTCGTTCTCCTCGATGAAGGCCGTCAGGTCGTCCCCGGTCAGCACCGCCGCGGTCTGCGAGGTCTTGGAAAGGTAGTCCTTCCATTCCTCGGTCTCGGCCACGCGGGTCAGGGCGTCCTGGTAAAAGGCCACCACCTCGGGGTCTGTGCCCGCGGGCAGCCAGACGGTGCGCGGCATCTGGTACCGCTCGATCTCCAGCCCCTGTTCGGCGCAGGTCGGGATGTCGTGCCAGCCCATGTCGCCGCTGACCGGCTCGGATTCCGCCATCCGTTCGGGCGAGAACACGCACAGCGGACGGATCGCGCCGGCCTGCCACTGGCCGATGTTCTCGTTCGGGTTGTTGACGTTCGCGGCGATATGGCCGCCGGCCAGCTGCACGCCGACCTCTCCGCCGCCGTTGAAGGGGACGTACTTGAAATCGGCGCCGGTGGTCTGTTCGATCAGCGCCACCAGCGTCTCGTCGGTGTCCTTGGACTGGCTGCCGCCAAAGACGATGGCGCCGGGTTCGGCCTTGGCCGCCTCGATCAGCTCCATCGAGGTCTGCCAGGGGGCGTCGGCCTTGACCCAGATCAGGAACTCGTCCAGCGCCAGCGCTGCGACGGGCTGCAGGTCCTCGGCCGAATAGGCCAGCTGGGCCACATGGGGCAGCAGATAGACGTTGTTCGTCCCGAAGATCAGCTTGTGCGGATCGGCGGCGTTCTGGCGGGCGTACAGGAACGCCTCGGCCCCCGAACCGCCGCCCTTGTTCAGCACGACCATGTTCTGGTCCAGGATGTCGTTGCGCGTCAGCGCGGCCTGGATGGTGCGGGCGAAATTGTCGGTCCCGCCGCCGGCCCCGGATGCCACGACGAATTCCACCGGGCGTTCGGGGGTCCATTCCGCCAGCGCCGGGACGGTGGCTGCCAGCAGGGCGGTGCCTGCGATCAATGCGGTCTTGATGGTCATTTTATCTCTCCTCCCAAAGATGATGCGACCCGCTTGCGGCGGGAAAAAGACCGGGCGCCTATTCGGCGACCAGCAATGTCGGGGCGACCTCTGCCTGCGCCCAGCCCGCGGGCAGCGCGCGCGGCGCGCGGGCAGGGTTCAGCGCGGCCAGGTCGCGGCCAAGCCGCGCGGCGGTCAGCGTCGCGCCCAGATCGGCGCGCCCCTGCCCCGCGATGTCGAAGGCCGTGCCATGCGCGGGCGTCACGATCGGAAAGCCGTAACCCGCGATCAGCGTCACGCCGCGGTCAAAGCCCATCAGCTTCATCGCGATCTGGCCCTGGTCGTGATACATGGTCAGCACCGCGTCGAATTCGCCGCGGATGGCACGCACGAAGACGGTGTCCGACGGGATCGGCCCCTTGGCGTCGATGCCCAGGGCCACGGCCTGCGCCACGGCGGGGGCCAGGATCTCGTCATCCTCGTGGCCGAAATTGCCGCCGTCGCCCGCATGGGGGTTCAGCGCGGCGACGCCGATCCGCGCGCCGGGCTTGCCCGCACCGGCCATCACCTCGGCCGTCAGGCGCAGGCTGTCCAGGATGCGTTCGGTGGTCAGCGTCTCGGCCACCTTGCGCAGCGGGATGTGGCTGGTCACGCGGGCGTTCCAGACCTCCTCCAGGACGTTGAACTCTCGCCCACTGCGATCCGCGTGCAGAACCGCGTCGATAAATCCGATCTCGTCGACATAGCTGGGACGGGCCAGCCGCATCGAATGCTTGTTGAAGGGCGTGAACATCGCCGCATCCGCGATCCCCGCCCCTGCCAGCTGCAGCACGCAGCCGAAATTCTGCAGGCTGGCCGCGCCGGCATGGGCACTGGACTGGCCCAGGGTCATGCCGTCCACCGCGCAATTCGCCAGATCCAGAAGCACATGGCCCGGCGCCATGTCGGGGCCGACCTGATCGGCGCCGATCCGCGGCAGGTCCAGCGTGACCCCTGCATGGCGCGCGCCCATCTCCAGCACCCGCGCATCGCCCACGACGATCACGTCCAAGGCCTTCATGTCGTCATGGGCCAGCAGTTTCGCCGCCAGTTCCGGGCCGACGCCCCCGGCATCCCCCAAGGCCAAAGCAATGCGCATGTGTCTCTCCGTCTGGAATATTGTTGGTGGGCGGCGCGTCGGTCGCGCCGCCCGAATTCAGCGTGCCAGCGCCCCGGCCACGATCCGCGCGCACAGCGCCAGCGAGATCGCGCCCGCATCGGGATGCCCGATGCTGCGTTCCGCCAGCGGGCGTGCCCGGCCAAGACGCGGCGTCAGGTCGGCGGTGGCGTCGGCGGCGGCAGTCGCCGCACGGGCGGCGGCATCCCAGGCATCGGCCAGCGCGGCACCTTGGGCGACCTGCCCCTGCAGCGTGTCGACGAAGGGCGCAAAGGCATCGACCAGCGTCTTGTCGCCGGGCCGCGCGCCGCCCAGGCGGGTCACTGCATCGATCCCCGCCCGCGCCCCTGCGGCCACGCGGGCCGCATCGGGCACATCCGTATCGCCCAGCGCCTGCCCCCAAGCACGCAGGGCCACGCCC
Source organism: Paracoccus marcusii (assembly GCF_028621715.1). Classification (NCBI taxonomy): domain Bacteria; kingdom Pseudomonadati; phylum Pseudomonadota; class Alphaproteobacteria; order Rhodobacterales; family Paracoccaceae; genus Paracoccus; species Paracoccus marcusii. The sequence goes on along the minus strand of NZ_CP117466.1, from coordinate 1,378,909 downwards.
CACAGGGCACCCGACGTGCCGCCCGCGCGATCCGCCCAGGCGTCGCCCGCCAGCGACAGGACGGTGCCCGCGCCCGCGCCCTGCGCCGCCGCATCGCGTGCCGCAGCCGCGGCTGCCGCCGACCCGCGCGCCATGCCCTGGCCGTGATCGCCGTCGCCCGCGATGGCGTCGATGCGGCCCAATTCTGCCTCTGCCTCGGCCAGCGCCTGGGCCAACCGTGCCACGATGTCGGCCACGCAGCCGGCCTGCGCCGCACTGGCGGGTTCGCCGCGCGGAACCGCTGCGATGGCCGCTCCCTCGCGGGCCACCTGACGCGCGCCCTGGGCGGCCACGGTCCCCTTGCGGAAGGCGGGTGCATCAGCAGGCGCACACCACAGATCGGCCAGCGCATCGTCCAGCCACAGGATCGACAGAGAGCACCCCTCCATGTCCAGGCTGGTCACGAACTCTCCGACCTCGGGGTCGATGACGGTCAGGCCAGCGTCGGTCATCAGCCCGGTCAGATGATGCCACAGGACAAACAGTTCCTCGTATTTCGTGCGGCCAAGGCCGTTCAGGACCACGGCCACGCGGCCGTCATGGCCTTGGGGCCGTTCCGCCAGCAGCGGCTCCAGCAGCATCCGGGCCAGATCGGCAGCGGGCAGGATGGCCTGCTCGGCGATCCCCGGCTCGCCGTGGATGCCCAGGCCAAGGGCGACCTGCCCCTCGGGCACGGTGAACAGGGGTGCCGCCTGTCCCGGCAGGGTGCAGCCGTCGAAGGCCAGCCCGAAGGACACGGTCCGCGCATTGGCGCGTCCGGCCAGATCCATCACCGCGTCCAGATCCAGGCCCGCCTCGGCCGCGGCACCGGCGATCTTGAAGACCAGCAGGTCGCCCGCCACGCCCCGCCTGCGCGCTGCGTCGGTCGCGGGCGCGCTGGCCACGTCATCGGTCACGGCCAGGATGCGCGCATCGATCCCTTCGGCGCGCAGACGTTCGGCAGCGGCGCCAAAGTTCAGCACGTCGCCCGCATAGTTTCCAAAGCCCAGGATGACGCCTCCGCCCAGGTCCGCCGCCCGCGCCACCCCGGCCACCGCACTGGTCGAGGGTGACGCGAAAACGTCCCCCGCCACCGCCCCGTCGGCCAGGCCCGGACCGACATAGCCCAGGAACGCCGGATAATGCCCCGACCCTCCGCCCACGACCAAGGCCACCTTGCCCGGCGCCCCGGCATATGCGCGCAACGCGCCGTGCGGGACGGGAATGACACGGTCGGCATGGGCGGCGCAGAATCCCGCCAGCGCGGTCGCGGCGAAATCCTCGGGGCGGTCCACGATCTTGGTCATGGCAGGGTCCTTCTCTGCGCCAGGATGCGGCGGATGTAGTCGCGGTTCTCGGCGCAGACCCCAAGTCCGTCGCCGCCGTAATGCTCGACCAGGAAGGGGCTGGAAAAGCCCAGGTCCAGCGCGGTGTTGATCGCCGCGCGCCAGTTGATGGTGCCGCCCATCATGGGCGCGGGATGGGACAGGATGACCCCCGACGGGTCGGTCATCCGGTAGTAGTTCTTGACGTGCCAGTAGCCCGCGAAAGGCGCGCACAGCGCGATCATCTCCGTCCAGGGCTGCACGGGCCGATGCAGGCGGATCAGGTTGCCGATATCGATGTTCAGCCCGACCGACGGGAGGTCCACGTCGGTGACGAAGGCGACCGCGTCGGAGGCGGTGCCCAAATAGGTGTCCTCGTACATCTCCAGCGCGACGTGGATGCCGCGATCGGCGGCGTGGCGGCCCAGGTCGCGGATGCGGGCAACGGCCAGGGCGCGGGTGGCGGGGTCGTCGGGGTTCGTCACCCCCGGCTCGGTCCAGAACCACAGGGCGGCGCGCTGCGCGTCGCTCAGCGGGCCGAACAGGCCAAAGCTGACATGCCCCGCGCCAAGATCGGCGGCGCAGTCGATGACACGATGGCAATAGGCCAGATGGTCGTCACCCTGCACCGGGTCGATCACGCTGCGCCGTGAGGTCGAGATGGCCGGAACGGTCAGTCCCAGGTCACGGCAGATCGCCACGAACCGCGCCCGTCCAGCATCGTCCAGATCGGCCAGCCGCAGCCAGCTGTCGGTCGGATCGACCGCATCGAACCCCGCCGCCGCGACCTGGCCCAGATCGCGCGCCCAGGCGGCCGGCCCGGCATCCTGGACGGATGCGAACGGGATCATCGCACAGGCGATGGGCCAGTCCTGCGGCGTCCAACGCATGGTGTTCCCCGACATCGATCCCCCTCCCGAATCACGTCCCGGGTTCTTGCTAGCACGGCCCCAAAAGCGTATCAATAATTCTGTATACAGCACACAGAAGGCAATATTGACTTGCCACCCCCGCCGTCATAGCCAGAGAGAGACGCGCCAACGGAGACGCCGGTGACCGACATGTCAGACACAGACGCCCGCATCGAACGCCTGCCCCTGCTGGACGCGATCCTGTCGCGTCTGCGCGACATGATCATCGAAGGGCAGCTGCCACCCGGGACCCGCCTGAACGAGGGCCAGATCGGCCAGCAGCTGGGCGTGTCCCGCACGCCGCTGCGCGAGGCGATTAAGTACCTGGCATCCGAGGGGCTGGTCGAACTGGTCCCGGCACGGGGCGCGGTGGTCAAGCAGTTCGGCGCGCGCGAGGTCCGCGACATGCTGGAGGTGATCCGCATCCTGGAGCAGCAGGCAGGGATCATCGCCTGCGCGCAGGCGACGGATGCGGGCATCGCGGGGGTGCGGGCGCTGCATGACAGGATGCTCGCCTGCTATGCCCGGCGCGACCGCATGGCCTATTACAAGCTGAACCAGGCGATCCATACGGCCATCGTGGCACTTGCCGACAACGGTGCCCTGTCCGAGGTGCATGCCCGCCTGCAGACCCGGTTGAAGCGCGTCCGCTTCATCGGGCACGAAGGTGCGGAAAAATGGGCCAGCGCGGTCGGCGAACACGAACGGATGATCGCGGCGCTGGAGGCGCGGGATGCGGACGGACTGTCGGACATCCTGGGCCGCCACCTGACCCTGGCGTGGGAGCGGGTGCGCGACGACCTGCCTGCGCAGACATGAAAAAAAACCCCGCGCAGGGCGAACCTGCGCGGGGGGACCGCCAAAAGATCTTACCAGGAGAAGTCGTCGCTGCTCATCTGGTTCAGGCGGAAATCCTCGATGACCAGCTGGTTGGGGCCAAAATTCAGCACGACGTCGGACCCGCTCTGCACGGCGGCGCCGCGGATCTGGGCATAGCTGTCGACATTGGCCAGGGCGCGCAGGTCGATGTCGTCGTCGCCGTTCTCGAAGTCGGTGATCCGGTCGCGCCCGCCGTTGAAGACGAACACGTCCGCCCCCTCGCCGCCGGTCATCGTGTCGTTGCCCAGCCCGCCGTTCAGCGTGTCGTTGCCCTCTCCGGCGATCAGGCGGTCGGCGCCGAAGCCCGCGATCATCCGGTCGTCGCCCTCGCCCCCGGTCAGGATGTCGTTGCCCGCCCCCGACGCCATGCGGTCGTTTCCGTCACCGCCGTCCAGCGTGTCGCGCCCGGCGCCGGCGTATAGGACGTCGTCGCCATCGCCGCCCCAGACGCGGTTGTTGCCGTGGCCGGCGGCGACGATGTCATTGCCCTCGCCGGCGGCGATCACGTCGCTGCCCGCGCCCGCCCAGATGCGATCGTTCCCCGAGCCGCCGGACACGCGGTTCGCGCCCTCGCCGGCCCAGATGCGGTCGTTGCCCTCGCCTCCGTCGATCGTGTCGTTGCCACGAAAGCCATAGAGCGCATCGTCACCCGACCGGCCATAGATCAGGTCGGCCACGTTGGTGCCGGTCAGGCGGTTGTCGTCGTCATTTCCGAACAGTCGTGCCATGGGGTGCATCCTTCTGAAAATCCTGGCGCCGCGGCGATCTTGCGACGGGGCGCGACGCCGGTCCCCGTTGCACGGACGGCCTTCCGGGCCATTCGACAGCAGAACGGGACGACGGGTCGTTCTATTCCATAACGACGGAAAAAATCAGCGGCGGTGCAGCTTGGCCGACCGCGCGACCAGCATCTTGCGGCGCAGGGGGGTCAGGTGGTCGACATACATCCGCCCGGCCAGGTGGTCGATCTGGTGCTGGACGCTGATGGCCCACAGGCCGACGAAATCACGGTCCTCCTCGACGCCGTCCTGGTTGAGGAACCGCACCTTGACCGCCCGGGGGCGGCTGATCGGGGCCGAGACGCCGGGCAGGTTGGGGCTGGCCTCCTCGTGCTCGCGCAGCTTGACGCTGGCATGCAGGATCCGGGGGTTGGCCATGCGGACCGCCTGTCCGCGCGGCCCCGAGGCATCGACGACGGCCAGCGCCATCATGATGCCGATCTGGGGCGCGGCCAGGCCCACGCCGGGCATCGCCTCCATGGTGTCGACCATGTCCTCCCAGATCATGCGGACGGATTCGGTGATCTCTGCCACCGGCGCGGCGGCGCGATGCAGGCGGGGGTCGGCATAGGGCAGGAACGCGCGCGCGGCCATGGTCAGTCCTTCACGATCAACAGGCCGTCCAGGTGATCGACCTCGTGCTGGGCGATGCGGGCGGCGGGACCCTGCATGTCGCGCACCTGATAGCGGCCGTCCAGATCATACCAGCCGATTCCGATGGCGGCAGGCCGCGTGACGTCGACGGGGCGGCCGGGGATGGACAGGCACCCTTCGGGCGCGGTCTCGGTCTGCGGCGACCGGACCAGGATCTCGGGGTCGATCAGGACCAGGGGGGCGGGCGCGCCGTCCTTCCAGCCGGCATCCATGACGAAGATCCGGCGCAGCACGCCGATCTGCGGGGCGGCCAGGCCGCGGCCCTGAGCGTGATACATGGTGGCCAGCATGTCGGCGGCCAGCACGCGCAGTTCGGGGCCGGTCATGTAGCCGGCGGGTTCCGCGCGCAGGCGCAGGCGCGGGTCCGGCCACAGGACGATGTCGCGCAGGGTGCCGCGGCCAAGATCCCCCGGCAGGTCGGGGCGCATCCAGCCGCTGGCACCCGTGCGATCAGGCACGGGCCAGGTCCCGCTTCAGCTTGACCATCTTGCGGGTGATCATCTGCCGCTTGATGGCGGAGAGGTGATCGATGAACAGCACGCCGTCCAGGTGGTCCAGCTCGTGCTGGGCGCAGGTGGCCCACAGCTCGTCGAACTCGCGTTCATGGGTCTTGCCGTCCAGCCCCAGCCAGCGCATGCGGATCTGCGCGGGCCGCGTGACCTCTCCGTACTGGTCGGGGATGGACAGGCAGCCCTCCTCATAGGTGTTGGGCGTGTCCGACGCCCAGGTCACCTCGGGGTTGACCAGCACCAGGGGCGCGCGCGGCGCCTCGGGGTCGCGGTTGGCATCCATGGTGAAGACGCGCAGGCCCACGCCGATCTGCGGCGCGGCCAGGCCGATGCCGGGCGCCTCGTACATGGTGGCCAGCATGTCCGCGGCCAATGTCTCGATCTCGGGCGTGATGCGGGCCACGGGTTGGGCCACCTTCTTCAGGCGCGGATCGGGATGGATCAGGATGGGTCTCAGGCTCATGGCAAGGGATTTAGGGCAAGCCTTCACCATAAGCAACAACCCCGCTAGGCTAGGGTGACGCAGCCAGCAGGAGCCCCCATGACCCAGCCCGATTTCGACCGCATCATCGACCGCCGCGGCACGCATTGCAGCAAGTGGGACGACATGCAGGCCGCATACGGCGTGGGCGCCGATGACGGCCTGGCCATGTGGGTGGCTGACATGGATTTCGCGCCCCCCGCGGCGGTCCAGGCGGCGGTGGACCGCGCCGCGGCACATGGCGTCTATGGCTATCCTGGCGCGAACCCGCCCTATCTGGCGGCGATCGGCTGGTGGATGGCGCATCGCCACGGCTGGCAGATCCGGCCCGAATGGGTGTTGACCTGCGCGGGGCTGGTCAACGCGGTCGCGATGGCGCTGAACGCCTATACGCGGCCCGGCGACGGGGTTGTCGTGATGGCGCCGGTCTATCACGCCTTCGGCCGGGTGATCCGCGCCGCCGGCCGCGACGTGGTCGAGTTGCCCCTGGCGATGACCGACGGCCAGTACGCCCTGGACTGGGACGCGTGGGAAAAGATGCTGACCGGGCGCGAACGGATGATGATCCTGTGTTCGCCGCACAATCCCGGCGGCCGCGTCTGGTCCGAAGCCGAACTGCGCCAGGTCGCCGATTTCTGCGACCGCCACGACCTGATCCTGATCTCGGACGACATCCATGCCGACCTGGTCCTGCCGGGCGGCCCACGTCACCGGATGATGGCGACCGTGGCACCCGACATCCTGCCGCGCTTGGTGACGCTGACCGCCGCCACCAAGACCTTCAACATCGCGGGCGCTCATATCGGCAACGCGATCATCCCCGACCCCGACCTGCGGGCGCGGTTCCAGGGCGCGCTGGCCGCCGCGGGGATCTCTCCGGCGATGCTGGGCCAGGACATGGTTGCGGCCGCCTATTCGCCCGAGGGCGCGGCCTGGGTCGATGCGCTGGTCGATTACCTGGACGGCAACCGGCGGATCTTTGATCAGGCGGTGAACGCGATTCCCGGTCTGCGGTCGATGCCCCTGCAGGCGACCTATCTGTCCTGGGTCGATTTCCGCGACACCGGCATGACCGACGCGGAAATCACCCGTCGCATCCAGGACGACGCCCGGATCGCGGCCAATCACGGCGCGACCTTCGGGCTGGGTGGCGACGGGTTCATGCGCTTCAACATCGCGACGCCGCGGGCGCGGGTGATCGAGGCGGCAGACCGGCTGCGCGCGGCCTTCGCCGACCTGCAGTGACGCGGGCGCGGCGCCCGGCCCCGCGGATGCCGGCTGCCGCGCCCGCGTTGCAACCCGTCCCGCACCGACCTATATAGCGCCAAACCCGAACCCCAAAGGCATGCCGCATGGTCTATCTGGATTTCGAAAAACCGCTCGCCGACATCGAGGGCAAGGCCGAGGAACTTCGCGCCATGGCCCGCAAGGGCGACGGCACCCTCGACGTCGAGAAGGAGGCCGCGGCGCTGGACCGCAAGTCGTCGGATTTGCTGCGCGACCTCTACAAGACCCTGGACCCCTGGCGGAAGACGCAGGTCGCCCGCCATCCCGACCGCCCGCATTGCAGCGACTATATCCAGGCGCTGTTCACCGAATACACGCCTCTGGCGGGCGACCGCGCCTTTGGCGACGACCACGCGGTGATGGGCGGCCTGGCGCGTTTCAACGACGCACCCTGCGTGGTGATCGGGCATGAGAAGGGCAACGACACCAAGTCGCGCATCCACCACAATTTCGGCATGGCTCGCCCCGAGGGGTACCGCAAAGCGATCCGCCTGATGGACATGGCGCACCGCTTTGGCCTGCCCGTGATCACGCTGGTCGACACGCCCGGCGCCTATCCCGGCAAGGGCGCCGAGGAGCGGGGACAAAGCGAGGCGATCGCCCGCTGCACCATGAAATGCCTTGAGATCGGCGTGCCGCTGGTCAGCGTCATCATCGGCGAAGGCGGGTCAGGCGGGGCCGTGGCCTTTGCCACCGCGAACCGCATCGCCATGCTGGAACATTCGATCTATTCGGTCATCTCTCCGGAAGGCTGCGCGTCGATCCTGTGGAAGGACGCCGAAAAGATGCGCGACGCGGCCGAGGCGCTGCGCCTGACCGCGCAGGACCTGAAGAAGCTGGCCGTGATCGACCGCATCATCGCCGAACCCCTGGGCGGGGCGCAGCGCGCACCCGATGAGGCCATCGCCGCCGTGGGCGCCGAGATCACCGCGATGCTGGCCGAGATGTCGGACATGAAACCCGACCAGCTGATCAAGGACCGCCGCGCCAAGTTCCTGGCGATGGGCTCCAAGGGGCTTGCGGCCTGACGCACACGATACTGTGACCGACCTGCAACAGCCGTCCCGTCTTGGGGCGGCTGTCGCGTTTTGCCGTCTTGCGCGAAATGCAAGGCTGGGCCAGCCTGCACTCCTGCCCGCAACGCATGCGCGAAAGGAGGGGCTCATGACATCATATGCCAATGCCCCCGCCCTGACCCGCACCGGTTCGATGCGTACCTTGTCATCGCGACAAGGCGCCTGACCGCCGCAAGGCAGACCCCGCTGACATCATGACCTGACACGACCGCGATCCGCGGGCCTGTCCACATGGCGTCATCCCTTCCCTGAACCCCATCGACCGCACAAGGCACCGCCCTGTCCGGTCCCCCTATCCGGAGACTGACGATGATTGCCGATCTTCATCCGCAAAGCGCCCGCCTGCGTCCCGCGATGCACCGCCTGATCGCCCGACACGGCGCGACGGCGGTCTTATGGGCCGCGATCCGCGCGGCGCTGCTGCCACGGCGCAGGCGGCCGCGGCCGCCCGATCCGTACCTGATGTCCCCGCACATGCGGCGCGACATCGGGCTGCCGCCGCAGGGGCCGCATGTCCCGCGCTACTACGACCTGAGGTGAGAGCGGTTCCGGGCGGCGTCATCGGCGTCGCCCGGTTCCGGCAGGACCAGCCCGGCCTCGGCCATCAGGCGGTCGGAATGGGTCTCGATCTCGGCCCGCAGGCGGGGCAGGAAACCCTCCGCCGGGATGGCGGGATCGATGGGCGGCAGGAACTCGACCACCGCGCGTCCGGGGCAGATGCCCCACCCGCTGCGCGGCCAGAACATGCCCGTGTTCACCGCGACGGGCACGACCGGCAGGCCGGTCCCCTCGCGGATCGTGACCACACCCTGCTTGTAGGGCTTGCGCTGGCCCGGCAGGGTGCGCGTGCCCTCGGGATAGATGATCAGCTGCCCCAGCCCCTCGGCGGACAGGCGCTGGTTGATGGTGCTGCTGATCGCGGCCATCGCGTCGCGCCCGCGCGACCGGTCGATGGGGATGCAGCCGGTCTTCCACGCGTACCAGCCCATGACCGGGACGCGCATCACCTCGCGCTTCATGATGAAGGCGCGGCGGGGAACGGCATGGGCGATGACCATGATGTCCCAGAACGACTGGTGCTTGGCGGCGACGATGCAGTCATGGGTCGGCGGCGTGCCGCGGATCTCGCAGGTCAGGTGCAGGTGGATGCGCGCGGCCCAGACCATGTAGGCGATCCAGCGCGTGGCGATGCGGTTCGCGCCTGCCCGCCCGTGGCGCAGCGCAGGCAGGCCGAACAGGCCGATGATCAACGTGGCGCAGGCGACATGGGCATAGAACAGCACGTTCTGGACGTACTGCCAGGGGGTCAGCGCGCCGGGACGCGCGCCGTCGGTCATCGCACGGCCTCCAGCATCTTCAGCGCCGCCCACCGCGTGGCGACAAAGCCCACACCGGCCGCGATCAGCGGGATGGTCAGCGGCATCAGCCAGTCGGCGCCCTGAAAGCCCAGCCCGGTCAGGAACCCGCCCGCGGCGCTGGCATCGGGCAGGATGGCGATCGCGCCCATGCCCAGCACGGTGCCGACGGCGGACCCCATCGCGGCGCGCCGGGTGAACCGGCGCACGAAGGCCGTGGCGATGGTCAGGTCGCGCGCGCCGATCAGGCGCAGGACGCGGATCACCTGGACGTTCGCGGCCAGCGCGGCCTTGGCCGCCAGCGTGATCATCGCGGCCGAGGCGGCCCCGATCAGCATCAGCGACACGATGCCCAGCATCCGCAGTCGGTTCGCGGCCGAGACCAGCGGCCGGCGCCATTCGGTGTGATCGTCCAGCACCGCGCCCGGCACCTCGGCCTCAAGGCGCAGGCGCAGGCCCTCGGCATCGAACTCGCCCTCGACGGGCAGGTCGATCAGGGCGGGCACGGGCAGCGCGTCCACCGGCATGTCCGGCCCGAACCACGGCTCCAGCAGCTGGGCCAGCTCGTCCTCGGGCAACAGCCGCGGGGTGCCCGCGCCCGGCGTGGTCTGCAGGATCGACAGCGCCGATTGCACCAGCGCGTCCTGTTCCGCCACCGGCGCGCTGACGCGGACCGTCACGCTGCCGGCAAGTTCGGAGGACCAGCGGTCGGCCAGCCGCCCCGTCGCCAGCGCCAGCGCCAGCGCGAACACCGCCAGGAACGCCATGGCGCCTGCGGAAAACAGCGTCAGCTGCGCCGTGAACCCGGTCGGCGGCACGATGCGGTCGCCGGCGCCGTCCTTGTCACCCGTCAGGCCCTGCCACAGGCTTCCGATATTCAGCCGTCCCATCAGAGATCCGCCCCCGCCAGATGCAGGCTGCCGCCGGTGATCCGCAGGACGCGCGCCGTCACCTGCGCCTTGGTGGCGCGGATCAGGTTTAGGTCATGGGTCGCCACCAGGACGGTCTTGCCCGACTTGTTCAGCTCGATCAGCAATTGCATCAGCCGCATGGACATGTCCCAGTCCAGGTTGCCCGTGGGTTCATCCGCCAGCACCAGGTCCGGCGACAGGATCACCGCGCGGGCCAGCGCCGCCCGCTGGCGCTCGCCGCCCGACAGCGACGGCGGCAGGGCGCGGGCGTGCTGGGACAGCTGGACCCAGCCCAGAAGATCGCGCAGCGCGTCCATGTCCACCTCCTCTCCGGCGATGGAGAGGGGCAGCGCGATGTTTTCTGCCAGGGGCAGATGGTCCAGGAACTGCGGGTCCTGGTGGACCACGCCCACGCGGCGGCGCAGATCGGCGATGCCGTCGCGCGACAGCTCGCGCATGTCCTGGCCAAAGGCCGTCATCTGGCCCGAACTGGGCAGAAGATCCGCAAAGCACAGCCGCAGCAGCGTGGTCTTGCCCGACCCGGACGGTCCGGTCAGGAAATGGAACATGCCCGGCTGCAGGGTCAGCGTCATGCCCGACAACAGCTCGTCCTGGCCCTGATAGCCGAAGCCGACATCCCGCATCTCGATCAAGCGCCACCTCTTTTCCGCTGCGACCCGTCTGGTGCGGGCCCTTGGCGCCCGGCGCGACTTGGAAGCCGGACCCGCGCTTGATAGAACAGCCGCACGATGAATGCGAGGGTGGCATGGCTGAATTCAAGTTGATCTGTCCGGGTTGCCGCGCCGAATATGCGCTGCCCCCCGACGCCATTCCCCAGGGCGGCCGCGAGGTCGAATGCCCCGCCTGCGGCCATGTCTGGCAGGCCCATCCCCCGGCCGCCGGGGGACGGCTGGATCTGGGCCGCTTCTTCAGCAGGCGCCCCGACCAGGACGAGACGCCCCGCCCCCTGCCGCCGGCCCGCGCGCGCCTGTCCCCGGACGTGCTGGACATGCTGAAAAGCGAGGTCGATCACGAACGCCGCCTGCGCGACGCCGAACAGCAGGACGACCCGCGCCCCGGCGCCGAGGAGATCGACTGGCCCGCGACCACCGTGACGCTGCCCCCAATGCCCGCGGCCCTGCCCCCGCCGTCCCCGGCCATCGCGGCGCCGGCCATCGCGGCGCCGATCATCGCGGCGCCGATCATCGCGGCGCCGACCCCCGCGATTCCGGATGCGCCCCGCGCCCAAGCACCCCATGGCCCTGACGCCCGTGACGCCCGTGACGCCCGTGACGCCCGTGACGCCCGTGACGCCCGTGACGCCCGTGACGCCCGTGAACCGGAACGGCGCCAGCCGGACCTGCGCCAGCCCGAATTGCGCCAGCAGGCCGAAACCACGGTGCATCGCCGTGCCACGGTCACGCCCATCCGGGTGATGCGACAGGGCCGCGGCTTCGGCGCGGGCATGACGATGGCCCTGCTGGCGGCTGCAGCGGTGCTGGCGGTCTATCTGCTGGCCCCGGTGGCCGAGGCGCGCGGCTGGCCGCTGTCGGGGACGCTGGCTACGGCGCGCGACGGGCTGGACGCACTGCGACAATGGCTGGCGACCCGCGTCGGCGGCTGAGCCGTCAGAACCGGTCCAGCAACCGGCCCAGGTAATCGCGTTCGTCCTGCGGGCGGTCCGGCTGCCCGCTGCGGCGGCGGATCTCGTCCAGCAGGTCGCGGGCACGGCGTGCGGGGTCCAACCCCTCGGCCAGCGGATCGCCGTTGGTAATGACATTGCCGCCACCCATGCTCTCGCGGCCCAGGGGGTCCAACTGCGGCCGGCCCTGATAGGGCTGCCCCTGGCTGCCCTGCGCCGACTGGCCGGGTTGCTGGCCGGGCTGCTGCCCCTCACCGCCCGGCTGGCCCTCCTGACCCTCCTGCCCCTCCTGGGCCATCATGTCGCCCAGGGCGCGCATCCCCTCGCGCATGGACTGGATCGCATCGGCCTGGCGCTGCATCGCGCCGGCCATGTCGCCGTCACGCAGGGCCTGTTCGGCATCCTCCATCGCGCGCCCAGCCTCGTCCAGCTGACGCCGCGCCGCGTCGCCCTCGGGTGATCCCTGCCCCGGCATCAGCCCCTGCTGCTGGCCCAACTCCTCGCGCAGCGCGCGCTGGCGGTCGGCCATGCTGCCGCCGTCCTGGCCCTCGTCACCGGGCTGCTGGCCTTGGCCGAACTGGCGCTGCATGTCGCGGAACGCCTCGTCCGACAGCTCCTGCTGCTCGCGCAGCGTGTCGGCAAGGCGGTTCATCGGCTGGCTGCCCTGCCGGCCCTCTCCCTCGCCCTGCCCCTGGCTCTGCTGAACCTGCAGGTTCTCCATCATCCGGTTGAACTGGTCCAGCAGGGCCTCCGCCTCGGCCATGCGGCCCTCGTTCATCAGGCGCTGGATCTCGTCCATCATCTCCTGGATCTGATCGGCGGTGATGGTCTGGCCCTGCTGGCCGCCCCGGTCAGGGCTGTCGGCCTGATCCTGCGGCTGGCTTTCCTGCGCCAGCATGTCGGTATAGGCGTCGGTCGCCTCGCGCAGCTCGTCCATCAGCCGCTGGACTTCGTCGGGGCTGGCCCCATTGCGGATCGCCTCTGACAGGCGCTCCTGCGCGGCGCGCATCCGTTCCAGCGCATCCGACAGACCGCCATCCTCCAACAGGATCGCGGCCTCCCACAGGGCCTCGGCCAGACGGTCGCGGGCTTCCGGGGTCAGCTCGTCCCCGTCCAGCAGCCGCACCGCCGCGCGCAGCTCGGCATACAGATCGTCCTCGACGAACCCCTCGGGCTGCCAGGTGATGGCGCGCAGGATCTCGGCGCTGCGCCCGGCATTCTGGCGCGACCACAGCAGGTCGCGGCGCAGCTCGATCAGCGTGGCCGCGAACGGATCGAAGAACCGCCGCCCCGGCAGCGGCAGCGCCATCGGGTCGGACTGGCCCGCTTGGTCGATCCCGTCCACCGCGCGCAGCGTGACGGTCACGGGCAGGTTGGCCCAGGGGTGGCGCGACAGGTCCTCGGCCAGCTGTCCCTGCACATCACGGCGGTCGCCCCGTGGCAGGGGCAGGTCCAGCGCCACCGGGTCGCGCGGCTCGGGCGCGACGGTCAGGCCAAAGCGGCGATCGACCGCGTCCAGGTCCAGCGCGATGACCGCCTGAGCCGAGATGACGCCGTGATCGTCCCCGGCCTGGTAATCCTGGATCATCCGCCCGTCGGCGCGGCGCGTGGGCGCGGCGCCTGCGCGGATCACCGGGACGGCATCGGGCTGTACGGTCACGGCGAAACGACGTCCCTGGACGTCGATGCTGCCAGAGCGGTCGGCCCGGAATGCCGGCGCCGTCGGATCGTCCGACGTGACAGGCCCGATGTCCTGGGTCACCTCTGCCCCCTGGGCATAGAGGCGAAAGCTGACCGTGCTGCCTTGGGGCAGGTCAAGCACCTGCCCCTCCTCCAGGGCGTTCAGGTACAGGGTCGGGCGGCGGGTATAGGCGGGCGGTTCGGCCCAGCCCTCCCAGACTGGCCCCTGCGGCGGCGCGGCGCCCGGCTGCGGCGTGGCCATCGTGGCGGCCAGGGCGCGCAGACCCAGGCCCATCTCGCCCGCCCCCCCGAAGATCAGCGCCATCACCAGCGCCACCAGCCCCGCCAATCGCAGGGCGAACGGGTCGCGCCGGGCAAGGTCCGCATCGGGGCGCACCGCGCGCGCGGCCAGCGCGGCATCGCGCATCTGCGCCAGATGCGCCTGCCACAGCGGCCCCTCGCCGCCGATCGCCGCACGGTCGGACAGCGCGGTCAGCGGGCGCCCGGGCAGGGTGCGGTCCAGCCGGGCCAGCGCCTCGGCCCGGCGCACGCGGCGAAAGCGCCATCCGCCCCGCACCGCCGCGATCACGACCGCCAGCAGCCACAGGCCCGCCAGCCAAGGCAGCAGCACTTGAGGCAAGGCCGCCACCGCGCCCAGCCACAGCGCCGCGATGCCGAAGAACAGCAGCGTCGTCAGCGGCCAGAAGGCCCGCGCCGCGCGTTCCCATGCCATGCCCGCGCGGGTCAGGCGCAGGGCACGGGCCACCGGCCCCGTCTCCGTTGTGAAAATACCCTCGGGGGTCCGGGGGCTGACGGCCCCCGGGCTGTCGGTGTCGTGCTGTCGCCCGATCAAAGCCATGCCGGGATGCTATCCCGTGCCAGCATTTCCTCAAACGTGGGGCGTGCCCGGATGACGGCGAAGTGATCGCCCTGCACCAGCACCTCGGGGACCAGCGGGCGGGAATTGTATTCCGACGCCATCACCGCACCATAGGCCCCGGCCGACCGGAACGCGACCAGCCCCCCTGCCGCCAGTTCGGGCAGATCGGCCCCCTTCTGGAAGGTATCGCCCGATTCGCAGACCGGACCGACCACGTCATAGGGCCGGACCGGCGCGCCGACGGCGGGCTCGACCAGTGGGACAATGTCATGATGCGCGCCGTACATGGCCGGGCGCAGCAGGTCGTTCATCGCCGCATCCACGATCAGGAAATCGCGATCCTCGCCGTTCTTGACATAGATCACCCGCGACAGCAGGACGCCGGCATTGCCGACGATGTTGCGGCCCGGCTCGATCTCGATCTGACAGCCCAGATCCCCCACCGTCTCGCGGATCACCTGCCCGTATTCGATGGGCAAAGGCGGCGCGCTGTTGTCGCGGCGATAGGGGATGCCCAGGCCACCGCCCAGGTCCAGGCGGGTGATGTCGTGCCCCTCGGCGCGCAGCGCACGGGTCAGTTCGGCCACCTTCAGATAGGCGGCGCGGAACGGCGCCAGATCGGTCAGCTGGCTGCCGATATGCACGTCCACACCCACGACGCGCAGCCCCGGCAGGGACGCGGCCTCGGCATAGACGGCCATGGCGCGGCTGATCGGGATGCCGAACTTGTTGTCGGATTTGCCCGTGGCGATCTTCTCATGCGTCTTGGCGTCCACGTCGGGGTTCACGCGGATCGCCACCGGCACCGTGGCGCCCATGCTGACGCACAGCGCGGACAGGGCGCGCATCTCGGGCTCGCTCTCGATGTTGAACTGGCGGATGCCGCCTTCGATGGCCATGCGCATCTCGGGGATGGTCTTGCCCACGCCCGAGAACACGATCCGCTCGCCCGGCACGCCGGCGGCCTTGGCGCGGGCGTATTCCCCGCCCGAGACGACATCCATGCCCGCACCCAGATCGCCCATCAGCTTCAGCACCGCCAGGTTGCTGTTCGACTTGACCGCAAAGCAGACCAGATGGTCGGTCCAGTCCAGCGCCTGCCGGAACAGGCCGAAATGCCGCGTCAGCGTGGCCGCGGAATAGACATAGACGGGCGTGCCGACCTGCTGCGCGATGCAGGACAGGGGCACGTCCTCGGCGTAGAGCTCGCCGTTCCTGTAGAGGAAGTGGTCCATCTACAGCTCGGCCGACACGCCGAACCGGGCATCGCCGCTGACGGTGACGCCCATCTGCTGCTGCAGGGGCTTCACGACCGGCCGCTGCGGGGCGCCGTCGACGCCGCAGCTGGCCAGGACGGCCACGACCACGACCAGGACGACGACGATGATGACCGTGTTTCTCATGCCAGTTTCTCCTTCCAGCGGGCGATCTGCGCGCGCACCTGCGCGGGCGCCGTGCCGCCATAGCTTTGGCGCGAGGCGACGGAATTGTGCACGCCCAGCACATTGAACACATCGTCGGTGATCTGACCATGCACCGATTGCATCTGCGCCAGCGTCAGATCGGGCAGATCGACGCCCCGCTGTTCGGCCAGGGCCACCAGCGATCCGGTGACGTGATGGGCGTCGCGGAACGGCAGGCCCAGTTCGCGTACCAGCCAGTCGGCCAGATCCGTCGCGGTCGAGAACCCGGCCCCCGCCGCGGCCTCCAGCCGGTCGCGGTTCGCGGTCAGGTCCGACAGCATGCCGGTCATCGCGGCCAGCGCCAGCATCAGCGTGTCGGCGGCGTCGAAGACCTGTTCCTTGTCCTCCTGCATGTCCTTGGAATAGGCCAAGGGCAGGCCCTTCATCACCGTGAACAGCGCGACGGTCGCCCCCAGGATGCGGCCGATCTTGGCGCGGATCAGCTCGGCCGCGTCGGGGTTGCGTTTCTGCGGCATGATCGACGACCCGGTCGACCACTTGTCCGACATGGACACGAAGCGGAACTGGGCCGACGACCAGATCACCAGCTCCTCGGCCAGGCGCGACATATGGACGGCGCAGATGCTGCTGGCCGCCAGGAATTCCAGCGCAAAGTCACGGTCGCTGACCGCGTCCAGCGAATTGGCCATGGGACGGTCGAAATCCAGGGCCGCAGCGGTCATGTCCCGGTCGATCGGATAGCCCGTGCCCGCCAGCGCCGCGGCTCCCAGGGGCGATTCGTTCATGCGCTTGCGCGCGTCCTGGAACCGCGACAGGTCGCGGCCGAACATCTCGACATAGGCCATCATGTGGTGGCCCCAGGTCACCGGCTGCGCGGTCTGCAGATGGGTGAAGCCCGGCATGACCCAATCGGCGCCGCCTTCGGCCTGCGACAAAGCCGCGCGGATCAGCGCGGTCAGCCCGTCGATGGCCGCGTCGCACTGGTCGCGCACCCACAGCCGGAAATCGGTCGCCACCTGGTCATTCCTGGACCGGCCCGTGTGCAGGCGGCCTGCGGGTTCGCCGATGACCTCCTTCAGGCGGGCCTCCACGTTCATGTGGATGTCCTCCAGGTCGGTGCGGAAGGCGAACTGGCCGGCCTCGATTTCTGACAAGACGGTGAGCAGGCCTTTCCCGATCGCCTCGGCATCGCTATCGCTGATGATGCCCGTGGCGGCCAGCATCGCCGCATGGGCCCGGCTGCCCCGGATATCCTGGGCGTAGAGCCGCCGGTCGAACCCGATCGAGGCGTTGATCGCCTCCATGATCGCGTCGGGACCGGCGGCAAAGCGCCCGCCCCACATGCTGTTGGCGGTGGTCTGGGGCCGGTCGGTCATCAAGTACGTCCTTCGGAGGTCACATGCTGCGTTCCGCCCTGCTTTATACGGCCCTTGTTTTCGGTGCAAACACCGCCTTCGCCGCAGGCCCCGACTGGCAGGCGGCGCGCGACGGGGGGCTGGACAAGCTGGTCGTGGCCGAAGACCCCGCCCCCGTGGCGGCCGCCGAGTTCACCGACCGCGACGGCGGCACCCACACCCTGGCCGACTGGCAGGGCAAGGTCGTGCTGCTGAACTTCTGGGCCACCTGGTGCGCGCCCTGCCGCGAGGAGATGCCCGCCCTGGACCGCCTGCAGGCCGAACTGGGCGGCGACGACTTCGAGGTGGTGACGATCGCCACCGGACGCAACGCGGTCGAGCGCATCGACGATTTCTATGCCGAGGTCGGCGTCGAGAACCTGCCGGTCCTTTTGGACCCGCGCCAGCAGGTCGCGCGCGAGATGGGCGTCGTGGGCCTGCCCGTGACGGTGCTGATCGACCGCGAGGGCCGCGAGGTCGCCCGCTATCTGGGCGACGCCGAATGGGATTCGAACGCCGCCAAGACGCTGGTCACCCAGCTGACAGCGCCCTGACGGGACCATGCCTGTGGCAGGTCACGACATGGTCGTTCACCATGCCCGTGGCCTGCATGAAGGCATAGGTGATCACCGGACCGCAGAACCCGAAACCGCGCGCCTTCAACGCCTTGGACATCGCGTGCGATTCGGTCGTGTCGGTGGGGACGTGTCCCAGGTCCGGCCAGTCGTTCTGGATCGGCGCGCCGCCGACAAAGGACCACAGCCAGGGGGCGAACCCTTCGGACGCCTCGATGTCCAGAAAGGCGCGGGCGCCGCGCACGGTGGCCTCGATCTTGCCGCGGTGGCGGATGATGCCGGGGTTCGTCAGCGCACGGTCGATCCGCGCCGCGTCCCACGCCGCCACGCGTTCGGGGTCGAACCCGTCGAACTCGGCGCGAAAGGCATCGCGTTTCTTCAGGATGGTGATCCAGGACAGGCCCGCCTGGAACCCGTCCAGCACCAGTTTTTCCCACAGCGCGCGCGGGTCGCGTTCGGGCACGCCCCATTCGGTGTCGTGATAGGCGACATAGACCGGCAGATCGCCGCACCATCCGCAACGGTCCATCATCTGTTAACCCAAACCTGAGAAAGAGATCACGATTCACGGCAGGTTAAGCCAATATGGGCAGACTGCAAGCAGACCCGACTCGGTAAGAGGCCGCCCGTGAGCGACAGAATTATGGACAACAGCTCGCCCCTAGAGGACGCGATCCGCCATCAGGACCGCATCACCCTGGCGGCCGTCACGTCGGCGGTGGAAAAGGGCAGCGCGACGCTGGCCTTCCAGCCCATCGTCCAGGCGCAGCGCACCAAGACCCCCGCCTTTTACGAGGGACTGATCCGCATCATCGACGACAGCGGCCGCCTGGTGCCCCTGCGCGATTTCATGCCCCAGGCCGAAGTCACGGAACTGGGCCGCAAGATCGACTGCCTCTCGCTGTCCCTGGGCCTGCAGACCCTGGCCGAGGATCCGGGCCTGCGCCTGTCGATCAACATGTCGGCACGCTCGATCCTGTATCCCGAATGGATCAACACCCTGCGCCGCGGGGTGTCCGACGACACCACGCTGGGCGAACGCCTGATCCTGGAGATCACCGAAAGCAGCGCCATGGGCATGCCCGAGGAGGTCCAGACCTTCATGGCCGAGGTGCAGGGATACGGCATCAGCTTGGCGCTGGACGATTTCGGGGCGGGCTATACCTCGTTCCGCTATCTGCGCGACTTCTGCTTCGACATGATCAAGATCGACGGCCAGTTCATCCGCGAGATCGCGACCAAGCCCGACAATCAGGTCCTGACGCGCGCGCTGCAATCCATCGCGCATCATTTCGACATGTTCACCGTGGCGGAATCGGTCGAGACCGCGGACGAGGCCGCCTTCCTGATCGATATCGGCATCGATTGCCTGCAGGGCTACTATTTCGGGGCCCCGACCATCGCCCCGCCCTGGAAGAAACCCCCGTCCTTGGCCAGCCGCTGAGGGCGACTTCCGCCCATCCGGGCGGGGGGCCATCATCCGAAAGTCCCAAGGCTTCGACTTGACGTAGCGTCCCGAAACAGCATCCTGACCCCAGGCCGGTTCGTCCGGCACTGATGCGAAGGAGTCTGCCGTGACCAAAGCCGTAATCGTTTCCGCCGCCCGCACCCCGGTCGGAAGTTTCCTGGGGGCCTTTGCGAATGTCCCCGCCCATGACCTGGGCGCAGCCGTCCTGGCCGAGGTTGTCGCCCGCGCCGGCATCGACGCGGCCGAGGTCGACGAGACGATCCTAGGCCAGGTGCTGACCGCCGCGCAGGGCCAAAACCCCGCCCGCCAAGCGCATATCAAGGCCGGCCTGCCGCAGGAATCCTCGGCCTGGGGCATCAACCAGGTCTGCGGGTCGGGCCTGCGCGCCGTCGCGCTGGCCGCGCAGCAGGTGATCCTGGGCGACGCCCGCGTGGTGCTGGCCGGGGGTCAGGAAAGCATGTCCCTGTCGGCGCATGCCGCCTATCTGCGCGCCGGTCAGAAGATGGGTGACATGCAGTTCATCGACACGATGATCCGCGACGGACTGTGGGACGCGTTCAACAACTATCACATGGGTCAGACGGCCGAGAACGTCGCCGCCAAGTGGCAGATCAGCCGCGACCAGCAGGACGAATTCGCGCTGGCCTCTCAGAACAAGGCCGAGGCCGCCCAGAAGGAAGGCCGCTTTGACGACGAGATCGTCGGCTATACCGTCAAGACCCGCAAGGGCGAGACGGTCGTCGACAAGGACGAATACATCCGCCACGGCGCCACGATCGAGGCGATGCAGAAGCTGCGCCCCGCCTTTACCAAGGACGGATCGGTCACCGCGGCCAATGCATCCGGTCTGAACGACGGCGCGGCCGCGGTCATGGTGATGACCGAGGACGAGGCCGCGCGCCGCGGCCTGACGCCCTTGGCGCGCATCGCAAGCTATGCCACCGCGGGCCTGGACCCGGCGATCATGGGCACCGGCCCGATCCCGGCCAGCCGCCGCGCGCTGGAGAAGGCCGGCTGGTCGGTCGGCGATCTGGACCTAGTCGAGGCGAACGAGGCCTTTGCCGCCCAGGCCTGTGCGGTGAACAAGGACATGGGATGGGATCCGTCCATCGTGAACGTCAACGGGGGCGCCATCGCCATCGGTCACCCGATCGGCGCCTCGGGCGCGCGCGTCCTGAACACGCTGCTGTTCGAGATGCGCCGCCGCGACGCGAAAAAGGGCCTGGCCACGCTGTGCATCGGCGGGGGCATGGGCGTCGCCATGTGCCTGGAACGCTAAGCCAATTCGGCGCGCAATGATCTTGCGCGCCGAAACTTCATTGATTAGCAATATTTCAAGAACCTAAAGAAGGAGGGGGAAACATGTCGAAAGTCGCACTGGTCACCGGAGGATCGCGGGGCATCGGCGCCGCCATCTCGAAGGCGCTGAAGGATGCGGGCTATACGGTCGCGGCCAATTACGCCGGCAACGACGACGCCGCGCGTGCCTTCACCGAGGAGACCGGCATCAAGACCTACAAATGGTCGGTCGCCGATTACGACGCCTGCGCCGAAGGCATCAAGCAGGTCGAGGTCGAACTGGGCCCCATCGCCGTGCTGGTCAACAACGCCGGCATCACCCGCGACGCGATGTTCCACAAGATGACCCCCCAGCAGTGGAAAGAGGTCATCGACACCAACCTGACTGGCGTCTTCAACATGACCCATAGCGTCTGGAACGGCATGCGCAACGCCAAGTTCGGCCGCGTGATCAACATCAGCTCGATCAACGGGCAGAAGGGTCAGGCGGGCCAGGCGAACTATTCGGCGGCCAAGGCGGGTGACCTGGGCTTCACCAAGGCGCTGGCCCAGGAGGGCGCGCGCGCGGGCATCACCGTCAACGCCATCTGCCCCGGTTACATCGGCACCGAGATGGTGCGCGCCATCGACGAAAAGGTGCTGAACGAACGCATCATCCCGCAGATCCCCGTCGGCCGCCTTGGCGAACCCGAGGAGATCGCCCGCGCCGTGGTGTTCCTGGCCGCGGACGATGCGGGCTTCATCACCGGGTCCACGATCAGCGCGAATGGCGGCCAGTTCTTCGTCTGACATCGAACCGCACTGCTGAAACGGCAAGGCCCGCGCGATCTGCGCGGGCCTTTTTCCGTCTGGTGTCGGGTCGGCGACGGGTCAGTGACCCAGTCTGTTGATCTGCTCCTTGAGACGCAGTTTCTCGCGCTTCATCGCGGTGATTTCGTGGTCGCGGGCACTGGGGCTCCTCTGGGCCCTCTCCACGGCAACCGAAAGGTTCTGATGCTTCTTGCGAAGCTCCTCGACATGGGAAGCAACCGTCATCGCGTACTCCTCTATAGTTGTCTCGAACCAGTCCAGTGCACCACAGCTTGTTGATTCTGTCACGCGGCTTTCGCAATTCCCATCGCGATCGGCGCACCATCGCGCAGAACCTGGGCAGCCAGGGGGGTCAGATCCTCGGCATCGCGGTCGTGGCGGGGGGCGGCATGGGTGATCAGGGGTGCCAGCAGGCGCAGCGGACCGCGCGCGCCCTTTCGCGCCGCGACCAGGACGCGCCCCGCCGGGCTGCCCTCCCGCGCGGCGATGGGCAGGATCGTCACCGCCCCGGCACGCGCGCCAAGCGCGTCCATCACCCCGTCCAGGCGGTCGGCCCGCTGGATCACCGTCAGCCAGCCGCCGGGGCGCAACCGCCTGAGGCCCGCGTCGATCCACTGCGCCAGCGGCGTCTCCTCGCGTCTGGCCAGGGCGCGGCCCGCGTCGGGCGCGGCCGTGCCGCCCAGGAAATAGGGCGGGTTCATCATCACATGGTCAAAGGAGGCGTCGCGCAGATCCCGCGGCGGGTCGGTCAGATCGCCGATCAGGACCGTCAGCGCGATGCCGTTCGCGGCGGCATTGCCGCGGGCCAGGTCCGCATAGGTCTGCTGCCGCTCCAGCCCGGTGATCGCCAGGTCCGGCACCCGCCAGGCCAGGCACAGGCTGGCCACCCCCGCCCCGCAGCCCAGTTCCAGCACCGCCTGCCCCGGCCGCGCGGGACAGGCCGCGGCCAACATCACCGCATCCGCCCCCGCGCGATAGCCGCGCGCGGGCTGACTGATGCGCAGCCGCCCGTCCAGGAAGCCGTCGATGCGGGTGTCAGTCATCCAGCCCGTTGTCGCGCAGGATGGCGCGGGCCATGAATTCGTCGCGGTCCGCGACCATCAGCCGCGCGGGCAGCACGCCGATTGATCCCTCCAGCACGCTCATGTGCTGATCCATCGGAAAGGTGGCGATCCCTTCGGATTCCAGCAGGCTGGTGGCGGCGGACATGCGGACCGGATCGTTGCTGCGGAAAAGCTCTTTCATGGGCGCGACGTTAAGCGGCGGTTGCGCATTTGTCGATGCCGTGGCAATGCACGGTCGCAGACACGGGGTATGGCATGACTGTGCAGGACAACGTCCGCAAACCGCTGGATCGGCTGAGCGAGGCCCTGACCGCCGAAATGGAGGCGGTCAACGCGCTGATCCGCGACCGCATGGCCAGCCGCCATGCCCCCCGCATCCCCGAGGTGACGGCGCATCTGATCGAGGCCGGCGGCAAGCGCCTGCGCCCGATGCTGACGCTGGCCGCGGCCAAGCTGCTGGGCTATCCCGGCCCGTGGCATGTCCACCTGGCCGCGACGGTCGAATTCATCCACACCGCGACGCTGCTGCATGACGACGTGGTCGACGAAAGCGCGCAGCGGCGCGGGCGCCCGACGGCGAACCTGCTGTGGGACAACAAGTCCAGCGTGCTGGTCGGAGATTATCTGTTCGCGCGCAGCTTTCAGCTGATGGTCGAACCCGGCAACCTGCGCACGCTGGAGATCCTGGCCAATGCCAGCGCCACCATCGCCGAGGGCGAGGTGCTGCAGCTGACCGCGGCGCAGGACCTGGCAACCGACGAATCCGTCTATCTGCAGGTGGTGCGCGGCAAGACGGCGGCGCTGTTCTCGGCCGCGACCGAGGTGGGCGGCGTCATCGCCGGTGCGCCCGACGATCAGGTGCAGGCGCTGTTCGATTACGGCGACGCCCTGGGCATCAGCTTCCAGATTGTCGACGACCTGCTGGATTACGGCGGCGCGACCGAGACGATCGGCAAGAACGTGGGCGACGATTTCCGCGAACGCAAGCTGACCCTGCCGGTCATCAAGGCCATCGCCAAGGCCGACGCCGAGGAACGCGCCTTCTGGACCCGCACCATCGAGGCGGGCGACCAGCGCGACGGCGACTTGGAGCACGCGCTGTCGCTGCTGGCCCGTCACGGTGCGATGGAGGCCGCGCGCGCCGATGCGCTGGCCCATGCCGCACGGGCCCGCGCGGCGCTGCAGGTGCTGCCCGCGCATCCGATTCGCGACATGCTGGCCGACCTCGCGGATTTCGTCGTCAGCCGCGTGGCCTGACCGACCCCCTTTTCGTCCTCTCCCACCCTGCGTTTTCGGCGGCCCTTTCGGGGCTGCCGCGGCCGCACGCGGCGCGCCTGAATTTCGGGCATCGCCCTGCATTACAGCCCATTTTCCCAGCATGACCGGTCTGGACGCCCTGAATCAGTGCCTGCGGCCTGTGCAAGCGGCTGCATTCTGCCAATCCAAGGGGCGAAGTTCGCCGCAGCTGCGGCCCGTGGGGTGATGTTAAGGATGAGAGAAGTATGAGAAAGCTTTCCGCATATGGTCTTTTGGCGGCGATCCTGTCCGCCGTCCCAGCCTTCGCGCAGGACGCCGCGGCCCCGGTCGTCGAGGCGGCGGCCCCCATCGTCGACAAGGGCGATGCCGCCTGGCTGATGATGTCGGCCGTCCTGGTCATCTTCATGACCCTGCCGGGCCTGGCGCTGTTCTATGGCGGCCTGGTGCGCGCCAAGAACATGCTGTCGGTGCTGATGCAGGTGTTGACCATCTTTTCCATCATCGCGATCCTGTGGGTCGCTTTCGGCTATTCGCTGGCATTCACCGGTGCCGGCAGCGCCGAGGACGCGACCTTCTTCACCCCCTATATCGGCGGACTGTCCAAGGCGTTCCTGGCGGGCGTGGGCACCGATGCCCTGGCCGAGACCTTCTCGACCGGCGTGTACGTCCCGGAACTGGCCTTCGTGATCTTCCAGATGGCCTTCGCCTGCATCGCCTCGGCGCTGATCGTGGGTGCCACGGCCGAACGGCTGAAGTTCTCGGCGGTGATCCTGTTCGTGGTGATCTGGTTCTGCTTCTCCTACATCCCGATGGCCCACATGGTTTGGTGGTGGGGCGGCCCGTCGGCCTATGACGCGCCCTCGGGCCTGCTGTTCGGGCATGGCGCGCTGGACTTTGCCGGCGGCACGGTGATCCACATCAACGCAGGCGTCGCGGCGCTGGTCGCGGCCATGGTCGCAGGACCCCGCCTGGGTTACCGCAAGGAGCTGCTGGCGCCCCATAACCTGACCTTCACGCTGGTCGGCGGCTGCATCCTGTGGGTCGGCTGGTTCGGCTTCAACGCGGGCTCGAACCTCGAAGCCAACGGCCTGACCGCGCTGGCGATGATCAACACCGCCGTCGCCACCGCCGCCGCCGTGCTGGCCTGGTCGTTCGGCGAATGGATGATGCGCGGCCATCCCAGCCTGCTGGGCGGCATCTCGGGCGCCATCGCAGGCCTGGTCGGCGTGACGCCCGCCGCGGGCTTCGTCGGACCCATGGGCGCCATCGTGATCGGCCTGATCGCCGGCCTGGTCTGCATGTGGTTCGTCATCTCGGTCAAGCCCCGCATGGGCATCGACGACAGCCTGGACGTGTTCGGCATCCACGGCGTCGGCGGCATCGTCGGCGCGATCCTGACGGGCGTCTTCGCGGCCCCGTCCCTGGGCGGCGGCGGCGTGTTCGACTATTCCACCGGCGCGGTGGGCGAATACGCGATGGGCGCGCAGGTCTGGAACCAGACCCTGGGCGTGATCATTGCCATCGTCTGGTCGGCGGTCGTGTCCTTCATCGCGATCCATATCGTCAAGGCGCTGATCGGCCTACGCGTCAGCGACAGCGACGAACGCCAGGGCCTTGACGTGACCACCCACGGCGAGAACGCCTACAACTGATCGGGCGCCCGCCCCACGGCAAAGGCCCGGCCCCTGCGGCCGGGCCTTTCGCATGACCGGCAGACGGGAAAATCACGCTTCGGTCAGCCCAATTCCCCCCGACGCAAACTTGCTGTAAGCTGGATGCCAATTCCGCCGGACCAACCGGCCACGCAGTCACGCAGGCACCCGACGCATGAAACGACCTACCGGTACCCCGCCCCGTTCGGGCAAAAGCCCTGTTGCCGACAAGCGCAGCCAACCCGCGCCGGCCAAGGCCACGCCCCGCAAGGTCAAGCGGCACGGAAAGCCGCGGCGCGGCGGCATCCTGGGATGGATCGCCGGTCTGGTGACGCTGGCCTGGCGCATCGTCTGGGGGTCGATCTGGCGCCTGGCCATGACGGTCGCGCTGATCATCGGCGCCGCCAGCGCCTATTTCTATGTCAGCCTCCCAGAGGCGCAGGACCTGTTCGACGGTCGCGCCCGCGGCAGCGTCACCATGCTGGACCGCGACGGCCGCGTCTTCGCCTGGCGCGGAGAGACATACGGCGCCGTCACCAGCGACCAGATCCCCGAGGTGCTGCAGCAGGCCGTCCTGTCGTCCGAGGACCGCCGGTTCTTCCGCCATTTCGGCGTCAGCCCGCGCGGCATCGCCAGCGCCATCCGCATCAACATGGCCGAGGGCCGCGGCCCGCTGGAGGGGAACGGCGGTTCCACCATCACCCAGCAGGTCGCCAAGCTGCTGTGCCTGGGCGACACGTTCGATCCCACCCGCTTTGCCAACGAGGCCGAGTTCGAGGCCGAATGCCGGTCGGGCGGCATCTGGCGCAAGATCAAGGAGATCCCCTATGCCTTCGCCATGGAGGCGAAGTACAGCAAGGAGGAGATCCTCTCGATCTACATGAACCGCTCCTATCTGGGCGGCGGCGCCCGCGGGTTCGAGGCCGCGAGCCAGGTCTATTTCAACAAGCCCGCGGCCGATCTGAACGTGTCCGAGGCCGCAATGCTAGCGGGCCTGCTGCCCGCACCCAGCCGCTATGCCCCGACCGCCAGCCTGGAACGCGCCCAGGCCCGCGCCAGCGTCGTCATGGGACTGATGCGCCAGGAAGGCTATCTGGACGACCAGCAGCTGGCCCAGGCCCGCGCCAACCCCGCGACCCTGTCGCAGGCGGCATCGGCCCGGGCGGGCGGTTACTTTGCGGATTGGCTGATGGAATCCGGACCCGGCTTCCTGACCAGCGAGACGACCGAGGACGTGACCATCACGACCACGCTTGACCAGCGCATCCAGCGGGCAGCCGAACGCGCCCTGCAGAAGGTGTTCGACGAGAAGGTCAAGGACGGCTCGACCGCCGAGGCCGCGGTCGTGGTGATGTCCGCCGACGGCGCGGTGCGTGCCATCATCGGCGGGCGCGACACGCGGGTGAACGGTGTCTTCAACCGCGCGACCCAGGCCAAGCGCCAGACCGGGTCCAGCTTCAAGCCCTTCGTCTATGCCGCCGCGCTGGAGGCCGGGTATTCGCCAAGCGACCGGATCGAGGACGGCCCCCTGACCATCCGCATCCCCGGCGGGCGCAACTGGTCGCCCCAGAACTATACCCGCAACTATCGCGGCATGGTCACGCTGACGCAGTCCCTGGCGCAATCGCTGAATACCTCGACCATCCGCCTGCAGGAGGTCGTCGGACGCGACCAGGTGATCCGCGTGGCGCGCGATTTTGGCATCGTCAGCAACCTGACCACCAGCCCGTCCCTGGGCCTGGGCGCGTCCGAGGCGACGCTGATGGAACTGACGGGCGCCTATGCCGGCATCCGAAACGGCGGCACGTCGGTCGCGCCCTACGGCGTGGTCGAGGTCGCGATGCAGGGCGACGACCGCCCGCTGATGGGCCAGACCGGCGGCTTTGGTGAACGCGTCATCAGCCAGCGCGCAGCGGGCCAGCTGATCTACATGATGCAGCAGGTGATCTCGAACGGCACCGGCGGGCGCGCACAGCTGGGCGACCGTCCCGTGGCGGGCAAGACCGGCACGACCAGCAGCTATCGCGACGCATGGTTCGTGGGCTTTACCGAACAGTACGTGACCGGCGTCTGGATGGGCAACGACGACAACACGCCCCTGACCGGGGTCACCGGCGGCGGTCTGCCGGCCGAGATCTGGCAGGCGGTGATGCTGGAGATCCATGACGGGCTGCCCGAGCTGCCCCTGTCGACCGTGTCGCCCGACGGCAGCGGGATCATCATGTCCAGCGGCGGCACGACCCCGCAGGTGGTGACCAGCGGATCGGCCGACGATCCGCTGGCCGCGGCGCTGGCCGGGGTGATGAACGGGATCGAGGCGCAGAACAGCGGCCGCGTGATCACCGCCCCCGGAGAGGTCCAGGGCGGGGCCCCCGTCACGCCGGGCAGCAGCGTAGGCGCCGATTCGGACGACGCCCTGTCCCGCGCCCTGAACGGCATCCTGGGCGGAAACTGACCCCCGGACATGAAGAAGCCGCCCGGTCCTGCGACCGGGCGGCTTTTTCGTGGGCCGGTGCGGTCAGCCCGCCTGACGCAGATCGGCGGCCAGCGCCGCGACATCACCCTGCCGACGGGCCAGCATGGCGCCGATCTCGGCCCGTTCGCTGGCCAGCATGTTCACGCCCTCGATGATGATGTTGAAATAGAGATCCTGCCCCGAGCGGTCCGAGACGTGCCATTCGACCTCCAGCGGCGCGCGACCGTTCAGATAGGCCACCGACGTCACCGCATAAAAGCTCTTCAGCTGCCGCGACCCCGTCACCTCGATCCGCGATCCGATGAACTCGCGGAACCGGGCGCCGTACTTGCGGCCGATATAGCCCTGGAACGCCTGCCGGTACTCGGCAAAGGTCGCCGGATCGGTCTGGCGCGCCGCCGGACCAAGCGCCGAACGCGCGATGACATCCACATCCGCATAGCGGGCAAAGATCGCCTCGAACTGCTGATACATCTGGGGGGCGGGCTGGCCCGAATTGATGACCTGATAGACCTCGGCCAGCGACCGGTCGATCAGCGCGTGCGCCCCATCCGCGTCCAGCGCATGGGCGGGACGCCAGGGCAGCACCGCCGTCAGCGACGCGCATCCGATCAGGCCCAGCAGCCCCCGGCGGTCAGTCCGAATAGGGGTCGATGACGTCCGCATCGTCATAGGGGTCGTAATCGTCACCGGTCTCTCCCAGGTCAAAGCGGCGGTTCATCAGCCAGATCAGCCGCGTCTGCGCATAGCTATCCGCACTGCCCTGCAGAATGCCATCCACCGTATCCCCAAAGCGCGCCCGATCACCGGCTTTTGACGCGACCCGCAGGGTGAATACCGTGGCGGCATCCCGACCGTCGAAGACGTGGTACAGCGGATCGATCAGCAGATCGACGACCTGCCCCACCGCATCGCGCTGCGTGGACGGGCCCAGCACGGGCAGTTCCAGATAGGCGCCCTCGGGGACGCCCCAGACTGCCAGCGTCTGGCCGAAATCGGTGTCACGTTCCGTCACGCCGAAACTGTCGGCGGCCGGATCGAAGACGCCGCCCAGCCCGACCGTCGAATTGACCGCGAACCGGGTCAGGTTCGCGCCCGCATCGCGGGGCTTGCCCTGCAGCAGCCCGTTCACGACCTTGACGGGCAAGGACAGGTTGCGCCCGGCATTGATGACCATCTGCAACAGCCCGATCGGCGCATCGGGGTCGCGCGGCGCGTCGTCACCACTGCCCTTCAGCCGGTTCGCGACGGGGCCGATCACCCGCGCATCCAGCCCCTTGTTGAAGGCATGCACGCGGCGGTTCTGCGCCTCGAACGGGTCGTTGATGGTGATGCCGTCCTTCTGGACGGGCGCCTGCGCGCATCCGGCGGCGACAAGCGCCGTCAGCAGCAGGGCCATGACGGGGGGGCTGTTGGGGCGCAAGGGATCCTTAACCTTTCGATGCGAGGGTCGCGGCAGGCTGGCATAAGCCCTGCGTGGTGATATGGTCGCCGCGGTAACGAGGCAAGCCCCGCCATCGGCGCGGCATTTTCGGGGCAAGACGTATGGCCAAGGCTGCGAACCTGACGGACGGGGCCCGGGAACTGCGCCAAGCGCGCGCCACGGGGTGGCCGCTGTTCCTGTCGGTGGGGGTCTTCTCGGCGGTCGTGAACCTGCTGATGCTGACCGGGCCGCTATTCATGCTGCAGGTCTATGACCGTGTGCTGGCCTCGCGCAGCGTCGAGACGCTGACCGCGCTGTTCGTGCTGGTGATCTTCCTCTTCGTGCTGATGGGTGCGATCGACATCATCCGCAACCGCGTGATGCAGCGGATCGCCGCCCGGTTCCAGGACCGGATGGAGGGTCGCGTCTTCGACGCCGCGCTGCGCGAGGGCGCATTGCGCGGCGACGAATCGGCCGCCACGGCGGGCGGGATGCGCGACCTGGATTCCGTCCAGCGGCTGATCGGGTCACCGGTCATGCTGGCTTTCTTCGACCTGCCCTGGGCACCGCTTTTCCTGGCGGCGGTCTTCATGTTCCACCCGGTCCTGGGCATCGTCGCAACCATCGGCGGCGGGATCCTGGTCGGCACCACGATCCTGAACCGCGTCCTGACCCGCGCGCCGCTGCAGGGTTCGGCCCAGGCCGGCGCGCAGGCGCAGCGCATGGCGGACCTCTATCGCGACGAGGGCGAGGTGATCGGCGCCCTGGGCATGCGCGGCGCCACCTTTGCCCGCTGGCGCCTGGCCCGGTCTGAATCACAGGACAATGCGGTCCGCGCCGGAGACCTGTCGGCGGGGTTCAGCGTCTTTTCGCGGACCTTCCGGCTGTTCCTGCAAAGCGCGATGCTGGCGGCGGGGGCCTGGCTGGTGCTGCGCCAGGAACTGACGCCCGGCGCGATGATCGCCAGCTCCATCGTGATGGGCCGCGCCCTGGCCCCGGTGGACCAGCTGGTCGGCGGCTGGCCATCGGTTCAGGCCGCGCAGGACGGTTGGGGCCGCTTGGCGGGCCTGTTGTCGCGCCAGCCGGCCGATCCGGTCCGCACCCCCCTTCCCCGCCCCGAGGCCCGGCTGGAGGTGCGCAACCTCTCGGTCGCCCCGCCGGGAGAGGGGCAGGCCACCCTGCGCGGCGTCAGCTTCGGCGTGGCGCCTGGCACGGCCCTGGGGGTCATCGGTCCGTCGGGCGCGGGCAAGTCGACGCTGGCGCGGGCGCTGATCGGCGCGTGGCGCGTGGGCGGCGGCAGCATCCGTCTGGGCGGCGCGACGCTGGACCAGTACCACCCCGACGTGCTGGGCGGCCTGATCGGCTATCTGCCCCAGCAGGTGACGCTCTTCGACGGCACGATCGCCGAAAACATCGCCCGCCTGTCCGACCGCCCCGACCCCGACCAGGTGGTGCGCGCCGCACAGGCGGCCGCCGCGCACCAGATGATCCTGGACCTGCCGCAGGGATACGACACGCGCATCAGCCAGACGGCGGGCCGTCTGTCGGGCGGCCAGATTCAGCGCATCGGCCTGGCCCGCGCGCTCTATCCCGACCCCGTGCTGCTGGTTCTGGACGAGCCGAACTCGAACCTGGACAACCTGGGATCCGAGGCGCTGAATGCCGCGATCCGGCGGCTGAAGTCGCAGGGCGGCGCGGTCATCATCATGGCCCACCGTCCCGCCGCGATCAACGAATGCGAAAACCTGCTGGTGCTGGAGGGCGGCGTCCGCCGCGCCTTCGGCCCGCGTGACAAGGTGCTGGAACAGATGGTGCAGAATTCGGCCCAGATCCGTCAGGCGCAGACCTCGGGCCAGGGCGGGGGCGTCGCATGAGCCGCGGTCGGACACGCGCGGCCTCGGGCGACCGGCGCTGGCCGGTGCGCGGCCCGATCATCGCGGGCGTGGTGGCGGTGCTGGTGCTGGTGGGCGGCTTCACGGTCTGGGCGATGTCCACGCGCATCTCGGGCGCGGTCGTGGCGGGTGGCCAGGTCGAGGTCGAACAGCAGCGCCAGATCGTCCAGCATCCCGATGGCGGCGTGGTCCAGGACATCGCCACATCCGAGGGCAGCACCGTCGCCGCGGGCGATCTGCTGCTGACGCTGGACGGCACGCTGCTGCGCACCGAGCACACCATCGTCGAGGGCCAGTATTTCGAGATCCTGGCCCGCCGCGGCCGGCTGGAGGCCGAACGCGCCGATGCCGACACGATCACCTTTCCCGACGAACTGGTGCAGGCCGCGACCGCGTCGCCGGCGCTGCAGAATCTGATCGCGGGACAGACCAGCCTGTTCCGCACGCGGCTGGACACGCTGCGCCAGTCTCTGGACCAGCTGGCCAAGCAATCCGACCAGATCGATTCCGAGGTCGACGGCATCGACGCCCAGTTCGCCGCCCTGGGCACGCAGCGCGACCTGATCGGGCGCGAGCTGACCGACCAGCAGAGCCTGCTGGACCGGGGGCTGGCCCAGGCCAGCCGCGTGCTGGCCCTCGAGCGCGAGGCCGCGCGCATCGACGGTGAACTGGGGTCGCTGCAGGCCAGCCGCGCCTCGGCCGCGATCCGCCAGACCGAACTGCAGATCCAGAGCCTGCGCCTGGCCGCCGAACGCCGCGAGATGGCCGAGACGGAACTGGGCGATCTGGGCTATCGCGAGCTGGAGCTGGCCGAACGCCGCCGCAGCCTGACCGAACAGCTGGACCGGCTGGAGATCCGCGCCCCCGTGTCGGGCGTCGTCTACAACATGCAGGTCACCACGCCGCGGTCGGTGATCCGGCCCGCCGACCCGCTGCTCTACATCATCCCGCAGGACCGCCCGCTGGTGATCGGCGCGCGCGTGGCGACGATCAACATCGACGAGATCCAGCTGGGCCAGCCGGTCGTCCTGCGCTTTTCCGCATTCTCGTCGCGCACCACGCCGGAAATCGACGGGCGGCTGGACCGCATCTCCGCCGATGCCCTGCTGGATGAGGCGACGCGGACCCCCTATTACCGGGCCGAGGTCTCGATCCCGCCCGACCAACTGGACAAGCTGGGCGGGCTGGCGCTGGTGCCCGGCATGCCGGTCGAGGTCTATATCCAGACCGGCGACCGCAGCCCGATGGCTTACCTGATGAAGCCGCTGGCCGACTACTTCAATCGCGCGTTCCGCGAAAGCTGATCAGCGCTTGCGCCGCCGCTTGGTGGCGCGCTTGATCTCGGCCAGCCGCGACTTGACGGCCATGCGACCCGGTCCACCGCCGCGGCGTCCCTTGGACGGACCGCGCGGCAGGGTCGCGCCCTCCAGCTCCAGCAGGTCCAGCAGCAGCCCCCCGGTCAGGGGCAGCGCCTCGGCCAGGCGCACGGTCACCCGCTGTCCGATGCCGATCTCCAGGCCCGTGTCGCTGCCGATCAGCATTTGGCGGTCGGGGTCGAAGTGGAAATACTCCTGCCCGATGGCGCGGATCGGCAGCAGCCCGTCGGCCCCCGTCTCGTCCAGCTTGACGAAGGCGCCGAACTTCTGGATGCCGCTGATGCGGCCGGTCATCTCGGTGCCCACGCGTTCGGCCAGGAACGCCGCCAGATAGCGGTCGGTCGTGTCGCGTTCCGCGGCCATGGATCGCCGCTCGGTCTCGCTGATATGGGTCGCGGTCTCGGGCAGGCGTTCGACCTGATCCTCGGTCAGCCCGTCCTTGCCCCAGCCATGCGCACTGATCAGCGCCCGGTGCACCACCAGGTCGGCGTACCGCCGGATGGGCGAGGTGAAATGCGCATAGCTTTTCAGCGACAGGCCGAAATGGCCGAAATTCTCGGGGTTGTAATAGGCTTGGGTCATCGACCGCAGCGTGCTGATGTTGATCAGTTCGTCAAAGTCGCTGCCCTCGGCCTGGGACAGCAGGCGGTTCAGGTGGCTGGTGTGCAGCACCTGCCCCTTGGCCAGCGTGAACCCCGAGGCCTGGGCCACCTCGCGCAGCGCGTCCATCTTGGCCAGGCTCGGCTCCTCGTGGACGCGGAACAGCAGGGGGCGCTTGCGACGGGTCAGCTCCTCGGAGGCGGCCACGTTGGCCAGGACCATGAACTCCTCGATCAGCTTGTGCGCGTCCAGGCGTTCGCGGAACGCCACGGCCGTGACGCGCCCCTCGGGCGACAGCTCGATCCGGCGTTCCGGCAGGTCCAGTTCCAGCGGCTGGCGGCGCTCGCGCGCGTCCTTCAGCAGGCCATAGGCATGCCACAGCGGGCGGATCACGTCGTCCATCAGCGGCGCGGTCTGCGCGTCGGGCACCCCGTCCGCGCCCGCCTGCGCCTGCTCATAGGCAAGGCTGGCGCGGCTGTTCATCATGGCGCGGTGGAACCGGTGGCCGGTCTTGTTGCCCTGCGCGTCCAGCCGCATCTCGACCGCGATGACGGGTCGGTCGACGCCCTCGTGCAGCGAACACAGGTCCGCCGACAGCGCCTCTGGCAGCATCGGCACCACGCGGTCGGGGAAATAGGTCGAGTTGCCGCGCCCCCAGGCCTCGCGGTCCAGCGCGCTGCCGGGGCGGACATAATGGGCCACGTCGGCGATGGCGACCCAGATCGTCGCGCCGCCGTCCTCCTCGACGAAGGCCGCGACCGCATCGTCGTGGTCGCGCGCGTCCGACGGGTCGATGGTGACAAGCGGCAGATGGCGCAGGTCGTCCCGCCCCTTCAGCGGCGCGGGCTTGGCGGCCTCGGCCTCGTCCAGCGCCTTTTGCGGAAATTCGTCGGGGATGCCGTGCTGGTGGATCGCGATCAGGCTGACCGCGCGGGGTGCCGACGGATCGCCCAGACGTTCGATGATGCGCGCCTGCGGCAGGCCCATGCGGCCGCGTGGGCCGATCTGTTCGCCCTGCACCAGTTCGCCGTTCTCGGCGTCCAGGGTGGCGTCGGCACGGACGCGCCATTCCTTGTCCTGGCCCTTGTCGATGGGCAGGATGCGGCCGCCCTCGCTGTCCTTGCGGAAAATGCCGGTGATGCGGTTCGCGCTGGCCGTGATGCGGCGGATCAGGCGGGCGCGGTACTGATAGTCCTCGCCCAGAACCGGCATCAGCCGGCCCAGGAACCGGTCGCCGCGGCCCAGGGCCGGATCGGCCTTCAGCGGCGCGTACAGGATCCGCGGCATCGGCCCGGTCCCCGACCATTCCAGCGGTCGCGCGAACAGATCGCCCGACCCGTCCGGCGCCAGCAGTTCCAGGACCGTCACCGGCGGCAGCGTCTCGGCGTCCAGGTAATGGCGGCGGCGGCGCTCCAGATGGCCCTCGGCCTCCAGCTCCTTCAACAGGCGCTTCAGCTCGATCCGCGCGGCGCCCTTGATGCCGAAGGCCTTGGCGATATCGCGCTTGGAATTGGCGTCCGGATTGTCGGACACCCATTCGAGGATCTGCGCCTTGCTGGGGATCTGGGTCTGGGTCATCGGCTCACTTCAGGTCCAGGGCCATGTCGCGATGCGGGATGCCCGCGTCGTCATAGACGGGGCCCTCGGCGACAAAGCCCAGCTTTTCATAGAAACCCATCGCATGGGTCTGCGATCCCAGCCGCACCTGGCGCACGCCACGGGCGGCCAGCGCGTCGATGGCGACCCGCATCAAGGCGGCACCCATGCCGGTTCCGCGCTGGTCGGCCAGCACGCAGACGCGGCCGATCTTGCCGATGTCGTCCTTGACCAGCAGGCGCGCGGTCGCGACCGGACGGTCCTCCGCATCGGTCGCCAGCAGGTGGACGGCGTCGCCGTCCAGGTCGTCCATCTCCTCGGCCTCGGGGACGTTCTGCTCCTCGATGAAGACGGTGCGGCGCAGCGCGTGGCAGGCGGCCAGGTCGGTCGTCTCGACGATGGTCATGCAAAGAACCTTTCCAGGATACGCTGATAGATCACCTGCAGCTGGCGGACCTGCTGGGCGGGGACACGTTCGTCCACCTGGTGCATGTGGGCACCGACCAGCCCGAATTCCACCACCGGGCAGTGATCCTTGACGAAGCGCGCGTCCGAGGTGCCGCCCGATGTGGACAGGACCGGCTGCCGGTTCGTCTCCTGCTGGACGACGCCGCGCACCATGTCGACGAAGGGGCCGGGCGCGGTCAGGAACGCCTCGCCCGAGATCTGGGCCTCGACGCTCAGCGTCACGCCGGTCTGCTCCTGCACCGCCGCCGCGCGGTCGCGCAGGCGGTCCAGCAGGCCCGCCCCGGTATGCAGGTCGTTGAAGCGGATGTTGACCACCGCCACCGCCTTTTCCGGGATCACGTTCGACGCGGGGTTGCCGCAGTCGATCGTGGTGATCTGCAGCCCCGAGGGGTCGAAATGATCCGTGCCCTGGTCCAGCGGTTCGGCGGTCAGGTCGGCCAGATAGCGGGTCAGCGCGTGCAGCGGGTTCAGCGCCTTGTGCGGATAGGCGGCATGCCCCTGACGACCCTTGGCGGTGATGGTGTAGGTGGCCGATCCACGCCGGCCGATCTTCATCATCTCTCCCATCACCTCGGGGTTCGACGGCTCTCCGACGATGCAGGCCTCCATGCGTTCGTCGTTCGCGGCCATCCAGTCCAGCAGGGCGATGGTGCCGTCGCGGGACGGGCCTTCCTCGTCGCCGGTGATGGTCAGGATCACGGCCCCGTCCGGGGGCGTCTGGCGCACGAAATCCACCGCGGCGCAGACAAAGGCCGCGACGCCGGATTTCATGTCGGTGGCGCCCCGACCCCAGATCACGTCGTCCGCGTCCCAGTGGCCGGAGAACGGCGGGTGCGTCCAGGATGCCGGATCACCCGGCGGCACCACGTCGGTGTGCCCGTTGAAGCCGATGGCCCGCGCTCCCTTGGCGCCCCATCGTGCGAACAGGTTCGGCGTGCCGTTGCGGTCGACGCGGTGGCAGTCGAAGCCCGCCTCCTCCAGCACCTCCTGCAGCAGGACCAGGGCGCCGCCCTCCTCGGGCGTGACCGAGGGGCAGCGGATCAGGCGGGCGGTCAGGTCGGCGGCGTCAGGCATCACAGGCTCCAGAGATCAAAGGCGCGGCGGATCAGGTTCAGCCCGGTCAGGACCAGCAGCAGCAGCGTCCAGCGGCGGAACTGTTCGACATCCAGCCGGTCCTGCAGCGCAAACCCCGCCATCATCCCCGCAAATGCCGGGATGCACAGGACCGCGGACAGGGGCAGGGTCGATGCGTTCAGCAGGCCGGAAAACAGGTGCGCCACCGTCAGGACGACCGCGCCGATCAGGAACACGACGCCCTGCACCCGCACCTGTTCGCGCTTTTCGGTGCCCACCGACAGCAGATAGACGATCAGCGGCGGCCCCCAGATGCCCGAGATGCCGCCGTACAGTCCGCCGATGACGCCCGACCACCCCTCTGCCCGCCTGCGGTGGCGCAGGTTCAGGACCAGCGGCCGGCCCGACAGCTGCCACAGCGCGAACAGCGTGATCGGCACGCCCAGCAGCGCGTACATCACCCATTGCGGGATCACCGCCGCGAACCCGGCAGAGACGCAGATGAAGATGCCGACCATCGCGATGTGCAGGCGGAACTTGACGGCCGAGGCCACGGCGGCGGGCCGCCCGTCGCGCACGGCCTGCTGGATGTTGGTGAACAGCGTCGGCAGGATCATCGCCGCAAGGGCCACCGGCGCCGGCATGATCGACCCGAAGGCCGAGATCATGATCATCGGCATGGCAAAGCCCAGGGCCCCCTTCACGAAGCCCGCGAAGGCGGTAACCCCGAAGGCCGCCATGAATTGCCAGGGCTCCAGTCCGAACATGGGGGCACGCTAACCGCGACGCCGGGAAAGGAAAAGGCCGCTTTGACGGATCAGTGACATGCGAATCCGGTGCGACACATTAGGTCGCGTGGCGGCCATTGGGCGCAAAATTGTTGCGCTGCAGGTGCGAAGGCGCTACCCATGCTGCAATGCCGCGAAAGGACGAATCGATGAAAGACATGACCCATCAGTCCCAGACCGTCCTGTCCGAACTGGACGATCTGCTGGCCCGTGCCAAGGAGGCCCTGCGCGCCCGCGTGACGGTGGACGGCCGCGTCGACACAGACGCGCTGGAGCGGCACCAGCATGCGGCGCATGCCCTGTCCTGGCTGGCCACCTATGTCATGTCGCTGCGCCAGCTGGCCGACTGGTCCGCGCGCGTGGACGGCCCCGTCGAGGCGCTGATCACCCGCATCGGCATGGGAGAATACCTGACCCAGATCCTAGGCGGCATCCCGATGAGCCAGACCGAATTCGCGCGCCTGTCCGATCTGGGCGTGACGTGGCAGCCGTCGGAACAGGCGCTGTCACTGATGGCGGGCAACACGCCCGAGGCGCGGGCCGAACTGGCCGCTC
Organism: Paracoccus marcusii; assembly: GCF_028621715.1. Lineage (NCBI taxonomy): Bacteria > Pseudomonadati > Pseudomonadota > Alphaproteobacteria > Rhodobacterales > Paracoccaceae > Paracoccus > Paracoccus marcusii. The sequence continues at coordinate 1,341,331 of NZ_CP117466.1, read as the reverse complement.
TGATGGCGCGCGACGCCGGCGCGGCGATCTTTGGCGCCAGCGGCCTGGACGAGGATCTGGAGATGATCCGCGATCAGTTCCGCCGGTGGAGCGACGACAAGGTCGCCCCCCATGCCCATGGCTGGCACCTGCAGGATCAGTTGATCCCGATGGAGATCATCAGCGAACTGGCCGAACTGGGCGTCTTCGGCCTGACCATACCCGAGGAATTCGGCGGCCTGGGCCTGTCCAAGGCCGCGATGGTCGTCGTGTCCGAGGAGCTGTCGCGCGGCTATATCGGCGTGGGCTCTCTTGGCACGCGCAGCGAGATCGCGGCCGAGCTTATCCTGTGCGGCGGCACCGAGGCGCAGAAGGCGCACTGGCTGCCGCGCCTGGCCAGTGGCGAGACGCTGCCCACCGCGGTCTTCACCGAACCCAACACCGGCAGCGACCTGGGCAGCCTGCGCACCCGCGCGGTTCGGGACGGCGACGATTGGGTGGTGACCGGGAACAAGACCTGGATCACCCATGCCGCCCGTACGCATATCATGACCCTGCTGGCGCGCACGGACCCCGCGACCGACGACTATCGCGGGTTGTCGATGTTCATCGCCGAAAAGACCCCCGGCACCGATGCCGACCCCTTTCCCACCCCCGGCATGACTGGCGGAGAGATCGAGGTGCTGGGCTATCGCGGGATGAAGGAATACGAGCTTGCCTTTGACGGGTTCCGCGTCGACGGCGCGAACCTTCTGGGTGGAGAGACGGGCCGCGGCTTCAAGCAGCTGATGGAGACGTTCGAATCCGCCCGCATCCAGACCGCGGCGCGCGCGATCGGGGTGGCGCAGAACGCGCTGGACCTGGGGTTGCGCTATGCGCTGGACCGCAGGCAGTTCGGCAAGCCGCTGGCGGCCTTTCCCCGCGTGGCCGACAAGCTGGCGATGATGGCTGTCGAAATCATGATCGCGCGGCAGCTGACTTATTTCAGCGCGTGGGAAAAAGATCACGGTCACCGCTGCGATGTCGAGGCCGGGATGGCCAAGCTGCTGGGTGCCCGCGTGGCCTGGTCGGCGGCCGACAATGCCCTGCAAGTCCACGGTGGCAACGGTTTTGCGCTGGAATATCCGATCAGCCGGGTGCTGTGCGATGCCCGCATCCTGAACATCTTCGAGGGCGCGGCAGAAATCCAGGCCCAGGTGATCGCGCGCAGGTTGTTAGGCTGATGCGCGCGCGGGCTGGATCGGCGCCGAAAATGACGCTAGACCACCTCAGCCCCGCTTGTCTGCGCCCATAGGAGCCTGCCCATGTCCCTGACGATCCGCCCCGCCCTTGCCCTGGCCGCCATCGCCACCTTGACCCTGTCCGCCTGCTCGGAACCGGCGGGCGACCCGATGGGCGGCATCCCGGCCAACGACTATGTGCTGGTGGGCATCGGCAACGGCACCGTGCCGCTGCGCAACATCACCCTGACGACCCGCCCCGAGGGCGTGTCCGGTCGCGGGCCGTGCAACGGCTATGCGGCCAAGAACACCGTCCCACTGCCCGCCGTCGCCTTCGAGCCGCTGCAGACGACCGGCGTCACCGACTGCAAGGATCTGGCCGTCGAACAGCGCTTCTTCGAGGCGCTGCAGCAAGCCAATTCGATGGAGTTCTATGGCGGCGTTCTGCGCATCAAGGGCCCGACCTGGCTGATCTTCGAAAGCGGCCGCCCCGCTGAACAGGCCACCGACGCGCTGTCGGCCGCCCGCGGCAACCAGTAGGCCTCAGCCGACCTGCGGCCCCGCGGCGGGGCGCAGCAGGCGCCGCACAAGCCGCCCCCGCGCGGCGGGCAACGGGCGTCCGACCAGGTCGGGCGCCAGCCGCCGTTCCAGGAAATGCCCGGTGATGGCCAGCCCCTGGGCCAAGTCGCGGCCGCGATTGTCGCCCGCCCCGCCCATGACCGCCGGCAGTGGCAGCAGGCGGTCGGCCCAGTCCCCCGCCCCCTGCCGGCTGACCGCACGGCCTGATCTTGGGCTGACATAGGCCAGCCCCTCGGTCGCGCCGGTCACCGCGCAGCTGGCAAGGTCCAGGCCGAACCCCATCTCGTCCAGCAGAAGCATCTCCCACGCCAGATAGGCGGGCGGCCAGTCGGCACCCGCCTCGATCTGGTCCAGCAGCGCCTCGGTCCGCTGGACCAGCATCGGGTGCGGATCGCGTTCGGGCAGCGCAAAGACCAGCAGCGCGCAGACGGCGTTCAGGCCGGCAAGCGCGGTCGAATCGGCCATCAGCCCCGCCCGCATGCGCAGCGGCTCGGCGGCAAAGCTGCCCAGCTGGTCCGACTGGCGCGCGCGCCAGCGCAGGGTCAGCCGCGCGCCGGGCTGCAGCATGGCGGCGCGTTTCTGCGATGCCCCGCCGGGGACGACCCCGGCATGGCGCCCGTGTTCAAGGGTCAGCACGTCGATGATGACGGCCGTCTCGCCATGGGGACGGCGGCCGATCACGGTGCCTTCTGCCTGCCATTCCATCACAGCCTCCGGGTCCGCCGACACAGCTTGCGCGATCCGGCCTGCGGGGGCCAGAGGGCGTCACGCGGGCCACGGTCGCGCGCCCCGCCGGCATGGGGTGCCTATTGCATGCGCCGGGCGGCCAGGTCGCGACGGTCGCGGCGTCTCTGGCCCGCCTGGCGGACCAGCGTCACCGAATAGATGACCAGCGCCGCCCAGATCATCGGGAACGCGATCAGGCGGGCCCCGTCGAAGGGTTCGCCGAACAGCACCACCGCGCACAGAAAGATCATCGTCGGCGCGATGTATTGCAGGATGCCGATGGTCGACAGGCGGATCAGCTTGGCCCCGTTGGCATAGAACAGCAGCGGGATCGCCGTGACCGGCCCGCATCCCAGCAGCAACAGCGCCTGGCCCCAGCCGGCGCCAGTGAAATGCGACTGGCCCTGCAGCGTTTGCCAGATCAGGAAGCCCGCCGCCAGCGGGGTCAGCAGCAGCACCTCCAGCGTGAAGCCCTGGTTGGGGCCAAGCGGCAGGCTTTTCTTGCAATAGGCATAGAGGCCCCAGGACAGCGTCAGGCCGATCGCCACCACCGGCAGGCTGCCCGCCTGCACGGTCAGCACGATCACCGCGGTGGCCGCCAGCGCGATGGCCGCGACCTGCCCCCGCGTCAGCCGTTCCCCCAGCAGCGTCGCGCCCAGAAACACGCTGAACAGCGGGTTGATGTAATAGCCAAGCGCCGCGTCCAGCGCGTGATCGTTCGAGATCGCCCAGACATAGATCAGCCAGTTGACCGAGATCAGAACCGCCGTCAGCGCCGCCATCGCCAGCAGGCGCGGCTGGCGCAGGGCTTGGCCGACCTCGGCCGCGCGGCCCTGCCACAACAGGACGGCCGCCGCGATGGGCAGCGACCAGACGATGCGATGGGCGATGATCTCGGCCGCGGGCAGATGCGCCAGCGCCTTCATGTAGATCGGCAGGAACCCCCACAGCCCATAGGCCGCGACGGCATAGGCAAGGCCCTTGGGCGAATCGGTTTGCGGGGTGCTGCTCATGGCGTGATGCATATTCTGCAAACAGCGACCCCGCCAGAGGTCAGAACAGTCCGTCGCGATCCAGCAGCGTGGTGCCGTCGCGCGATTCGATCTCGATCACCCACAGGTCGCGATCGCGGGACCGCTGGCGGGCGATGGCAGCGTCGATGTCACGCTCGGTGCCCCTGTCGGTCGCGACCCAGGGACGGGTGTCGCTGTCCATGTCCCATTCGCGCATCCACAGTGCGGCGGTGCCGTCCAGATGGGCGCATTTCACCGCGATCGCGCCCGCCGTATCGTCACCGCGCGCCAGCACATAGGCGGGGATGGTGGCCTGCGCCAGGCGGGCCAGATAGGCCGCGACCCACAGGGACGCGGCCAGGCGCGGCTCAGCCATCGCCGTCGCGGAAGTTCAGGCCGATCTCGTCATAGCGTTCGGCCTCGTTCTCCCAGTTCTCGCGGACGCGCACCTGCAGGAACAGATGGACGCGGCGGCCCATGAACTCCTCCAGCTCGACGCGGGCGGCCTGACCCACGGCCTTGATCGTCTCTCCGCCGCGGCCCAGGACGATGCCCTTGTGGCCCTGGCGGGCGACATAGACGACCTGTTCGACGCGGGCGCTGCCGTCGTCCTTCTCCTCCCAGGCCTCGGTCTCCACCGTCAGCTGATAGGGGATCTCCTCGTGCAGGCGCAGGGTCAGCTTCTCGCGGGTGATCTCGGCGGCGATCATGCGCATGGGCAGGTCGGCGATCTGATCCTCGGGGTAAAGCCACGGGCTTTCGGGCAGGCTGCGGGCCAGCCAGCCGCGCAGCTGCTGACAGCCATGGCCGCGCATGGCCGAGATCATGAACGTCTCGGCAAAGGGATAGGCCTCGTTCAGCTGCTGGGACAGGGCCAGCAGGGTCTCGGCCTTGACGCGGTCGATCTTGTTGATGATCAGCGCGACGGGCGTCCCCTTGCCCAGGTCGACCAGCTGATCCAGGATCGCCTGCGTGCCGTCGGTCAGGCCGCGATGCGCCTCGACCAGGACCAGCACGATGTCGGCGTCCGACGCCCCGCCCCAGGCCGCGGCGACCATGCTGCGGTCCAGCCGCCGGCGCGGGCGGAAGATGCCCGGCGTGTCGACAAAGACGATCTGCGCGGGGCCGTGCATGGCGATGCCGCGGATGCGTGCGCGGGTTGTCTGGACCTTGTGGGTCACGATGCTGACCTTGGCGCCGACCATCTGGTTCAGCAGCGTGGACTTGCCTGCATTGGGCTCTCCGATCAGGGCGACGAAGCCCGCGCGGGTGGGCCCGTCGGGTTGCGCCGCGGGCGGCTGATCGGGGGCGATGTCGTCGTCGGTCATGTCAGTCCTTCCAGCCGATCCAGCAGCGATTGCGCGGCGGCCTGTTCGATGCTGCGCTTGGTGCCCGTGCCGCGGGCCTGCGCGTCGCGGCCGTCTTCCAGCCGCACGGTGATCAGGAAGACCGGCGCATGGTCGGGGCCGCTGCGTTCGGTCTGTTCATAGACGGGGGGCGGCATGCCCTGGGCCTGGGCCCATTCCTGCAGGGCGGTCTTGGCGTCGCGGCTGTCGGCATCGACCCGCGCCAGACGTGGCGCCCAATGGCGCAGCACGACCTGACGGGCCGCATCGAAGCCCGCATCCAGATAAACGGCGGCCAGCACCGCCTCCATCGCATCGGCCAGAAGGGCGTCCTTGCGACGCCCGCCCGACAGCATCTCGGACCGACCCAGCTTCAGCACGTCGCCCAGGGACAGCTCGCGGGCCACCGCGGCGCAGGTCTCTCCGCGCACCAGCGCGTTGTAGCGCGGGGCAAGCTGGCCCTCGCTGGCGGCGGTGTCTGCGGTAAACAGCGCCTCGGCCATGACCAGACCCAGGACGCGGTCGCCCAGGAACTCCAGCCGCTGGTTGTCGGGCCGCGTGACGCTGGCGATCGAGCCATGCGTCAGCGCGCGGATCAGCAGTTCGGGCCGCGCGAATTCATGCCCCAGACGGGCCATGAAGGCCCGGATGTCGGCCGAGGGCGTCAATTCACCGCCTTGAAGAAGCGGTCGGACCGCCACGTCCAGAAATACAGCAGCGACCGCCCCGCCGACGAGAACATGATGCGGTCGGCGCGGCCGATCAGGTATTCGGCCGGCACGAAGCCCAGGCCGCCGATCTCGGCCGGGAAACGGCTGTCTTCAGAATTGTCGCGGTTGTCGCCCATGAAGAAGTACTGTCCTTCGGGGACGGTGAAGGTCGGCGTGTCGTCGGCCACCCAGCCATCGACGATGTTCAAGATGTCATGGGTATTGCCGCCCGGCAGCGTCTCGGTCATGCGTTCGCTGATGCAGTCGCCGCCCTCGGGCACCGGGTCGTTCACGCAGCGCGGGATCAGGCCCTGCGGCCCCTGCTGTTCCTTGACCTCGATGAACTCGCCGGCGGGGGTGACCTGGACCGGCTCTCCGTTCAGCCACAGGCGGCCGCCGCGCATCTGCACGGTGTCGCCCGGCAGGCCGATCACGCGCTTGATGAAATCGACGTTGCGGGTCGGGTGGCGAAACACGGCCACGTCGCCGCGCGCCGGTTCGCGTTCCAGGATGCGGCCGCTGATCGGGCACATCGAGAACGGGCAGCTGTGCGCGGAATAGCCATAGGCGATCTTGTTCACGAACAGGAAATCACCGATCAGCAGCGTGTCCTTCATGCTGCCCGACGGGATCCAGAAGGGCTGGAAGAACAGCGTGCGGAAGATGCCCGCGATCACCAGCGCCCAGAAGATCGTCTTGATCGTCTCCCAGATGCCGTCCTTTTTCTCGGGCGCTGCCGTTGCCATTCCGCGTGGTCCTCTTATCCCTCGGGCCGGGGGCCCTGCGTCGGGTGTTCATGGGCCGGGCACTGGGTCAAAGTCAAGCAGGCGCAGGGCCGGGACGCGCCTCGATCACCACGAAGGCCTGCGCCCAGGGGTGGTCGTCGGTCAGCGTGACATGCACGACCGCGTGATGATCGGCGGGCGTCATCGCCGCCAGCCGGTCCGCGGCCCAGCCCGTCAGCGCCATGACCGGCTGGCCCGACCGCAGGTTCGTCACCGCCATGTCGCGCCAGCTGATGCCCATGGCAAGACCCGTGCCAAGCGCCTTGGAGCAGGCCTCCTTGGCGGCCCACCGCTTGGCCAGGGTGCCGGCCTCGTCGGCGCGGCGGGCAGCCTTGGCCAGTTCGGTCTGCGTGAAGACACGGTTGCGGAACCGGTCGCCAAAGCGGTCCAGCGTCCCTTGGATGCGGTCGATGTTGGCCAGGTCCGTGCCGATGCCCAGGATCATGCCGTACGTCCCGACGGGTCTTTGGACAGGAATGGGATCACGCCCGCGCCGCGTCCATGCGCGCGCGCATCTCGCGGATTGCGCCCTCCAGCCCCAGGAACACCGATTCCGAGATCAGGAAATGCCCGATGTTCAGTTCGGCCACCTGGGGAATGGCCGCGATGGGACCGACCGTATCGAATGTCAGCCCGTGGCCCGCATGGACCTCCAGCCCCAGGTCATGGGCCAGCGCGGCACCCTCGCGCAGGGCGGCCAGTTCGGCGTCGCGCTCGGCGTGGCGGCCTTCGGTGTCCAGATCGCAATAGGCGCCGGTGTGCAGTTCGACCACCGCCGCGCCGATCCGGGCGGCGGCGCGGATCTGGGCGGGTTCGTGACCGATGAACAGCGACACCCGACAGCCGGCCTCGCGCAGCGGCGCGATGTATCCGGCCAGCGCATTGTCGTTGCCCGCGACGTCCAGACCGCCTTCGGTCGTACGCTCCTCGCGCTTTTCGGGGACGATGCAGACGGCATGCGGACGATGGCGCAGGGCGATGGCCTGCATCTCCATCGTGGCGGCCATCTCGAAGTTCAGGGGCTGGGTCAGGTTGGCCATCAGCGCGTCGATATCGGCGTCGCTGATATGGCGGCGATCCTCGCGCAGATGGGCGGTGATGCCGTCCGCGCCCGCGGCCTGGGCGATCAGCGCGGCCCGCAGCGGGTCGGGCCAGGGCGTGCCCCGCGCGTTGCGGATGGTGGCGACGTGGTCGATGTTGACGCCAAGGCGCAGCATGGGTTCCTCCGGGATCGGGTCGGGCGCAGTCTAGCCGCGCGCCGGGGCGGATGCCAGTTCGGTCGCCACCGCCCACCAGCCGTTGCGCGCAAGGGCCGCAGCCGCGCGCTCCGCGGCGCCGGGGTCGGCAAAGATGCCGAAGCAGGTGGCCCCCGATCCCGACATCCGCGCCAGCCCCGCGCCCTGCCCTTCCAGCGCCCGCAGCACGTCGGCGATGACCGGCGCCGCGGCAATCGCGGGGGGCTGCAAGTCGTTCCGCGTGGTGCCCAGCCAGCCCAGCAGCGCATCGACATCGGCAAAGGCGGGAATGGGCGGCAGGGGCGGATTGTCGCGCGACCGCAGGCCCGCGAAGATCGCCGGGGTGGGCACCGCGATGCCGGGATTGACCAGCACCAGGTGCAGCGGCGGCAGGGCGGACAGCGGGGTCAGCACCTCTCCGACGCCCTGCATGCGCGCGGGCGTCGACGCCAGGCAGACCGGCACGTCGGCGCCAAGCCATTCGGTCCCCTCGGGCAGCGGATGGCCCATCCGCGCCAGCCCGCGCAGCACCGCCGCCGCATCGGCGGACCCTCCCCCGATGCCCGAGGCGACGGGCAGCGCCTTGGTCAGCCGGATCGCGGCCTGTCCTCCGACCAGACGCGCGGCGCGCAGACACAGGTTGTCATCGGTGGACAGACCCGCCGCGAAGGGGCCGTCGATGCTCAGGGACAGCGGGCCGGGGGTCAGGGCGATGCTGTCGCCGACCGCCGCAAAGCAGACCAGCGAATCCAGCAGGTGATAGCCGTCGGGCCGCCGACCCGTCACGTGCAGCGCCAAGTTCAGCTTGGCGGGGGCCGCCTCGATGATCATTCGGCCGCGTCGGCCTCGGTCTGCGGGGCCTGGGTGGGGTGGCTGGCGACGGGGCCGTCCTCCTCGTCCATCACCGCGTTCAGGCCGCGATCCAGCTTGGCGCGGATGCGGTCGGCATCGACCTCTCCGCTTTCGCCGGGCTCCAGCGACAGGGCGCGCTGCCACTGGATCTGCGCCTCGCGGTGGCGGCCGACCATCCAGTAGATGTCGCCCAGGTGGTCGTTGACCAGCGGATCGGCGGCCATCGTGGCGATGGACTGCTCCATCGGGGCCACGGCCTCCTGATAGCGGCCAAGCCGGAAATAGGCCCATGCCAGGCTGTCCAGGATATAGCCGTCGCCGGGCGACAGCTCGACCGCGCGCTTGATCATGTCCAGCGCCCGGTCCAGGTTCTGGTCCCGGTCGATCCAAGAATAACCCAGATAGTTCAGCAGGCTGGCCTGATCGGGGCGGATCTCCAGCGCGGCCAGCAGGTCGGCCTCGGCGCGGTCGAACTGGCCCGCACGCTCCAGCGAGATGCCGCGCGCGTAAAGCGGGAACCACCGCGCCTCGGGCGGGGCGTCGGCCAGAAGGTCCAGCGCCCGGTCATAGCTTGGGATCGCCTCGGCGTATTTCTCCTGCTGGCGGGTCACGTCGCCAAGCGCGATCCAGGACTGCGCCAGGCCCGGATAGGCCGCGGTCAGCGCCAGGGCCGCACGCTCCGCCTCGGCGGGGCGTTGGGCGCGCGACAGGGCGTCGATGCGCGACAGCTCGGCCTGGGGGCGCATCTCGCCCATGCGGCGGACGGCGTCGAACTCGGCCTCGGCCAGGTCGAACTGCTGGCGGTCCTGCAGCAGTTGCGCGGTGGTCAGCCGGGCCTCGGGGTTCTGGGGCGCGATCCAGGACGCCAGGCGCGCATGGATCAGCGCCAGCGGTTCCGGGTCCGGGCTGCTGGACAGGGCCGAGGCAAAGGACAGCAGCAGATGCGCGATTCCGTCCGCCGGGCCGCCCACCACGTTGAAAGGCACTGGCTGCCCCTGTTCCAGGCGCTGGCGCAGGGCCAGCAACTGCGGCTCGGCCTCCAGCCCGTCGATCTGGGACAGCAGCGCCAGCGCCTCGTCGCCGCGATCCAGTTGCGACAGGATCTGGACGCGGGCGGTCAGGCCCATCAGGTGGCCGCTGGCCTCGGACTGCACGATCAGGCGGTCGGCGGCCTCATAGTCGCCCGCCAGCGCCCGGGCCAGCGCCAGGTGATAGTTCACGATGGGGGCCAGGTCCGCATTCGCGGCCATCGCCTCAAATGCCGCGATGGCGTCGGTGGCGCGTCCCGCACCCAGCAGCGCCCAGGCACGGATGGTGCCGTCCATCAGGTCCTGGTCCAGCGGGACGTCCGGCGCATGGGTCGCGTCGATCAGGTCGACCACGCCCTGCCAGTCCTCGGCCCGGACCAACTGCGCGCGGCGCAGAAGGCCGGCCAGTTCCGTCGGACGATCCTCGTCGAACAACCGTTCGGCCATGGCCACCGCCTGATCGACATCGCCCGCCGATGCCAGCGCGACCAGCGCGCTGTCCTGCAGATAGACGTCCTGCGGATCCTGCGCCGACGCCATGACGAAATAGCGCGCCGCCGCGCGAAAGTCGTTCTCGACGGTCGCCATGCGGGCGGCAAGATAGGGGCCGGCCAGGCCGCTGATCTGCGCAGGCTGCTGCGTCGGCTTCGGTTCGGGCGGGCCGTCCTGCGCCAGAGCCGGCAGGGCGGTTCCCGTCGCCAGCGCAGCCAGCACGGCAAGACGCAGCAGGGCAGCAAGGGGGCGGGTCTGGGTCAAGAGCGGCACTTCCGGAAATCACATTTGCGTTGCCCGCAAGCCTAGCGGCCGAGGCCAAGGCAGGCAACGCCCCTGCCCCAAGGTTTCATCACATGTTCGAGTAATCACGTGTGTTTTGGATTTTGACAGGGTCCCTTGAGGCATATCGCCGGTTGCCGTCGAAGACTGCAGAATGCGCGGTTTGTAGCGCACAGCGACGCGGGATACCCGCCCCGATCAGTTTGCAATTGTTAGTCGACGTACCGTCACGCTTGCCGAAAACTAAGGCATCGGCAGCAATCCGTGAAAATCGAACCATGTAACGGCATGATTTCGCCGCTTTTGTCCCGGATGTCACCTCTGCCTAGGCGTTTTGCCGATGTCCATGGTACGTTCAGTTAACCAAGATCGAAACGGTCATCCGCTCGCATCCTGGTTTCTGAATGAAACGTTGTGGCCACCTGTTCTTGAGGGGGTCGGCTATCGAATGGAGGGGTCGGATGATCGCAGCCAATCTTGCCTTTGCCCTAGCCGTGGCCATCGGCGTCATGATGCTGTTCCTGGTTAACGGGTTCGCATATTGGGAATGCCTGACGGCCTATGCACTCTGCGGAGGATTCTCGGTGCTGGCATTTGCCTGGGCATCGGCATCGCGGACGCCCGTCCGCACAGACCAGAGGTCATGACGGACGGGCACGTTGCCTGACTAGTAACCTTCGACACAAGGGAACGACCGGCGACGGGACGGACCTTATCTCTGACAATCGATACGCACGTCTTAGACTTGTGCATATGGCGCAATACGTCAATCAAATATAAGGTTGAATATAAATTAATAATTCACGCCTAAGTTGTTAATAAAGTCTTGATATTGCCATAGTCGTCGTGCGCGATTGCTTTCTGAAAGCTTTTTAGAATCTCCACAAAATAGCAAGCGCATTACCATCTTACGCCCTATACGACGGTGTACACCCCAATTTACGCCCCAATTATTGCATAAGTCAGATTTGCGAACCGAACCCGCACAGAGGCAGCACGCAGAGCCTTGTGTCTCCTGCTGGAGCTTCCGATCACCTTTGACAGGGCCATTGATATAGCTCGCCGACAGAATATCGCGTCGTTCTGGCAGATCCGACGCCGTTCTTTAGCCTGCGTTTGTCCCACATGGGACAAAGCACAAACCGCGCAGCGCAAGATCGCGTTAAAGTTGCATTAGGGTGTCCGGGTCATACTGAGCCTTCCGGTTTCCTGATCGGACCGCGTGCTGCCCTGCCCGTCTCGGCCGCCGCCGTCCCTGCGACCATCTGAGGTGAGCATGACCACGACCCCGACCGCCCCTGCCCTTGATCTGTACGAGATCGGCGAACAGCACGACAATGACAGCTGGCTGATCTCGGACTGGGCGGCCGGGCAATCAAGCATCATGCAGTGGTCGGATGACAATGTCCGCGTCGGCGCGGATGGTGCCATCGAACTGGTCCTGGGCCGGTCCCCATCCGGATCGCCCCGTCCCTATCAGGGCGGCGAGATTCAGGGCGCCCAGATCGCCACCACCGGAACATGGGGATGGACCGTGCAGGCCCCCGACATGCAACCGGGCGCGGTATTCGGACTGTTCACCTACAAGGCGGACTGGCAGCATCAGCCTTGGGTCGAATTCGATTTCGAATTCGTGGGGGGCGACACCACGCAGGTCCAGCTGGCCATCCACATGGAGGACGCTGCCGGAAACCACATTACGCTGAATGACGCCGGCCAGCGGCGCGCGGTGATCGACCTGGGCTTTGACGCGGCGGAAGGCTTTCACACCTACGAAGTCACCGTGACCGACCGTTCCGCCGTCTTCTATGTCGATGGGCGGGTCGTGGCGCAATTCAGCGCCGCGGACATGCCCGGCGGCATCTGGAACATCGGCCCCATGTCCAGCTATGTCGATCTGTGGGCGGTGGCGCCGGGGCAGGAAGGATGGGCTGGACGATGGACCGATCCTGGAGAACCCCTGGTTGCCCGCATCGCCGGGGCAGAGATCAGGCCCGGCGAATACGGCAGTAGCGTTCCCCCCGGCCCCGTGGTCGGCGGGCCGGGTCCGACCCCCGATCCGGTCCCCGGCTTTCCGCTGGTCCCCGCCGATGCCCCTCCGGGCAGCATCATTGGCAGCGCAGGTGCCGATCGCCTGCGCGGGACCGCGGCAAGTGACACGATGTTCGGGCTGTCGGGCAATGATGTCATCGACGGCATGGCGGGCGCCGACAGGATGTACGGCATGGCCGGCGACGACGTCTATCACGTCGACAACGCGGGTGACCGGGTGGTCGAAACGGCGAATGGCGGTCGGGACGTGGTGCATGCCGGCGTGTCCCACGCGCTGTCCGCCCATGTCGAGCATCTGGTGATGACCGGCACGGGGCGGGTGACCGGTGTCGGCAACGATCTGGCCAACCGCATGACCGGCAATGGGGCCGATACCATCCTGCGCGGCGCGGGTGGCGCGGACACGATCGCCGGGGGCGGCGGGGCCGACAGCCTTTTCGGCGGGAACGGAAACGACGTCCTGCATGGCGGGGTCGGCGACGACATGCTTTGGGGCGGGGCGGGCAACGACACGATCGATGGCGGCGCGGGAACGGACTGGGTCTCGTTCATGGGTCAGGCGCGGGCCGCGCGGATCGATCTGGCCATGACGGGCGCGCAGGCCACGGGGCACGGGACCGACGTGATCCGCAATGTCGAGAACATTCACGGCGGGATGGGAAACGACATCCTGCTGGGCGATGCGCGTGCGAACGTGATCCGCGGCGGGTTCGGCGCGGACATCCTTCACGGCAGGCAGGGCGATGATCGCCTGGACGGTGGGGCCGGAAACGACAGCCTGAACGGCGGTGCGGGACGCGATCAGCTGTGGGGCGGCGCGGGGGCAGATGTCTTCGTCTTCGGTCACGGTGCAGGGCGCGATGCGGTCATGGATTTTCAGGACGACATCGACACGATCCGCATGGTCGACTTCGGGATCGCCGGCTTGGCGCAGGCGCGAGACCATGCCGCGCAGATCGGCGCAAACGTCGTCTTCGATCTTGGGGACGGCGACGTGCTGACGGTGCGCAACATGACGATCGACGGGCTGGGCAACGACCTGATCTTCGTCTGACCGGGATTGGCCCGTAACGCCCGGCCCATGCGGGGCCAGGCGTCACGGGCGACGGCATGCGCCCATCAGGCCGGGTCGGCAATGACCTCCTGGCGCTGCTGGCCCAGCCCCTTGATGCCCAGCTCGACGACGTCGCCCGCCCGCAGGAAGCGTTGCGGCCGCATCCCCATCCCCACGCCCGGAGGCGTTCCGGTGGAAATCACGTCGCCCGGATGCAGCGTCATGAACTGGCTGAGGTAATGGATCAGGAACGGCACCTGATAGACCATCGTCGCCGTCGACCCGTCCTGCATCGTCTGACCGTTCACGCTCAGCCACATCGCCAGATCCTGGGGATCGGCGATCTCGTCCGGGGTGACCAGCCAGGGGCCGATCTGGCCGAAATTGTCGCAGGACTTGCCCTTGGTCCACTGGCCCGCGCGTTCGGTCTGGAACGCCCGTTCGGATACGTCGTTGGTCACGGCAAAGCCCGCGACATGGGACATGGCGTCGGCTTCGTCGACATATTTGGCAGGCTTGCCGATGATGACGGCCAGCTCGACCTCCCAGTCGGTCTTTTCGCTGCCGCGCGGGATGATGATCGGATCGTTCGGGCCGCAGATCGCGCTGGTGGCCTTCATGAAGATCACCGGTTCGGGCGGGACCTGCATGCCGGATTCGGCGGCATGGTCGGCATAGTTCAGGCCGATGCAAATGAACTTGCCGGTGCCCGCGACGGGCGGGCCCAGACGCGGATCGCCCTGGACCAGCGGCAGCGTCGCCGGATCAAGGCGCGCCAGGCCGGCCAGTGCAGCGGGATGCAGCGCCTGTCCGGACAGGTCCGACACATGCGCCGACAGGTCACGGATCTGGCCGTCCGCGTCGATCAGGCCGGGTTTCTCGGCGCCCGCGGCACCAAAGCGAACAAGTTTCATGTCGTCTTCCTTGGGTCAGAGTGTCCAGCCGCCGTCGATGCAGACGACTTGGCCCGTGGTATAGGTCGCGCCCGCCAGATACACGGCCAGATCGGCGATTTCCGCCGCATCGGCGATGCGCCCCATGGGCTGGCGCGCGACGAAGGCCGCGCGGGCCGCCACGGCATCGCCCGTCGCGGCAAGGCGGTCGTCCAGGGACGGCGACTGCACCGTGCCGGGGCAGATCGCGTTGCATCGGATGCCGTGGCCCACATGATCGGCGGCGACCGACTTGGTCAGACCCAGGACGGCGGCCTTGGTGGTGGAATAGGCAAAGCGGTTGGGCACCCCCTTGATGGACGAGGCGACCGAGGACATGTTGATGATCGCCCCCCGCCCCCGATCGACCATCCCCGGCAGGACCGCCCGGATCGTGCGCATCATCGATCGCACGTTCAGGTCGAATGCGAATTCCAGGTCGGCCTCGGATGCCTCCAGGATGCCGCCTGCATGCACGACCCCGGCGCAGTTGAACAGCACGTCCACCGGTTCCAGATCGGCAAAGAACGCCGCCACGGCGGCGCCGTCCAGCACGTCCAGGCGCGCGGTGCGGCACCCGTCCAGCGTCGAGAGCCCGTCCATGTTGATGTCGGTGGCGATCACCTCGGCGCCCGCCGCGGCAAAGGCCAGTGCGCTGGCGCGGCCGATCCCCTGGGCCGCCGCGGTGATCACGACGCGCTGTCCGGTCATGGGGGTTGGTATCATTCGCTGTCCTTTCACTTACATCACCGCGCCGATCTGCCAGGGCACGAACTCGACCGCGCCGAACCCCTGCGCCTCGCTTTTCGTCGGGGCACCGGAGGCGACGGCCAGCATCAGGTCGAAGATCTCGTGCCCCTTCTCCTGCAGAGTCGCCCCGGAGAGGATGGCACCGCAATCGACATCCATGTCCGGCTCCATCCGGCGCCACAGGTCGGGGTTCGACGCGATCTTGATGCAGGGCACCGGACGATAGCCCGACACGCTGCCCCGCCCGGTGGTGAAGGCGATCAGGTTGGCCCCCGACGCGACCTGCCCCGTCACCGAACAGGGGTCATAGCCGGGGCTGTCCATGAAGACGAAACCCGGCCGGTCGATGGGTTCGCCATAGCGATAGACCGCCGACAGCGGCGCGCTGCCCCCCTTGGCCACGGCGCCCAGGCTCTTTTCCAGGATCGTGGTCAGGCCGCCGCGCTTGTTGCCGGGCGAGGGATTGTTGTCCATCTCTCCGAAATTGCGGGCGGTGTAATCCTCCCACCATTCGATTAGGTCGATCAGCTTGCGGCCGGTCTCGGGATCGGCGCGTCGGGTCAGCAGATGTTCTGCGCCATAGATCTCGGAGGTTTCCGACAGGATCGAGATGCCCCCCTGCGCCACCAGCAGATCAGAGGCGATCCCCAGGGCCGGGTTGGCCGTGATCCCCGAATAGCCGTCCGACCCCCCGCATTGCATGCCCATCACCAGCGCGGATGCCGGGGCGGTCCGGCGCGTGGCGCGGTCGGCCTCGGCGGCCAGTTCGCGCAGGATCGCCACGCCCTTGTCGACGGTGGCCCGCGTGCCGCCCGTCTGCTGGATGGTCATATAGCGGAACCGGGCGCTGTCCTTCAGCGCGCGCCGGTCGATCAGGTCGGGGATCTGCATGACCTCGCAGCCAAGGCCCACCATCAGGATGGCACCGAAATTGGGGTTGTGGCCATAGCCCGCGATGGTGCGGAACAGCGTCTCGTACCCTTCGCCCTTGCCGGACATGCCGCAGCCGGTGCCGTGCACGATGGGCACGATGCCGTCCACGTTGGGGTAATCGGCCAGCCAGCCCTGACGCTCTGCCTCCTCGGCGATGAAGCGGGCGACCGATCCCGCGCAATTGACCGAGGTCAGGATGCCCACATAATTGCGCGTGCCCACCCGCCCCGATGGCCGGTGAAACCCCTGGAAGGACGCCGGCGCATGGGGGGCGGGCAGCGCACCCGCCGCGCTGCCAAAGCCGTGATCCTGCTTGTGCGCCCCCATGCCAAGGTTCTGGACATGGACATGCGCCCCCGCCGCGATGGGCCGGGTGGCGATGCCGATGACCTGACCATATTTCAGGACCGGTTCGCCGGGCGCGATGGGGCGGATGGCGACCTTGTGGCCCGCGGGGATCGCCTCTGTCGCAGCGCATCCGGCATCAAGCGGCGCGCCGGGGGCCAGGGCGATCAGGGCGACCATGATGTTGTCGCGGTCATGCAGGCGGATGGCGGTCGGTGGGGCTTGCGTCACGGGGTCACCAGGATCTTGACGATGTCGTCGCGGTCATCGACCAGCGCGGCAAAACGGTCGGGCAGATCGGCCAGCGGAACGACCTCGGACAACAGCGCATCGGTGGGGATCAGCCCGTCGCGAATGGCGTCGATGACCCGGTCGAAATCGGGGGCCTGCGCGTTGCGGCTGCCGATGATGCGGGCCTCGCGCTTGTGGAACTCAGCATCCGAAAAGCGGATGTCGCCCTTGACCACGCTGACCAGCACCGTGCTGCCGCCATGGGCCACGAGGGGAAAACCAGCCTCGATGGCCGGCGCGCTGCCGGTCGCGTCGAAGACGACGTCGAAGCCCTGCGCCAATTCGCCGGTCAGGATGTCGTCGCCCGGACGGTGCAGCAGGTCGAACCCGCACAGGCGCCGCGCCAGCGCCAGCCGCCGGTCGCTGAGATCCATCAGATGCACCTGGGCCCCGGCCAGCCGCGCGAACAGCGCGGTGCCAAGCCCGATCGGCCCCGCCCCCGTCACCAGCGCCAGATCGCCCTGCCCCACGCCCGAACGCGCGACGGCATGGGCGCCGATGGCCAGGAACTCGACCATCGCAGCCTGATGCACGCTCAGCCCGTCGGCGGGGTACAGGTTGCCCGCCGGAACCGCGATCCGCGCGCACATGCCGCCGTCGCGATGCACGCCCAGCACCGCGATCGCGGCGCAGCAGTTGAGCTTGCCGCGCAGGCAGGCACGGCAGGCCCCGCAGGACAGGTATGGGTTCACCACGACCAGGCTCCCGGCATCCGGTCCGCTGGCCACATGCCCGGACAGCTCGTGCCCGATCACGCGGGGATAATCCAGATAGGGATGCTTGCCCTCGAAGATGTGGTAATCCGTGCCGCAGATGCCGATGGCGGCGATGTCGACAAGCACCCAGCCCTCGGGGGCATGGGTCGGCAAGGGCCGCGTCTCGATGCGAAACCGGCCGGGTTCGACGCAGACGCCGCATGCCATCGTGGTGGCGGATGCGTCCTTCATTGCACCGGCTCCGGCCTGCGGGCGGACCAGTCGGACGGCAGCTCTCCCTTGACAATCAGGCTGAGGACGTCGTCCTTGCTGACATCGCCGATGGAATGGGCGCCCACGACGCGGCCCTTGTTCATCACCACGACCCGGTCGCATAGCTCGAACACGTCATGGATGTCGTGGCTGACCAGGAATATCCCGATCCCGTCGGCCTGCAGCTTGCGGATCAGGTCTGCCACCATCGCCGTCTCGGACGGGCCCAGGGCTGCGGTGGGTTCGTCCATGATCAGCACGCGGGTGTCGAAATAGATCGCACGCGCGATCGCGATCACCTGGCGCTGGCCGCCCGACAGGCTGGACACGGGGTCGCGCAGGTTGCGGAAGTTGGGGTTCAGCCGGGCCAGCACCTCGCACGCGGCGCGCAGCATGGCCGCGTCGTCCAGGTTGCCGAACCGGGTCTTCAGCTCCCGCCCCAGGAACAGGTTGCTGGGCGCGTCCAGATGATCGGCCAGGGCCAGCGTCTGATAGATCGTCTCGATCCCCTTGGCGCGGGCGTCGTTGGGTTCGGCAAAGCGGACCGCCGTGCCGTTCACGCGGATCTCTCCGCTGCTGGGGGTCATGGCGCCCGACAGGATGCGCATCAGGCAGGACTTACCCGCGCCGTTATGCCCCAGAAGGCCCACCACCTCGCCCGGATAGAGGCTGACCGAGACATGATCGACGGCCCGGACGCCGCCGAAATGCTTTTCTATGTCGATCATCTGGACCAGCGGCTGGTCTGACATGGGCATGCCCCTTGCAACGTGTCGGTGATCGGGGACCGCGCGGGCGGTCCCCGGCAGCATCAGTAGAGGACGTTCCTGGCCTCGTCGGACTCAATGTTGGCCTTGTCGACCATCACCACGCCGGTGTTGATGAACGGCTCGACCGTCTCTCCGGCCAGGATGTCCATCACGGTCTGCACGCCCATCTCGCCCATGGCGAACGATCCCTGCACCGCCGTCGCCGTCAGCACGCCGTCGCGCACGAACTGCTGCAGGTCCTCGTTGCCGTCAAAGCCCAGGGCGGTCAGCTGGCCCGCCTTGCCCGCCTGCTCGATCGCGCGCCCCATGCCGACGGCCGTGGGTTCGTTCGCACCGAAGATGCCGACCAGGTCCGGGTTCGACGCCAGCATGTCGGTGGTCTGGTTCAGCGCGTTGGCCATCTGGCTTTGCGAATAGAGCGGACCCACGATCTCCAGGTCGGAATTCTCCTGCAGGTAGGTGGTGAAGCAGCCGACGCGCCCGATCTCGGACCCGACGCCCGCGACATAGGACATGATCCCCACCTTGCCGGTCGTGCCGGCCTCGTCGATCATGCGCTTGGCCACCTGCTCTCCGGCCGCGCAGTTGTCGGTCGACAGGAAGGCCTGGAACGCGCCTTCTGCGCCCTCGCCCAGGGCGCTGTCGATGATCACGACCGGGATGCCGGATTCGTAGGCGCGCTGCACCACGGGGATCAGCGCCTCGGGGTCGGACGGGGCCAGGACCAGCCCGGCCACGCCGCGGTTGATGGCGTTCTCGACCAGGCTGACCTGATCGGCCACCGCGCTTTCCGCGGCCGGACCGTCAAAGCTCAGCGTATGCTCGGACTGGCCCTCGATCGCGGCCTGGGCGCCCAGGTTCACGTTCTGCCAGAAGTTCGAGTTGGTCGTCTTGACGATGACCGCGATCTCTCCGGCCTGGGCGCCGGCGGCGGTCAGGGCAAGGGCGGATACGGCCAGGCATGTCTTCAGCAGTGTCATCTTGGTTCCTCCTCCGATGATGATGATGCGGGCCTAGCGGCGGTTGCGGACCTGATCGATCCAGACCGCGCCGATGACCACGAAGCCGATGACGATCTGCTGGATGAAGGCGGACACGCCCGACATGTTCAGACCGTTTCGCAGAATGCCGATGATGAACGCACCGATCATCGTGCCCGCGACGGTGCCCACGCCCCCCGACAGGGACGCGCCGCCGATCACCGCCGCCGCGATGGCATCCAGTTCGTACATCACCCCCTCGCTTGGCTGGGCGGTGACCAGGCGCGACATCAGTACGTTGCCCGCCAGCCCCGCCAGCGCGCCTGACATCGTGTATGCGTACATCTTGGTCCAGTCGACATTCACGCCGGACAGGCGCGCGGCCTCCTCGTTCGACCCGGTGGCATAGATGTGGCGTCCGATCTGGCGGCGGCGCAGCAGATAGGTCGCGACCACAGCCACGACCAGCAGCAGGATGGCCGGATAGGGGATGCCCGGAAAGATCACGCGCGGAAAGCCGTTCGGCTGCATCTCGACCACGCGGAACAGCGCGCCGTTGCCAAGCCGCCCGAAGCCCGCGCCCAGCTGCGAGATGGGCGTGGCCCCGGTCAGCTGCAGCGCCACGCCGCGCGCGATCAGCATCATGCCAAGCGTCGCCACGAAGGGCGGGATCCGCAGCCGGGTGATGACAAGGCCGTTGAACGCCCCGCAGGCGGCGCCGGCCAGGACGCCTGCGCACATCGCGGGCACCACCGGCAGGCCGGCCTTGACCGCCATCGCCGATACCACGCCCGACAGCGCCAGCACCGAGCCGACCGAAAGGTCGATCCCGCCGGTGATGATGACCATGGTCAGCCCGATCCCCAGCAGCCCGATGACCGATGTCTGCAACAGCACCGTCAGCCCGTTGTTGACCGACAGGAACGCCGGGCTGGCCATCGCAAAGCCGATGATCAGCAGGACCAGCGTCAGCAGGGCCGATGCGCGGTGCAGCTGGTCGCGGGCGATGGTCAGCCGACGCGCCTTGCCGTCGGCCCAGGGCTTGCTTGCGTCCGTCATCGTTCCTCCCCGACCGATTTCGTCCTGATGTCGGCAAAGCATGTGCAGGCACCTTGCACCTGTCAATTGTTTTTAATAATTTAGGACAAGAACCGCCTGACCCGAGGAAACCCCACCATGGCCCGCAGCGACACCCGCTATCGCGAGGCGTACAACCGCCTTCTGGACCACTGCGCGACTCTGACCCCGGGGGCCAACCTGCCCGCCGAGGCCGCGCTGAGCGAGATCGCCGGGGTCAGCCGCACCGTCGTCCGCCGCTGCCTGGCGCGGCTGGCAGAGCTGGGGGTGATCGCGCTGGATGGGCGGGCCAAGCGGGTGCTGCGCATGCCGGACCAGGACGACCGGATCGCCGTGATCCGCGCCGCCGACGGCCTGCAGGCGCTGGAGCAGCGGTTCCTGGACTGGATCCTGCGGTTCGACGTGCCTGCCGAAACGCCGCTGTCGGTGGCCGAGCTGGCGCGGACCTTCGGCGTCACCCAGCATCAGCTGAACGAGTTCCTGGCCGGCCTCAGCCGGTTCGGCCTGGTCGCACGCAGGCCCAAGGGCGGCTGGATGCTGCGCGGCTTCACCAAGGAATTCGCGGTCGAGCTGTCGGACTTTCGGCTGGTCCTGGAACTGGACGCGATCGCCAAGCTGGTCGAGGCACCGGTCGACCACCCCGTCTGGCCGCGTCTGGCCACGCTGCGCGTCCAGCACCTGGCCCTGGCAGACCAGATCGACACGCATTTCCACGAGTTCTCCAAGCTGGACGAGGCGTTCCACGAGGCCATCAACGCCGTCGTCCGCAACCGCTTCGTGGCCGAGTTCCAGAAGGTCATCTCGCTGATCTTCCATTATCACTACATGTGGGACAAGACGCAGGAAAAGCAGCGGAACGGCGCCGCGATCCAGGAACACCTGGCGATCATCGACGCGCTGGAGGCCCGCGACGCCGGCCGCGCGCTGGATGCCGCGCGCCAGCACCTGCGCACGTCGAAATCGACGCTGCTGTCATCCCTGCGCCATCACGACCTGGGCTAGCGCAGGACCTCCAGGTTGCGGCGCAAGGTCGCCGGATTGGCCGTGCCCAGCAGCACCGCCGCCGCCGCGGGATGGTCACGCGCGAAATGCAACGCCGCGATCGCAAGCGGCATCCCCTGCGCGGCGGCCTGATCCTGCAGGGCAGCCACGCGGTCCAGCACCTGCTGCGGGGCGGGGCCGTAGTCATAGGTCGCGCCGGCCACGGGCCCGGTCGCCAGGATGCCGGAGTTGAAGATCCCGCCCAGCACCAGACTGGTCCCGGCCACGCGACAGCGCGGCACCAAAGCGTCCTCGGCCGAACGGTCCAGCAGGGTCAGCCGCCCCGCCAGCAGGATCACGTCCAGCGGCCCGTGATCCATCACCTGCAGGCAGATCTCGGTTTCGTTGACGCCAAGACCGAATGCGCCGATGCGGCCGGCCTCCTTCAGCCGGACCAGCCGTTCATACCCGGACCCCAGGAACGCCTGCAGATGCCGGTCGTTGTCGGTGCCATGGGTATAGGTGCCCAGATCGTGGACATAGACGATGTCGACCCGCGCGACGCCAAGCCGGTCCAGGCTCTGCTCCAGGCTCTCCTCGATCCCGTCACCGGAATAGTCGTAATGCACGTCGTTCTGCGCGGGGCGGACATAGCTGTCGGCCCCGGGGATCGGCGCGGCGGCAGGGGTCAGGACGCGCCCGACCTTGGTCGACAGAACGGCCCCCGTCCTGCCCGTCAGGAACCGCCCCAACCGCTGTTCGGACAGGCCGCGCCCGTAATGGGGCGCCGTGTCGAAATAGCGGATCCCCGCATCCCATGCCGCCTGCAGAACCTGCTGCGCGTCCTCCTCCGCGACCTCGCGATACAGGTTGCCGATGCTGGCACAGCCGAACGCGATGCGGGTGATCTCCACCCCCGTCCGGCCGATCCTGATGGTCTTCATGCCGCCTCCTGTCCTCCCGGGTCGGGCGTTGACACGCCACGACCGCCTCCATACGGTTTATTATGATTAGAGACACAACCCGGCAAGGACATTCCCGTGATCATTGACGCCCATCAGCATTTCTGGCGGATCGCCCGGGGCGATTACGGCTGGATGACCGATCAGGTCGCGCCCATCCGGCGGGACATCCTGCCCGCGGACCTGGAACCCCTGGCGCGGACGGCCGGGGTCACCGGCACGGTGCTGGTCCAGGCCGCCCCCACGCTGGACGAGACGCAGTTCCTGCTGGAGATGGCCGACCGGTCGCCGCTGATCCGCGGCGTCGTCGGGTGGATCGACCTGACCGGCGACGTGGCCGCGCAGCTATCGCGCATTGCCCACCCTGCGCTGCGCGGCATCCGCCCGATGCTGCAAGATATCGACGACACCCGGTGGATCCTGCAGGACGGCGTGGTCGACGCCCTGCGGCAGGTCGCGGGGGCCGGGCTGCGGCTGGACGCGCTGATCACGCCCTGCCATCTGCCGGTCATCGAGGAATTGGCCGGGCGGGTGCCGTCCCTGCCCATCGTGATCGATCACTGCGCCAAGCCCGTCTTTGACGGCACGGACCCCGAACCGGACTGGCGCCGGGGCATCGACGCCCTGGCCGCCCATCCGCAGGTGTTCTGCAAGCTGTCGGGGCTGGCCAACGAATTCGGGCCCGGCTGGTCCGCAGACACCCTGCGCCCGGTCTTCGACCATGTCCTGCGGGCATTCGGCCCCGAACGGCTGATGTGGGGTAGCGACTGGCCGGTGCTGGAGCTTGCGGGCACCTATGCCGACTGGCTGCAGGTCGCGCAGACCCTGTGCGCGGACCTGTCCGATGCCGATCGCGCTCAGGTCTTTGGGCAGACAGCCGCCCGCTTTTACGACCTTAACGCGAAGGAACAGCGCCCATGAAACGCATGGCCCATGTCATCGGGATCGATCCGGACCGGATCGACGAATACACCCGCCTGCATGCCGATGTCTGGCCCGCGGTGCTGGACCGGCTGTCGCGGTCGCATATCACCAACTATTCAATCTTCCTGCGCCAGCCAGAAAACCTGCTGTTCAGCTATTGGGAATATCGCGGCAACGATTTCGCGGCCGATGATGCGGCCATTGCCGCCGATCCGGTGACGCGCGACTGGTGGGCGCTGTGCGGCCCGATGCAGCGCCCGCTGGACACGCGGGCCCCTGGTGAATGGTGGGCGGGCCTGACCGAGGTGTTCCATTCGGACTAGGCCGCGCCTGCCGGATCACCCGTCGATCAGGCCGACAAGGATCTCCTTGATCTGCCGGGTGCAGGCCTCCTCGTCCCCATCCTGGGCAAGGGTGCGGGCTTCGCCCAGGCGGGCACGCGCCTCGATCAGCTCCTCGCCACCGTCCCCGGCCTCATCGGCCTCCTCGACCGCCGCGGCGGCGTCGTCCTGATAGGGGACGGGTTCCTCTGCCGTCTCCTCGGTCACGGCCTGGGCCTCGCGGGCGCCCGCGACCCCCTGCCCGCCCGTCGAGGCCGAGATGGCCAGCCGCGACGCATCGTCCAGCGCCTCCTCGAGGAAGGTGATCCGGTCGGCGCAATCCGCCAGCGCCGGACCGGCCAGGACAGCAAGGCCGCCGGCCAGAAGCATCTGTTTCAGGGTCATGGACATGTCCTCAGCTGCGAAGTTGATCGGCCACCGGCAGGCGGCGGATGCGGGTGCCCGTCGCGGCAAAGATCGCGTTGACGATGGCCGGGGCGACGGGCGGCAGGCCCGGTTCCCCGACGCCCCCCAAAGGCTGGTCATAGCCGCCCGAGGACACGAGATGCACGTTGATCTCCCGCGGCGCGGTCTCCATGCGGGGGATCAGGTAGGTGTCAAAGTTGTCCTGCTGCGCGCGCCCGTCCTGGAAGGTGATCTCGGCCGTCAGGGCCTGCCCCGCGCCCATGATGACGGCCCCCTCCATCTGAGAGCGGATGCGGTCGGGATTCACATGCGCGCCGCAGTCAATGGCGATCTCGACGCGCGGAATGCGCACCGCGCCGTCCACGACCTTGACCTCGGCCGCCACGGCGACATGGCTGACAAAGCTGTAATGCGCGGCGATGCCCAGGCCGCTGCCGGCGGGCATCTGGCGACCCCATCCGATCGCGTCGGCCACGGTTTCGGTGACCGCCCGCAGGCGTCCGGTGTCGATGGGATAGCGCGCCGGGTCCTCGCCATAGTTCCAGACATCGCCGATCTCGCTGGGGTCGATGAGGCGGGCGGGGCCGATCGTCTCCAGCAGGTATTCCAGCGGATCGCGGCCCGCCGCGGCCGCCAGTTCGGCGATGAAGGACTGGATCGCGAAGGCATGCGGGATGTTGGACACCGACCGGTACCAGCCGATGCGCACATGGGCCGGGGCCTGCGGGTTCTCGGCCCGGACGTTGGGGATGTTCAGGGGCATGTTGGTCAGACCCATGCCCAGCTCGAACGGCAGTTTCTCCTTGGGGTCGGGGGCAAAGATCGACCCGATCGTGGGGGCGGCGGTGCGGTGCAGCCAGGCCACGGCCTTGCCCTGTGCGTCCAGCCCCGCCTCCAGCCGCTCGACCGAGACGGTGTGGTAATAGCTGTGGTGCAGGTCGTCCTCGCGCGTCCAGGTCAGCTTGACCGGGGCGCCCATCTCGCGGCTGAGGATCGCGGCCTCCAGCACGAAGTCGGGCTTGGACTTGCGGCCGAAACCACCGCCCAGCAGGGTGACGTTGACGGTCACGTCCTCCTCGGGCAGTTCCATCCGCTGTGCCAGGCGCAGACGGGTGACCTGCGGCGCCTGAACGCAGGCCCAGACTTCGCAGGACCCGTGGCGCACATCGGCCACGGCGGCTGGCGGCTCCATCGGGGCCTGCGCCAGGTGGGGGATATAGTATTCGGCAACCACGCGGGTCTCTGCCTCGGCCAGGGCCGCGTCGACGTCGCCCCGGTTCAGGATCAGCTTGCCGTCGCCGGTCTGCACCGCCGCCTCAAGCTCTGCCCTGAAGTCATCCGAGGAATAGGCGGCATGCGGCCCGTCCTCCCATTCGATGACCAGCGCTTCGCGCCCCTTGATGGCGGCCCAGGTGTTGCGGGCAATGACCGCGACGCCGCCAAGCGGCTGGAATTCCGCGGGGATGGCGGGCGGGTCCAGCCGCACGATCCGCTCGACCCCAGGCACCTGCAGGGCGGCGCTGTCGTCCAAGCTGGCCACGCTGCCGCCAAAGACCGGCGGGCGGGCGATGACGGCGTACAGCATCCCTTCGCGGCGCACGTCGATCCCATAGGTCGTGGTGCCGCGGGTGATGTCGTCATTGTCGACCAGCCCGATATCGGCCTTGCCGACGTAACGGAACGTCGCGGGGTCCTTCAGGCGCAGGCCCTCGCGGTCGGGAACCGGCAGGGCGGCGGCTTTGGCGGCCAGTTCGCCAAAGCCCATCATGCGGTCCGATCCGGCATGACGTACGACATGCCCCTCGGCGCGCACTTCGGACAGGGGCACGTCCCACGCCTCGGCCGCCGCCTGCTCCAGCATGGTCCGTGCCGAGGCCCCGGCACGGCGCATCGGGCCGAAGAAATGGCGCAGGCTGCGCGAGCCGTCGGTGTCCTGGTTGCCATAGCGCGGCTCGTTGCCGGGGGCCTGGGTCACGCGGACCATGTCCCAGTCTGCCTCCAGCTCGTCCGCCACGACCATCGCGATGGAGGTGCGCACGCCCTGCCCCATCTCGGAACGGTGGACGGTCACGGTGACGATACCGTCCTCGGCGATCGAGACGAAGACGTTCGGATCGTCACGCCAGCCGTTGGGCATCGCGTCGGCGCCGAACTGGACAGGCGCGTCCTGCGCGCGGCCCGGGCGGGGCAGTCCGATCGCAAGGACCAAGCTGCCGGCCCCCATACCCAGCAGCAGGGACCGGCGGCTGACATTGGCGATGCGGGCGGATGCGGGGACGCGGTTCGACATCATTCGGTCCTCGCTTCGGCGGCCTGCTTGATGGCGGCGCGGATGCGCGGATAGGTGCCGCAGCGGCACAGGTTCGCGCTCATCACCGTGTCGATATCCTCGTCGGTCAGGTCGGGGGTGGAATCCACAAGCGCCGCGGCCTGCATGATCTGCCCCGCCTGGCAATAACCGCATTGCGACACGTTCAGGTCACGCCAGGCGACCTGCACGGGGTGGTCGCCGTTCTCGGCCAGACCTTCGATCGTGCGGACGTCCGACCCATCCGCGATCGAGATGGGGGTGATGCAGGCAAAGGTCGGATAGCCGTCCAGATGGATCGTGCAGGCGCCGCATTGGGCGATGCCGCAGCCGAACTTGGTGCCGGTCAGTCCCAATTCGTCGCGCAGGTACCACAGCAGCGGCATTTCGGGATCGCCATCGAAACTGTGTTCCGTCCCGTTCACGGTCAGGGTGATCATGATGGCTTCCTCGCTTTCGGATCAGGGCCGGTCGGCGTCGTGCGCGCATGTGACCATCAAGGGCAACGCCCTTCGGTAAACCGGGTTCCCAAGAAATCGCGCGCCAGTTGCCGCCATGATCCGGAAAGGCATTGAGCCCGGTCCAGGCACCGGTCCCGTGCCAGGACCATCCTTTATCAGGTGGAGCTGTCCGCGGCGACGGATTAGGCGTGACGATCAGACTGCGCCTTTGGCGCTTGACGACCGGCACCCGGTCGGGACAGGAATCCGCCTTGTGTCCGGGGCGCGCACGGGCCGATACCATCCAAGGCATGGGACAGCAGATGAGCCAGGAAACAGCAGGCGCGGACATCGACGCGCGCTTTCGCACCGGAACCCCCGGCCTGGATGCCGTGCTGCTGGGCGGGCTGACGCCATCGCGGCTTTATCTTGTCGAGGGCACGCCCGGATCGGGAAAGACCACGCTGGCGCTGAAGTTCCTGATGGAGGGACGCCAGGCGGGTGACCGCGGCCTCTACATCACCCTGTCCGAGACCGAGACAGAGCTGCAGGCCGTCGCGCGGTCGCATGACCTGACGTTGGACGGCATCGACGTCTTCGAGATGATCGCCGAAGATGAGTTCGGCATTGACCACGAACAGTCGCTTCTGCATCCCAGCGAGGTGGAACTGGGAGAGACGGTGCGCGGCATCTTCGATCTGGTGGACCGGACCGATCCGGTGCGCGTGGTGCTGGACAGCCTGTCGGAACTGCGCCTGCTGGCGCAGAACCCGCTGCGCTATCGCCGCCAGATCCTGGCGTTGAAGCATTTCTTCGCGCGCCGGAACTGCACCGTGCTGATGCTGGACGACCGCACGGCCGAACCCGGCGACCTGCAACTGCATTCGATCGCGCATGGCGTCATCTCGCTGGAGCAGCTGGCCAACGATTTCGGCTCGGAGCGCCGCAGGCTGAGGGTCGTCAAGATGCGTGGCCTGAAATATCACGGCGGCTATCACGACTTTACCATCGAACGTGGCGGCATCCGCGTCTATCCGCGCCTGATCGCGGCCGATCACCACCGCCGCTTTTCGGCCGAACCGGTGACCACGGGGCTTGCCGGTCTGGATGCGCTGCTGGGCGACGGCCTGTTTCCCGGAACCAACACGCTGCTGGCGGGGCCTGCCGGGGTGGGCAAGACGACGACCGCCGTGCGCTGCATGATCTCGGCCCTGCAGCGTGGCCAGAAGGCGGCCTATTTTCTGTTCGACGAACGGCTGGCCACGCTGATGACCCGATCCAAGGTGCTGAACATGGACCTGCAGCCGTTCATCGACGCCGGCCTGCTGACGATCCGCCAGATCGACCCGGCCGAACTGTCCCCCGGAGAGTTCGCCAGCGCCGTCCGCAGCGCGGTCGAGAAGGACGATGTCGGACTGGTCGTGATCGACAGCCTGAACGCCTATCTGCACGCGATGCCAAGCGACAATTTCCTGGTGCTGCAGATGCACGAACTGCTCAGCTACCTGGCCCAGCAGGGCGTGGTCTCGCTGATGATCCTGGGTCAGCACGGGGTGACGGGCGACCTGCGGTCGGACCTGGACATCAGCTATCTGGCCGACACGATGATGATGCTGCGCTTTTTCGAGGCCGACGGAGAGGTGCGGAAGTCGATCGCGGTCATCAAGACGCGCACGTCGGACCACGAACGCACGATCCGCGAATTGCGGATCGACGGGGGCGGCATCGTCATCGGCGCACCGATCCGGGGCTTTTCGGGCATCCTGTCCGGGACCCCGGTGCTGGTGGGCACCGAGAACGACCTGATGGCGACCGATCCGCAAAGGGACCGGGCACGGTGACCGACCGGTCGGCCGCGCGCGACGACCTGGCCCTGGCGGTGGCGATCCTGGCGCCGCGGGGCCGCGACGCCGCCGTGGCCGCGGCGCTGCTGGACAAGGTCGGCATCGCGTCGGTCCAGGCACGGGACCTGCCCGCGCTGGCGGGGCTGGTCGGAGCAACCATCGGCGTGGCCCTGGTCACCGAGGAGGCCCTGGTCGCCGCGGATGAGGGGCTGCTGCAGCAGGCCCTGGCCGATCAGCCGTCCTGGTCGGACGTTCCCTTCATCGTTCTGGCGAACGGGACGTCGCGGCATCGATCGGACCGGGCCAAGGCCCGCATCGACGCGCTGCAGAACGGGGTGGTGCTGTCGCGACCGCTGCATGCGGAGGAACTGGTGCGCGCGGTCGGCTCTGCCCTCAAGGCCCGCGCGCGGCAGTACGAGGCGCGCGACCGCATGCACGAGCTGCAGACCCGGGAGGCGCAGCTGCACGACAGCGAGGCCAAGTTCCACGCCATCGCCGATTCCGTCGACCAGATGATCTGGTCGACCCGCCCGGACGGATTTCACGACTATTACAACCACCGTTGGTACGAATTCACCGGCGTGCCCGAAGGCTCGACCGACGGCGAGGCCTGGGCCGGGATGTTCCATCCCGACGATCAGGACCGCACATGGGCGCGCTGGCGTCAAAGCCTGGAGACCGGCCAGCCCTACGAGATCGAGTATCGACTGCGGCACCGGTCCGGCGAATACCGGTGGGTCTTGGGTCGCGCCAAGCCGGTCCGCGATGCGACGGGGCGGATCACCCGCTGGTACGGCAGCTGCACGGACATCAACCGCATCAAGGTGGTCGAGGAACAGCTTCAGCTGATGCTGGGAGAGATGAACCACCGGGTCAAGAACTCGATGGCGATGGTGCATTCCATCGTCTCGCAGACCCTGCGTCAGGCCGAGACGCTGGACCAGGCCCGCATGTCCATCCAGTCGCGCATCGGCATCATGGCGCAGGCCCATGACCGCCTGGTCAAGGCGACTTGGACAGAAACCGCCATCACCGAGGTGGTCGAGGCGGCCCTGGCCCCCCACCGCATGAGCGCGGACCGCTTCCGGGTTGCGGGGCCGGACCTGGCCCTGGGGTCCAAGCAGGCGCTGGCCCTGACCATGGCGCTGCATGAACTGGCCACCAATGCGATGAAATACGGCGCCCTGTCCGCCGAGACGGGCCATGTCCAGGTCCGGTGGGACCGCGACGACCACGCGGAGCCTGTCGGATTCCGCCTGTCCTGGCAGGAACATGGCGGGCCGACCGTCACCCCGCCCCGCCGCAAGGGTTTTGGCAGCCGGATGATCGAACAGGCCCTTGCGGGATACTTCGACGGGGTCGCGGAACTGGACTATGACCCCGGCGGTTTGCGTTTCGAACTGACATCACCGCTGACCGGCCTGACGCAGCAGGACTGAGCGTCCGCCACCCCATTCCCGGAAGAACCATCATGTCCCAGCCCCGCAACGCCGTCCTTGTCGTCGAGGACGAGATCCTGATCCGGATGGAAGCCGTCGACATGATGCACGACGCGGGCTTTCGGACCTACGAGGCCAAGTCGGCCGACGCCGCGCTGGTCACGCTGAACGGCACCTCCGACATCGCCATCCTGTTCACCGACGTCGAGATGCCCGGATCGATGAACGGCCTGAAGCTGGCAGCCCATGTCAGCGCCACCTGGCCCGACATCCGCATCATCGTCGCGTCGGGGATCCTGGGCGTCAAGGACGCCGACCTGCCGCCCGGTGCGCGGTTCTTTCCAAAGCCCTATCCCACGGACCAGATCATCGACGCCCTGCACCAGATGACCGGCGATCCGGCCTGACGCCCTGCGCGCTACCGGGACGGCGCGTTCGACAGCGCTGCCGCGCGGGCCGCGATGATCTGATCGCGCGTCTCGCGGACATGGACGATCTGCTGGGACCCCTGCCGATGCAGGCCGAGGATGGTCGCCCCCTCGGGTCCGTTCTCGATGGTGAACAGGGTGTCGGCCTCGAAACTGAGAACAACCGGGTGGTGCCCCGGCATTCCCGTCAGCGTCATACGGGGCATAACTTGCCACCTCCTGCGCGATGCTTTGATCCGCAGAGTTGGATACCGAATGCCGCCCTCCATCAAGTGATTTCGACGACATAGCGTACCCAGGTCGGACACCGTCCAGGCGCCGCCTCCGCCTGCCCTACATCGCAGACGGCCCCGCCTCGATTGATCGCGACCCCGCCGGCCTATGCGGTCGAGCGGCGATCCTGACGCGGCCCGGCCGGGGTCCGCGCCCTGTCGTCGCGCGCGTCACGGTGGCCAGCGACCTTGGCGCTGCGCGTCGCACCGTCCAGCGCGCGGACCATGGCGACCTGCATGTCCAGCTTGTCGCGCAGGTCGCGATAGACCGCATTGTGGGAATAAGCCGTCAGCGCCGTATCGATGATCTCCCAGTCCTTGTCGGACATGGACAGCCGAAACGTCATTTCCGTCGGAACACCTTGCATACTCGATACCTCGAACAACTATACGATGTGTGTACCCCCGTTTGTCCATTTTGCGCACTTGGCTATTTGTACAGCCATCTGCCGGGACAGCGATCGCGGCGCCCGCGCCTACGACAATCCGCCGACCGGGTGAGTTTGGTCGGGCCAAATGACAGAACCGTATGGTTCAATACACGCTCTGCGTGCATTTCTGACCATGAGGAGCATGTCATGACGATCATCGACCCCCAGATCTGCGCCATCCTGCAAAAGATGGTCAGACCTGCGAGGATGCGCAGACCCGGTCCCGTGCCCGAAAGATCGCCTGGGACCGCGAGCTGAGGGGCGCCCCTGATCCAAGGGCCGGAACCTGCCGCAGCGGCTAGACGGGCCATGCCGCCCCGCCACGGGGCGCAAGGCTGCAAGCCACCTGCAGGTCGGGGCAAGGAACCCGCCCCGACCTGCCTTATCGGACCACGGTCACATGTTGGGATAGTTCGGCCCGTCTCCGCCCTGCGGGGTGGTCCAGACGATGTTCTGGCTGGGATCCTTGATGTCGCAGGTCTTGCAGTGGACGCAGTTCTGGAAGTTGATGACGAAGCGCGGGCCCGACGCATCCTCGACCACCTCATAGACGCCTGCGGGGCAATAGCGCTGCGCGGGTTCGGCATATTCCGGCAGGTTCACCGCGATCGGCACCGAAGGGTCGCGCAGCTTCAGGTGGCAGGGCTGGCTTTCCTCGTGGTTGGTAAAGGAAAACGCCACGTTGGTCAGCCGGTCGAAGGACAGCTTGCCGTCCGGGCGCGGATAGTCGATCGGCTTGTGATCGCGCGCCTTGCCGGTGGCGGCGGCGTCCGACTTGCCGTGGCTCCAGGTACCCAGGGGGTTCCAGCCGGTCAGGTTGGCGGTCCACATGTCCACCGCACCCAGCATCAGGCTGGCCGACAGACCAAGGCGCGACCAGATCGGCTTGACGTTGCGCACGCGTTTCAGGTCGGCACCGATGGCACCGCCGCGCACCGCGCCGTCGTAATCGGTCAGCCGGTCGCCCTCGCGCCCCGCCTTGATCGCGGCGGCGGCGGCATCGGCAGCCTCGATCCCCGAGAGCATCGCGTTGTGGTTGCCCTTGATGCGCGGCACGTTGACCATGCCCGCCGAACAGCCCAGCAGCACGCCGCCGTCGAAGGACAGCTGCGGCAGCGACTGCCAGCCTCCCTCGGTGATGGCACGGGCGCCATAGCTGATGCGCTTGGCCCCCTCCAAGAGGTCCGCGACCATCGGATGGTGCTTGAAGCGCTGGAACTCCATGTAGGGATACAGGTACGGGTTGGCATAGTTCAGGTGAACGACAAAGCCGACCAGTACCTGGTTGTTCTCAAGATGATAGATGAAGCTGCCGCCGCCGGCATTCTTGCCCAGGGGCCAGCCCATCGTGTGCACGACGCGACCCTTGTGGAACTTGTCGGGAGAAACCTCCCAGATCTCCTTCATGCCCAGGCCGAACTTCTGCGGATCGCCATGGGCCGACAGGTTCAGCCGCGCATCGATCTGCTTGGCCAAGCTGCCGCGCACGCCTTCGGCGATGAAGACGTACTTGCCGTGCAGCTCCATCCCCGGCTCGTATCCGTCGCCGATGCTGCCATCGGGTTCGCGACCGAACTCTCCGGCGACGACACCCTTCACGCGATCCCCGTCCCAGACCACCTGGCTGGCGGCCATGCCGGGGAAGATCTCGACCCCCAGGGCCTCGGCCTGTTCGGCCAGCCAGCGGCAGACATTGCCCATGCTGACGATGTAGTTGCCGTGGTTCGACATCAGCGGCGGCATCGGCCAGTTCGGCACGCGCACCTGCCCCGCCTCGCCCAGGACATAGAAGTTGTCGTCGGTCACCTCGGTGGTGACCGGGGCGCCCTTGTCGCGCCAGTCGGGGATCAGCCGGTCCAGCCCGCAGGGGTCCAGAACGGCACCCGACAGGATGTGGGCGCCCACCTCCGAGCCCTTTTCCAGGACCACGACGGACAGTTCGGCGTCGATCTGCTTCAGCCGGATCGCGGCCGACAGGCCCGCCGGCCCTGCGCCCACGATCACGACGTCGTATTCCATCGATTCGCGAACGATCTCGGTCTGGTCTGTCATGTGCTGGGGCCCCCTCCGTGGCAATCTGGCTGCCAAACAGATAGCGACCCCGGCGGGCGGGGGCAATCGTGACGCGGCGGTTGGCCGCGTGCGATTGCGCGATTCGGGCCATGCAGGCTTGCATTAAGCGTCATTTTGGTGACCATGTCCCCGATCAGCTTCCGCGCCCCTGCCATTCCGCAATGGCAGGGGCGTTGGTTTGGCACCCGCAGGACAAACGCATCCCAACAAGGACCAGGGCAGCGATGGAAAAGATACCGATGACCCCCACCGGCGCGGCAGCGCTGGAACGCGAACTGGGGCAGCTGAAATCCAAGGAACGTCCCGCCATCATCCGCGCCATCGCCGAGGCGCGCGAACATGGCGACCTGTCGGAGAACGCCGAATACCATGCCGCCCGCGAAAAGCAGGGCTTCGTCGAGGGGCGCATCAAGGAGCTGGAGAGCCTGCTGTCGCGCGCCGAGGTCATCGACCCCGCGAAACTGTCGGGCAGCATCAAGTTCGGCGCCCGCGTCAAGCTGATCGACGAGGACACCGAGGAAGAGCGCAACTATCAGATCGTGGGCGAGGCCGAGGCCGACATCGAGCGCGGGCTGCTGAACATCCGCTCTCCGCTGGCGCGCGCGCTGATCGGCAAGGACGAGGGCGACAGCGTCGAGGTGACCACCCCCGGCGGCCAGCGCAGCTATGAAATCGTCGAGATCCGGTACGGATGACGCCATGTCCCTGATTGCACGCATCGCCAGCCTGGCCAACCGCGACCGCCTGACCACGGTCGGCTTTACCCTGACCGGCGTCTGGCTGTTCCTGGTCGCGCTGTTCTGGCTGCTTGGGCCCGCGGGTACCGATGGCGGCCCGTCGGGCGTGGCGCGCCTCGTCTCGATCATGGGGACGGTCCTGCCGCTGGCGCTGATCTGGCTGGGCGTGTCGCTGGCCCGCCAGCTGGCCATCCTGCGCGCCGAGGCCGAGGACCTGCGCGCCCGCCTGACGCATCTGCGGGGCGAGGCAGCCCCGGTGGACGACCTGCCGCCGCCCGCCCCCCGCGCCGCAGCCGCCCCCCGCGCCGCAGCCGCCCCCGCCGAACCGCAGTCGGCCGCCGCGCCCCGCCCCGCGGCCCCCCTGCCCAAGCCCCGCCAGACCGCCGATCAGCGCCAGGCCGCCCTGCGGTTCGAGGCCCAGGGCGTCCCGGTGGACGCCACGACGCTGATCCGGGCGCTGAACTTTCCCGACGGTCCCGACGATGTCGACGCGATCGACGCCCTGCGTCATGCGCTGAAGGACCCCGCGCATTCCAAGGTGCTGCGCGCCGCGCAGGATGTCGTGACGCTGATGGCGGGCCAGGATGTCTACATGGATGACCTGCCGCCAGAGATGGCCCGCCCCGACGTCTGGCGCCGCTATGCCGCCGGTGAACGCGGCAGCGCCGTCGCGGCCCTGGGCGGCATCCACCACCAGCCCGCGCTGGAGATCGCCGCCACCATGCTGCGCGAGGACGAGATCTTTCGCGACACCGCGCATCACTTCCTGCGCCATTTCGACGGGCTGACGGCCCGCCTGGTACCGGAATTGGACGACCTGCAGATCGCCGTGCTGGCCGACAGCCGGTCGTCGCGCGCCTTCATGCTGCTGGGCCGCGTGTCGGGCGTCTTCGGCTAGACGCTCAGGTGCAGCAGATGGACCTGCCCCCACCAGGGCAGGCCATAGCGGCCCCGCCCCCGGTCCGAAAACCCCACCCTGTCGTAGAAGGCCAGCGCGCCCCGGTTGCGGGCGCGCACCTCGGCCCGCAGGCCGGGGCGGCCGTCGCGGGCCGCGACCAGTGCCCCCGCCTCGATCAACGCGCGCCCCGTGCCCTGCCGGGTGTCGGTGACGGCAAGCCCGTCGATGACCAGATCGCCCGTGGGCGGCGCCGCGCGGAACAGCCAGCCTGACAGCCCCGCGCCGCCCTGCGCGAACCCGCCGGCACCATCGCGCAGACCCATCACCCCGCAGACCGCCCCGGATGCATCCACCGCCACCACGCCATGCCCGGCGCGGACCCGCGCAGGCCAGCGTCCGCGCCCGAAATGCGCGCGCCACAGCGCCGCCGCGGCGGGCAGCAGGCTGTCGGGGATCGGGTGCAGGATCTGCATCGGCTGGCCTTGTCTTGCCTTGCGTGTCGTGCAAGCAAGGTGCCGCGAAACGCAGGAAGACGAAAGCGCCATGTCCCCCGCCCCCGAACCCAGGCCCTCGGCCCGGCAAGCCGCCGCCGATCAGGCGGCAATCCGCGTATTGGCCCGGACGCCGGCCGCCGCGTTCCGCCACGGCATCGTCCAGTCGCTGCCCTTCCTGGTGGTGATCGTGCCCTTTGCGGTGCTGTTCGGCGTGGTCGCGACCGAGGCCGGGCTGAACCTGGCGCAGATCATGGGGTTTTCGGTGCTGGTCCTGGCGGGCGCGTCGCAGTTCACGGCGGTGCAGCTGCTGACCGACAATGCGCCGGCGCTGATCGTGATCCTGTCCGGGCTGGCGGTGAACCTGCGCATGGCGATGTATTCGGCGTCCCTGCTGCCGTGGCTGCGGGACGCGACGCCCGGCCACAAGGCCTGGGTCGCCTATGCGCTGATCGACCAAAGCTATGCGCTGTCGATCCAGCATTACGAACAGTATCCGCGCCTGACCATCGCGCAGCGGCTGGCCTATTTCGGCGGCACCGCGCTGGTTCTGTGCGTGCCATGGATGATCGCCACCTGGGCGGGCGCCACCGTGGGCCAGGCCATCCCCGAGGGGATCGCGCTGGATTTCGCGATGCCCATCACCTTCCTGGCGATGATCGCGCCGATGCTGCGCACGCCTGCGCATCTGGCCGCCTGCTTTGTCGCGATCGTCGCGGCGCTGGCGCTGGCGGGGCTGCCGTCGGGGCTGGGCCTGCTGATCGCCGCGCCCCTGGGCATGGCCACCGGCGCCTTGGTCGAGATCCGCACCGAACGCAAGGAGGCGCGCGATGCAGGCGTCCGCGACTGAGATCTGGGTCATCATCGTGGTGCTGGGCGTCGGCACCTACCTGATCCGCTGGTCGTTCCTGGGCGCGCTGGGCGACCGCGACCTGCCGAACTGGATGCTGCGGATGCTGCGCTATACCCCGGTGGCGGTGCTGCCCGCGCTGGTCGCGCCGCTGGTCGTCTGGCCCGCCGCGACCGGCGGCAATGCCGATCCGGCCCGCATGGCCGCCGCCGCCGCGACCGTGGCAGTGGGCGTGCTGACCCGCAACGTGATGCTGGCCATCCTGGCCGGGGGCATCACGCTGGCGGGCCTGCTTTACCTTCTGTAACCGCCGATCGTCCCGTCCTTCTGACGCAGCAGGACGTCGTGGTTGTTGGCCGGGTCGCCGTCATAGTGACGCTTGGACACCACGCCCGGCTGGCGCAGGAACCATTCGCGCAGCTTCAGCGGAGAGAACCCCCGCGGCACCGTCTCGAACCCCGGCACGCCGGACAGGACGTTGCCCGATTCGATCGCGCAAAAGCTCTTGTTGGCGGAACCGTTGGCCTCGGCCCGGCGGATCGCCAGGTCGGCCACCTCGCGCGGGACCAGGATCGTGTCCTCGGCCACCCAATAGGTCTCGCGCGCGTGGTAATCGATGTAGAAGTTCTTGAAGTTGTCGGTGATGCCGTAAAGCACGTCGCGCCGTTCGGGAATGCGCGGATGGCTCCAGCTGCCGGCGGGATCATAGATCACGCGCTGGCTGCCGTTGAACATCAGCGCCGAATGGCCGCCTTCGCCGCGCGGGATGCCGATCACCGTGAACAGCGTGATCGAGGTCGGCGTGGCGGACACATAGCGCGCGTCGCGCACGGCTTCGTCGCTGGCCCAGATGTTGTCGGCCCCGCAGGCGGTCAGCACGACCGGCAGCGTGGCCGCCAGGAAGACGCGTCGCTTCATGTCCCCGCCCGTCCGATCAGGCGTTCGTCAGGGCCATGAAGACCAGGACCGCCAGCGATCCGACGATGACCCAGGTGGATCCGCGGATGAAGCCCGCGAAGGTCTTCTTGTGGTCGGTCAGGTCCATCGTTCCCTGGGTCGCTTCGGGTTTGTTGTCGTAGTCGGCCATCACTGCCCCATCGGTTTGCGTTCATCCTGCGATAGCGGAAAGCGGCGCAGCTGTCACGCCCCCCACAGCACCGCACCCTGCGTTTCGCCCACAGGCCGGATGCGCCCGGCGCGGTGCAGGTGGTTCACATGGGCCACGGCCTCGACCATGGCCAGTCCGTACTCGGCCTCGCCGATGCGGCGGCGGAACAGGATGTCGAAACACCCGACCGCGGTGCGCGGGCCGTCCGCCAGGGCCTGCGCCAGCCGGTCCAGCCCGGCGCGGTGGTTCTGGATCAGCTGTTCCAGCCGGAAGGGCAGCCCGGTGAAGGGCAGCTTGTGTCCCGGCAGCACCAGCTGGTCGGCCCGCGCCAGCGCCGCCAGCCGGGCGCAGCTTTCCAGCCACTCGCCGACCGGGTCGGCCTCGGGCTCGGTCGGATAGACCCCCAGGTTCGGAGAGATCGACGGCAGCAGCTGGTCGCCGCCGATGACCAGATCGCAGTCCTGCGACCACAGCGTCGCGTGGCAGGGCGCATGGCCATGCCCCATCGCCACCCGCCAGCGCCTTCCGCCGAAGGTCACCACGTCGCCCTCGACCAGGCGGGTGAAGCCTAAAGGCAGCGGGTGGACCACGTCGGCAAAGTTGAAGGGCCGGTCGCTGGCGCGCCGGTCCAGCATCTCGGCCGCCATCCCGGCCCGTCGCCAAAACGCCAGCGCCTGCGGGCTGGCACGGTCCTGCACGTCCAAGACCAGCATCCGCGCCATCAGCCATGCGGTGCGGCTGATCCACAGGTCGGCGCCCCGCTCCATGAACCAGCCGGCCAGCCCGATATGGTCGGGATGGTGATGCGTGCCGATCACCCGCACGACCGGCCGCCCCTGCAGCGGCCCGTCCAGCAGCACCTGCCAAATCTCGCGCGTGCGCGCCGTGTCGAAGCCGGTATCGACCACCGTCCAGCCGTCGGGATCGTCGAAGGCATAGACGTTGACGTGGTCCAGCTTCATCGGCAGCGGCAGGCGCATCCACAAGACGCCCGGGGCGACGGTGATGGCCTGCCCCTCGGCGGGCGGGATGTCGTGCGGCGTGCGGATCACGCCGCGAAGTCGCCCGCCAGGGCGGCATCGCTCAGCGCAGTCAGGTCGCCCTGGCCCGCCTGCGCCTCGGCCAGATCGCCGGTGAACCGCGGCAGGACGCGCGCCATGAAGACCCGCGCCAGCGCCAGATGCGCCGGTCCGCCCTTCAGCGCCGCGCGCAGGTGGTAATGCCCGCCCAGCACCCGCGCAAAAGCGGTCAGATAGGCGACCGCGCCCGCGAAACGGTCGGTCATGTCACGCTCCAGCAGGGCCTGGGTCGCCTCGCGCAGGGTCTCGGCGGCCTGCCACAGCTGGTGGGCTAGCTCGGGATGCGCGGACTGCGCGGCCTTGGCCCCGTCCAGCACCTCGTCCAGCAGGCGCATCGCGGCCTCTCCGCCGTCCGACAGCTTGCGTCCGACCAGATCCATCGCCTGGATGCCGTTCGTGCCCTCGTAGATCGAGGTGATGCGCACGTCGCGCAGATACTGCGCGGCGCCCGTCTCCTCGACATAGCCCATGCCGCCATGCACCTGCACGCCCATGTCGGCCACGCGGATGCCCACGTCTGTGCCATAGGCCTTGGCGATCGGCGTCAGGAAGGCCGCGCGGGCGGCCTGATCGGCATCCCCCGTGGCGCGATCCATGTCGATGGCGGTGGCGCAGGCCAGGCCGATGGCGCGGGCGGCAAAGACCTCGGCCTGCGCGGTGGCCAGCATCCGGCGCACGTCGGGATGGCCGATGATTGGCCCCATCTGGTTGCGGTCCACCGCATAGGCCACGGCCTTCTGCAGCGCGGCCTCGGCCACGCCCACGCCCTGCATGCCGACGCCAAGGCGGGCCACGTTCATCATCGTGAACATCGCCGCCATGCCCTTGTTCTCCTCGCCGACCAGCCAGCCGGTGGCGCCGTCATAGGACATGACGCAGGTCGGGCTGCCGTGGATGCCCAGCTTGTGCTCCAGGCTGACCACCTTGAGGCTGTTGGCGACGCCCGGGTCGCCCTGCTCGTCTGGGATCAGCTTGGGGACCATGAACAGGCTGATGCCGCGCGTCCCCTTGGGCGCGCCCGGCAGACGCGCCAGCACCAGGTGGCAGACGTTCGACGTGACGTCGCTGTCGCCCCAGGTGATGTAGATCTTCTGCCCGCTGATCCGATAGGTGCCGTCGCCCGCCGGTTCCGCCCGGGTGGTCAGCGCGCCCACGTCGCTGCCCGCGCCCGGTTCGGTCAGGTTCATCGTGCCCGACCATTCGCCGCTGATCAGCTTGGGCAGATAGCGCGCCTTCAGATCGTTGCTGGCATGATGCTCCAGCGCCTCGATCTGGCCTTGGGTCAGCAGCGGGTTCAGCTGCAAGGACAGGCAGGCGCCCGACATCATCTCGGCCACGGCCATGTTCAGGGCCTGCGGCAGGCCCATGCCGCCGTATTCCGGATCGGCCGACACGCCGACCCAGCCTCCCTCCGCAATCGCCCGAAACCCGTCGGCAAAGCCGGGCGACGACCGCACCACGCCATTCTCCAGCCGCGCGGGGGTCTGATCACTGCCCCGGTTCAGGGGCGCCAGAACGTTCTGGGCCAGCTTGCCGGCCTCGGACAGGATGGCGGTCGCGGTCTCGGCCGTGGCCTCGGCAAAGCGGTTGGTCCGGGCCAGGTCGGCGAAGGGGACGACATGGGTCAGGATGAAGTCGATCTGGGCTGTCGGGGCCTTGTAGGTCATCGGGTTCTCCTCCTGGCGCCTTGGCATCGGGCCGCGGCGCGTCTATCAACGGGCGCTGGCGGCATCTTGGGCCGCCGTCCTTTCAGGCTCAACCGAAACCCCGCGTCACGAATGCAGACCCTGCGACTGATCCCCGACCCTGCCGGCCTGGCCAAGGCCGCCCGCCTGCTGGCCCAGGGCCGCTGCGTGGCGATCCCGACCGAGACGGTCTATGGTCTGGCTGCCGACGCGCGCGACGGGGCGGCAGTGGCCGGCATCTACCAGGCCAAGGGGCGGCCCAGCTTCAACCCGCTGATCGTGCATGTGGCGGACCTGTCCGCGGCGCAGGCCATCGCCGACCTGCCGCCGCAGGCGCTGACCCTGGCGCGGGCCTTCTGGCCGGGCGCGCTGACGCTGGTGGTGCCGCTGCGCACCGATGCGGGCATCGCGGGGCTGGTCACGGCGGGGCTGGACACGATCGGCATCCGCGTTCCTGCCCATCCCGTGGCGCAGGCGCTGCTGCGCGCATCCGGCGCGCCGCTGGCCGCACCGTCGGCGAATGCCTCGGGGCGGATCAGCCCGACCACCGCGGATCATGTGCTGCACCCGGACGGGGGCCTCGACGGGCGCATCGCCGCGGTACTGGATGGCGGTGCCTGCCCTGTCGGCGTGGAATCGACGATCATCGGCTGGCAGGACGGTCGCCCGACGCTGCTGCGTCCCGGCGGCATCCCGGCCGAGGCGATCGCCGCGGCCCTGGGCGAACCCCTGGCCGCGCATCATGCAGACCCTTCGGCCCCGAACGCGCCCGGACAGCTGTCCAGCCATTACGCGCCGCAATCGGCGCTGCGCCTGAACGCAGCCCCCGCCCCCGAAGAAACGCATCTGTCCTTCGGCGCCCCCGGCCCGTTCAGCCTGTCTGAGACGGGCGACCTGACCCAGGCCGCCGCGCGCCTCTTCGACCTGCTGCGCCGTGCCGATGCCCTGGGCCGCCCGATCTCGGTCGCGCCGATCCCGGACCACGGGCTGGGCCAGGCGATCAACGACCGCCTGCGCCGCGCCGCCGCCCCCCGCCCCTGATTTCTCCTTTGCCGGAAATACCCCGGGGGGAGTCCGCAGGACGGGGGGCAGCGCCCCCCTGACGCGCGGTCTTCCTCAAAGCCCCAGCGAATTGTAGACGTTCGAGATCCGGCGGATCGCCACCACATAGGCCGCGGTGCGCATGTCCTGAACCTTGGGATTGCTGATCCAGACCTCCTTCATCTTCTTGAAGCTCTCGCGCATCGTGTCGTCCAGGCCGGACCGCACCAGCTCCAGCTCGTCCGCGCCGGTCAGGAACGCCTCCTTGAAGCCCTTGGACAGGGTCCAGTTCAGGCCGGTATCGGCCGACAGACGCTCCAGCTCCTCGACGATCATGCGGGCGCGGGCCTCCTCGTGGCGGCGCTCCAGACGGCCCAGGCTTATCTGCGACAGGTTCTTGACCCATTCGAAATAGGACACGGTCACGCCGCCGGCATTGGCGTACATGTCGGGGATGATCACGATCCCCTTGCGGCGCAGGATCGCGTCCGCGTCGGCGGTCACGGGACCGTTCGCCGCCTCGATGATCAGCTTGCAGCTGATGCGTTCGGCGTTGTCGGCGTGGATCACGCTTTCCACCGCGGCGGGGATCAGGATGTCGCACTCCTGCTCCAGCATCGCCAGGCCGTTCTCGTGATAGTCGCCGCCGGCAAAGCCCTTGATGCCGCCGGTCGCGCGGATATGGCCGCGCAGCGCGTCGATGTTGATGCCCTGCGGGTTGGTGATGGCGCCGTCGCGCTCGATCACGCCGGTGATCAGGCACTTGTCCTCGACCGACAGGAACTGGGCGGCGTGATAGCCCACGTTGCCCAGGCCCTGCACGATCACGCGCTTGCCCGCCAGCACGCCCGTCAGCCCGGCCTGCTTCATCACGTCGTCATGGCGGAAGAACTCGCGCAGCGCGTATTGCACGCCGCGGCCCGTCGCCTCGACGCGCCCGTCGATGCCGCCCGCGGTGCGCGGCTTGCCGGTGACGCAGGCCTTGGCGTTGATGTCGTCCGGGTGCAGGCGCTTGTAGGCATCGGCCATCCAGGCCATCTCGCGCTCTCCGGTGCCCATGTCGGGCGCGGGCACGTTCTGCGACGGAGAGATCAGGTTCCGGCGCGACAGCTCATAGGTGAAGCGGCGGGTGATGCGCTCCAGCTCGTCCTCGTTCCAGGCGCGGGGGTCGATGCACAGACCGCCCTTGGACCCGCCGAAGGGCACCTCGACCAGCGCGCATTTGTAGGTCATCAGGGCTGCCAGCGCCTCGACCTCGTCCTGGTTCACGTCCAGCGAATAGCGGATGCCGCCCTTCACGGGCTCCATGTGTTCGGAATGGACCGACCGATAGCCGGTAAAGGTGTGGATCTGGCCGCGCAGCCGCACCCCGAACCGCACCGTATAGGTGGAATTGCAGACCCGGATCTTCTCCTCCAGCCCCGGCGCAAGACTCATCAGGCCTGCGGCATGGGTGAACATGCGGTCCACGGAATCCCGGAACGAGGTCGTGTTGACGGACATTGCTGCTTCCTCCTGGTGACGGCGCAAGGTCGATATGGCCGCACGCTAGGCCAATCCGCCCGGTGCCGCCACAGCGGATCGTCGCCGACGCCGCCATGTTTGCGATAAAAACCAGCAGCTTTTGCACGACACGCAGCCCGGCCGGGGTTTTCCTTTTCACACCATTTATTATGCTGATAGGGAAACCGCCTCTCTATCCGCGGTGTTTGGATGGAAACCAAGGAAGAAGAATGAAGACCGATACCACCCATGCACCGGCCCCCGGCATCACGCGGGGCCGCAAGTTCGATCAGGTCCGTGACGGGGCTGCCGTCATCTTTCTGCGCGACGGTTATGCGGCCGCCAGCGTCGACGACATCGCCCGGTCCGCCCGGGTGTCCAAGGCGACGCTCTACAGCTATTTCCCCGACAAATCCCTGATGTTCCGCGAGGTGCTGCGCGCCACGATGGACAGCGCCTTCCGCCAGCAGCCCTTCGCGGCCGACCCCGCGTCCCAAGCCCGGACCGAGCTGCCGCGGGTATTGTCGGACCTGGCGACATGGGCACTGTCGGAACCGCGGCTCAGCCTGCTGCGGGTGATGACCGCCGAATCGACGCGCTTTCCCGACGACGCGCGCGACTATGACGACGCCTTGGCCCACCGCGTCGCGGCCCCCCTGGCACAGATCATCGACGGCTGGATCGCCGCGGGGCAGATCCGCGACCATGACAGCGGTCAATCCTCCCGCCAGCTGGTCGCATTGATCACCGGGCAGGTCCAGCAGCCCGCCCTG
This sequence comes from Paracoccus marcusii, assembly GCF_028621715.1. Taxonomy (NCBI): domain Bacteria; kingdom Pseudomonadati; phylum Pseudomonadota; class Alphaproteobacteria; order Rhodobacterales; family Paracoccaceae; genus Paracoccus; species Paracoccus marcusii. The sequence continues at coordinate 1,297,919 of NZ_CP117466.1, read as the reverse complement.
CTGACCGGCACCACGCTGCCCGACGCGCAGGTCGCGCGGATCGCCCGCGACGCGGCGGCACTGTTCCTGTCGGCCTACGGCCTGCAGGCCGCCTGAGGGCGCGACGCGCCCAGGGGCTGTTGCATTCCTGCGATGATCGAAACGTGATCCATCACCCCGCTTCTCAAGGCCGGGGGCGCGGCCTATGCTGGCGGGAACAAGGTCCGGAAACAGGACCGGCAGGGGTGACAGGCGATGATCAGCAAGGACTGGACGATTCGGGCCGCGATGGCCGCCGGCGTGGCGCTGGCCGTGCAGGGCTGCGCATCGTCGCCGAACCGCATGCCGCCCGCGGGCGGCTATGCGGGGCCTGCCTATACGGCCCAGCCCGGCTATGCGCCCGCGCCCTATGCCGCCGCGCCCGCGCCCTATGCGCCACCCGCACCGGCCCCCTATCCGACGGCGCCCTATCCGGCCGCGGTCCCCTTCCCGGCGGCACCCGTGGTGGCGGACCTGCCTGCCGCGACGACCGGCATCACCGGGGTGACCGAACGCAAGCCCGACCTGTGCAAGGCCAGCAGCTACGCCTCCAGCGTGGGCCAGCCCGGCAGCACGATCCCGACGCTCGGCCTGCCCGGCGCCTATCGCGTGGTCGAGTATCGCGGGATCGAACCCCAGGACTATGACCCCGACCGGCTCGTCTTCCGCCTGGATGCGACCGGCACCATCACCAAGATCGATTGCGGATGACCCCCATGCACAAGACCACGCTTGCCCTGATCCTTGCCGCGACGGCCCTTGCCGCCTGCGAACCCGCCTATGTCGAGCCGACCCCGCACCCGGTCGTCGACGAATGCGGCGCCGCCGGCTATCAGGGCCTGATCGGCCAGCCCCGCACGGCCCTGTCGGCGATGAACTTCCCCTTGGGCACCCGCGTCATCGGCCCCGAGGACATGGTCACCGCCGATTTCCGCCCCGACCGGCTGAACATCGAATACGGCGTGAATGGACGCATCACCAAGGTCAGCTGCTTCTGACCCGTTTGGCGTTGCGCCGGCCGCGGCGGGCTGTCACCATTCCGACATGATGAACGCGATCCCGCCCGATGCCGACCGCGTGGTGTTCGACCGCAGGGAACTGAGCCTGATCCTGTCGACCTACGGCCGCTTCGTGGCCGCGGGTGAATGGCGCGATTACGGCATGTCCTTTCTGCGCGACGCGGCGGTGTTCAGCGTTTTTCGCCGCGCCGCCGAACACCCCCTTTACCGGATCGAAAAGCGTCCTCGGCTGCGTGCGGCCCAGGGCGCCTATGCCGTGATCGCGATGGACGGGCGCATCCTGAAACGCGGCCACGACCTGGCCCAGGTGCTGCGCGTGCTGGACGCCAAGCTGATCCGCCCCATCGACTAGGTGCCGCGCGGCTTGGCCCGCACCGTCGGATCGGCCGCGGTCGGGTCCTCGGGCCAGGGATGGCGCGGATAGCGGCCGCGCATGTCCTTTCTGACATCGGCATAGGAGCTGGCCCAGAACCCCGGCAGGTCCATCGTCACCTGCACCGGCTTGCCGCCCGGCGACAGCAGCGTGATCCGCAGCGGCCGCCCGCCCACCGCCGGATGGCGGGTGACGCCGAACAGCTCCTGCAGGCGCAACTCGATCGACGGGTCCGCGCCCCCGTAATCGATCGGCACGCGGCGACCCAGGGGGGTGGTGAACTGCCCCGGCGCCTCCTGGTCCAGCCGCTGCTGGCCTGCCCATCCGATCCGCGCCTTCAGCGGCTCGACCAGGTCCAGCCCGCGCAGATCGGCCAGCGTCCGCACCCGGCCCAGCCAAGGCAGCAGCCAGTCGCCATCCGACAGCAGGTCGACATCCGCCACAGAGCCAAGGTCAGGCACCAGCGCGATCCGCGCCCGCAGACGCGCCGCGGCCGGGGTCCAGGGCAGCCCGTCCAGGCGCAATCCCTCCAACGCGGCCGCGGCCATCGCCTCGGCCGGGGCGTCGGGCCAGGGCCGGTCCGACAGCACCAGCGCGCCCAGCCGCTCCTGCAGGCGGGCGACGACGCGACCCTCGCGGCGCGACCATTCGCACAGGGCCTGCTGGCCGATCCGGTCGCCATGCAGCGCGCGCAGATCACCCTCGTCCAGTCGCGCGGCCAGCCTGATGCGCGCCTCGCGCTGATCCCCGTCCAGATCCAGCGCCACGATCATCCGTTGCGCCGCCAGGCTGTCCTCCGATGCAAGCACCGCACCCTTGCCGCCCGACAGCACGAACCGCGCCTCGTCGCCCTTGCGACGCAGCCCGATCCGGTCGGGATAGGCCAGCGAGGCCATGCCGCCTGCCGACAGGGCCGTTAGGGGGGGTGCGGGGGGGACATCGTCCCCCCCGCCGTCGCGGGACGCAACCAGCCGCCGCAACCGCTTGGCCTCGGCCCTGATCCTCTCGATGCCCTGCCGGTTCACCTCGAACGCCGCACGCGCCCCCGGATCGCGGATCACCCGCAGCCGATGCTCCAGATCGGCCCCCGCCCCGCGCAGCGGGTCGCGGTCCGACAGCAGCGCCGCCAGATCGGCGGCAGCCGGCCCCGCCAGCGCCAGCATATGCGCCAGACGCGGATGCAGCGGCAGCCGTGCCAGCACCCGGCCATGCGCCGTGATCCGCCCCTCCGCATCCAGCGCGCCCAGATCGGCCAGCAGCGCCCGCGCCTCGGTCAGCGCGGCTTCCGGCGGCGGCGTCAGGAACGCCAGATCGGCGGCCCCCGCCCCCCAGACGGCCAGTTCCAGCGCCAGCCCGGGCAGGTCGGCCACGGCGATCTCGGGTGGCGCGAAAGCCGGCAGCGCCCCCTCCTCGGCCCGCGCCCACATGCGATAGCAGATGCCCGGTGCCACCCGCCCCGCCCGGCCGCGCCGCTGCTCGGCCTCGGCGCGGCTGACCCGCTCGGTCACCAGCCGCGACATGCCGCTGCCCGGATCGAACCGCGCCCGGCGCGCGCGCCCCGCATCCACGACCACCCGCACGCCGGGGATCGTCAGCGAGGTCTCGGCGATGGCCGTCGCCAGAACGATCCGCCGCACGGCTCCCGGCGGGGCCAGCGCCGCGCGCTGCGCCGCGGCCGGCAGCGCGCCATACAGGGGCAGCACCTCGCAGCCCGTCCCCGACAAGGCCGCCGTCACGCGGCGGATCTCTCCCTCTCCGGGCAGAAAGGCCAGGATCGTGCCGCCCGTCTCGCGCGTCTCGTCCTCGGCCCTTGCGATCAGACGCGCGGCATCGTCCGCCAACCGCCCGCCCGCGGGCAGGGGCCGGTCCAGCCAGCGCGTCTCGACCGGAAAGGCCCGCCCCTCGGACGTCACCACGGGTGCGTCGTCCAGCATCGCCGCCACCGGCCCCGCGTCCAAGGTGGCGGACATCACCAGCACCACCAGATCCTCGCGCAGGGCACCCCGCGCCTCCCAGACCAAGGCCAGCCCCAGATCGGCGTTCAGGCTGCGCTCGTGGAACTCGTCGAAGATCACGCAGCCCACGCCCTCCAGCGCGGGATCGGTCTGGATCATCCGCGTCAGGATGCCCTCGGTCACCACCTCGATGCGGCTGCCCCGAACCGATTCCCCGCGCATCCGGTATCCGACCCGCCCGCCCACGGCCTCGCGCAGAGACTGCGCCAGGCGCTCGGCCGCGGCGCGCGCGGCCAGGCGGCGCGGCTCCAGCATCAGGATGCGGCCCGCGACCTGATCCATCAGCGCCAGCGGCACCCGCGTCGTCTTGCCCGCGCCGGGCGGGGCCACCAGCACCGCGCGGCCGTGGCTGCGGATCGCCGCGCACAGCGCAGGCAGGGCGTCGTCGATGGGCAGGGCATCCGTCATGCCCGCCTTCTAGCGCCGCCGGGGCACCGGGCACAATCGCGCCGCTACACATCGCGCCTCCGCGGACCTATCTTGCACCCGCGGCGTTGGGTGTCGCGAAACGAACAGGGGCAGACATGGGTATCCGCAGCGACGTGATGGAGGGACTGGGCCTGTCCGATCCGGTGATCCGCATCGGCGTGACGGGCCTGTCGCGGGCCGGCAAGACGGTGTTCATCACCTCGCTGGTGGCGAACCTTCTGGAACGCGGGCGCATGTCGTCGCTGCGCGCCGCCGCCGACGGGCGGCTCAAGGCGGTGTGGTTGCAGCCCCAGCCCGACGACACCATCCCCCGCTTCGACTTCGAACGCCACCTGGCCGCGCTGACCGGCCCCGATCCGCACTGGCCCGACGGCACGCGTCACGTCAGCCAGCTGCGCCTGTCGCTGCGCCTGCAGGGCAGCGGCATGTTCGGGGGGCTGCGCGGCGCGCGCAACCTGCATGTGGACATCGTCGATTATCCCGGCGAATGGCTGCTGGACCTGCGCCTGATGGAACGCGACTTTGCGCAATGGTCGACCGAGGTGCTGGACCGCATCGCGGGCCGCCCCGGCGCCGACCGGTTCCTGACCGCGCTGCAGGCGCTGCCCCGCGATGACGGCTTCACCGAACCGCAGGCCCAGCAGCTGGCCGACATCTATACCGCGCATCTGAACGCGGCGCGCGACGCGGGCTGGTCGGACTGCACGCCCGGCCGGTTCCTGATCCCCGGAGAGCTGGCGGGTTCGCCCGCCCTGACCTTTGCGCCCCTGCCGCCCGACCTGCAGGCCACGCGGCTTGGCCGAGAATTCCGCCGCCGGTTCGATGCCTACAAGTCGCGGGTGATCCGGCCCTTCTTTCGCGACCACTTTGCCCGCATCGACCGCCAGGTGGTGCTGGTCGACATCCTGGGCGCGATCCATCAGGGCCCCCAGGCGGTCGAGGACATGCGCCGCGCCATGGCCGACATCCTGTCGGCCTTCCGCCCCGGCCGCGCAGGCTGGCTGGGCCAGCTTCTGGGCACGCGGCGGGTTGAACGCATCCTGTTCGCCGCAACCAAGGCCGACCACCTGCACCACACCCAGCACAACCGCCTGACCGCGATCCTGTCCGCCATGCTGCGCGAGGCTCGCGACCGCGCCGATTTCCAGGGCGCCCGGACTGAGGCGATGGCCATCGCCGCCCTGCGCGCCACGACCGAGGACATGATCGCCCAACCCGACGGCGACCTGCCCGCCGTGCGCGGACGCCTGCTGGACGGGCGGCAGGCCGCGTTCTTTCCGGGTGAACTGCCCACCGACCCCGCGGTGCTGCTGCATCCCGCACGGCAGGGCGCGCAGGCATGGCTGGATGCCGATTACGCGATCATGAACTTTGCCCCCGCCCCCCTGACCACGCGTCCGGGCGACGGCCCGCCCCACATCCGGCTGGACCGCGCGGCCGAGTTCCTGATCGGAGACCGCCTGTGACAGACGCCCCCAAACGCCCGCGCGGCCCGGTCCTGATGCCTCTGGACGACGATACCGGCACCCGGCCGCGGCCGCCCCGCACGGAAACCCGCGCGGACG